>CAZCTX010000014.1:9960-12961 GCA_964502205.1 uncultured Candidatus Saccharibacteria bacterium
CCTATGATTCCCAAGAACACATACATCCCAACATCTAAAACAGAAACATTTTCAACTGCTTCTGACAATCAACCGGCCGTTGATATTCATGTTTTGCAAGGTGAACGTCCAATGGCAAATGATAACAAGACATTAGCTCGTTTTATCTTAGATGGTATTCCGCCTGCTCCTCGTGGTATTCCTCAGATTGAAGTTACTTTTGATATTGATAAAAATGGTATCTTAAATATTACTGCCAAAGATAAGGCAACTAATAAATCTCAATCAGTTAAAATTGAAGCTACAACCGATTTATCAAAAGAAGAAATTGAAAGAATGAAAAATGAAGCAACCCAATTTGCTGAATCAGATAAAAAGCGTAAAGATTTTATTGATTTACGTAATCAAGCCGAAAGTTTAGTCTATCAATCTGAATCAAGCTTGAAAGATAACCAAGACAAAATTCCTGAAGAATTAAAAACAAGTATTAATGATAAAGTTAAGACTGTTAAAGATATTTTAGCTAAAGAAATTACGGATGTAACAGTCGAGGAAAATACCAACTTATTAAAACAGGGAATCGAAGATTTATCTCATACTATTTCGGAAATTGGCAAACATATTTACCAAGATCAAGCTAATGCAAATCCTGAACCAGAAGCAAAACCAAACGAAAATGACAATGTTCAAGATGCAAATTTTGAAGAAAAGTAAAAAAATTTCCGCTAAGTAACCCTTGGCGGAAATTTCAAGAATTTTATTTGACGATAATTTGATATTTTGATACAATTAATGTATATATTAAAAATATTTTATGATAAAATTTTTAGACGCTTTGTTTAATCGTAAAAAGTCTTCTTACACAGTTACTAATGATATGCGAAGTTTAAAATTGGATCGTTCGTTGTTTCGAGGTGTTTTTTTAAAACAAAATATTTTAGGGTTTTTAAGCTGTCTTTTTGTTTTGTTTTTTTCGCATATCTTCAAAAGCATTATGCTAACAAAATATTTCAATATCTATAGTCAAATATTCTTTTTATTGTTTTTTTCTTTAAGTATGGTGTTTTTAGCTTTAATGCTTTTTCAACTTAATAAACAATTATTACAATGATGATTACTTGGTTATATATTCTGTTCTTTGATTTTATTTGTCGACATCATGCCTTTGAATAATTTAATATTCTACGTATTAATTGTTTTTTCGTATGTTTATTTGTATTTTGCGTCAATTCAATATCGTAAATCAGATGAAACATATTTAAGATTTGATTGAAAGATAGTTTTTCGTAGTGGTTTTCATCATCAGTTTATTGCTGTTTCGTGTATTTTTGTTGCTATAATATTTTTTGGCTTTATTCGGATTGACAATAAAATGATCAAAGGGCTTAATTTAAATAGTTTTGTTAAAATCGGTTTAGATGCTTGAACTAGCTTTAAGCCCGATTCGAGTTTAAATCAATCTTTTGATATAGCGGTTAACAATTTTATTGTTAAAAATCCGATAATGAATACATTTCAAAAACAATATTCATTTTTAGGTATTTCTGGTGAGAAAATTATTACCGATAGCATTAAATCAATGTTTGAAAATGGTTTTGATGGTAAGACAAAATTAAGCCAAATACTTGTTGATTATTTTAATAAAGCTTCACAAGCCACAAAGACATTGGTTTTTGGAATTTTTATCTGATTTATACTTAGTATTATTGGTTTTTTCTATTTCATATCTCGTTTCTTTGTATACTACCTAAGTTTGTTTATCATTAATATACTCATTTGATTAAAGTTTTTGAAATTTGAAGAAAAACCAGCTGTCAAACAATATCTCACAATGTAATTTATAGAAATTATATATAAAATATAAACTTAACTATATGCCTGATAATTCAAAAGATTATTACAAAATTCTTGGTTTAAATGAAAATGCGACAAATGAAGAGATAAAGCAAGCTTTTCATAATCTTGCTTTTAAATGTCATCCCGATCGTCCTGGTGGTGATGAAAAACGGTTTAAGGAAATTAATGAAGCTTATCAAACTTTATCGAATCCAAATAAAAAACAACAGTACGATAATATGCGTAAATTTGGATCTAATGGTTTTGATGGTTTTAATTGATCTGATGCTAGCTATGGTAATGCATCTGATTTTTCTTCATTCTCTGGGTTTAATGATATTTTTGGATCTTTTTTTAATTCTTCTTTTTCCCAACAGCCAAATAGAAGAAATTCAAATCCAAATGAAGATTTAGAAATTAAAATTTTAATTTCTTTAAAAGAATCATTTATTAGTGCTAAAAAAGAAATAAAATACCAACGCTCAGTTTTATGTGATTCATGTAATGGAAAAGGTTATCCCGATAATGCGCAATTAAAAACTTGTAAAGCTTGTAATGGTAAAGGGTTTGTTGAGCAACGAAGAAGCATTCCATTATTCGGAGTAATAAGCGAAAAAGTTGTTTGCCATGAATGCAATGGTGAAGGCAATATTCCTGATAAAAAATGTAACGCTTGTAATGCTAAAGGTTTCGTGACGGAAATTAAAACAGAAACAATTGATATTCCGGCTGGTATTCGCAATGGCGATGTTTTGGAATTAAAAAATTATGGGGATCAAAAAAGTAAAAAATTTAAAGCTGGTAACCTATATATTAAAGTTTTAGTTAAGGAAGATTCTAAGTTTTGAAGAGAAGGCGATAATCTTTTTGTTAATGCTCATATTAATGTTGCCGAAGCAACTTTAGGGGTTAAAAAGGGAATACAGAATATAAATGAAAAAGAAATAATCATTGATATTCCTAAGGGCATAGACAATGGAACAATTTTAAAAGTAAAAGGCAAAGGCTTCAAAAAACTAAATCAAAATTCTTTTGGTGATTTATTGGTTATTGTAAAAATTGATACTCCTAAAAAATTATCTAAGCATGCTGAAGAATTATTTAAAAAGTTAAAAGAAGAATTAGGTTAAAAATGCTTGACTTTTTTTGAAAAATTCTTTAAACTATACTTGTAAATAAAATAAAA
>CAZCTX010000015.1:0-12642 GCA_964502205.1 uncultured Candidatus Saccharibacteria bacterium
CGACCACCGAGATCTACACTCTTTCCCTACACGACGCTCTTCCGATCTCACGCGCGTGACAATTTCACTTGTCACGCATTATTTTGCGACACGCTATATTAAAGTGTCACGCACTTTTGTTTCTGAATATTTTGCGACACGGTGAATTGTATTATAATCCAGAAGAAAAATTGTATACAATTTTTCTTCTGGTAGCCTGTAACCATTTATGGTTACAGGCGGGAATAAAAATTTAAAAACAGTAAAACGATATTTTTGAAAATAAAGTTTCAGGTATTTAAATTTTATAATATATCTGGTATAATTAATTCATGGGGGTATAGTTAAGTGGTATAATAGGTCGTTCGCAATGACCAGTCCGGAATTCGATTTTCCGTACCTCCACATAATATTATTTTTTAAAAATTATATGAGAATTTTATATCTTACTGAAATTTTTCTTCCACGTATATCGGGCTACACTGTTCATGTAAACAACTTGGCTAGTTATTTTTCAAGATCTAATGATGTGCTCGTAGTTACGAGCTCAGATAAAATTTTGCCTATGGAAGAAAAAATAAACTCTTATAAAGTGAAGAGGCTTTTTTCTTTGGCTAATCCTTTTAATGTTGATACCAAGTTAAGCTATTTGGCGGTTTTAAAAATAAATAAAATTATTCAAGAGTTTCAACCGGATGTAATTCATATTCATGACCCTGCCTTTATTTCATTCTTCGGAGCAAAATATGCAAAACAAAATTCTATTCCGGTTGTTTATACCCAGCATGCCAGTACAAGTTTTCCAATCAATTTTTTACCCGATATGTTCAGGGATTTGATAGGGGGTTTTTATGAAAAATTTCTTTCCAAGTTTATAAATGAAAATTGTGATATAGTAATATCACCAAGTAATTATATTAGTAACAATTTGAAACAGATTGGCGTAACGTCAAACAAAGAAATAATTTCAAACGGGATAGACTTAAAAACCTTTTTTGTTAGGAATGTAGATAATGACTTTATAAGAAAATACAATTTATGAGAAAATAATTTTCCAACATTATTATGTGTATCTCGCCTTAGTAAGGAAAAAAACATTGATATTCTTTTTACGGTTATTAAAAAAATCGCAGAACAAAAAAGCATCAATATTATAATTATTGGTGACGGCGAGAAAGGGGAATTTTTTCATGAAAATTTTATAAATAATAAACAAATAAAAATATTTAAAGAAATAAAACCAAATTCTGATGATCTAAATTCTTTTTATAATTATAGCGATGTCTTCTTAATTGTTTCCAAGAATGAAGCTCAAAGCCTTGTTACTATGGAAGCAATGGCGTGTGGTTTGCCGGTAATTGCTAATCAAAGTGGCGCATTGCCGGAATTAATTTTAAACGATCGGAACGGATTATTAGTTAAAGACGATGTTAATGAGTATGTTTCTGCGATTAATGAATTAATTTTTGATCAAAATAAAATAAAAAAATACAAAGAAAAAAGTTTGGAAATTATTTCTGCTCATGATATTAATGAAAGTTATAAAAAAATCTATAATGTCTACAAGCAATCAGTTGAAAATCAAAATAAAAAGAAACCTTAAAGAGTTATTCTCAAAACATAAAAAACTAATTATTCTTTTTATCGGACTATCTGGGTTTTTAATATTTTCCTTTTTGCAACATACTCAAGTTCTACCTCAAAAAGCAATAAGCATATTAAGCGATATTAAAGTTCCAATGAAAAATGAGAAAATAATTTTCATTATACCGCATGCTGACGACGAGGCGCTGGCTTGTTCGGGTTTAATTCAGAGATCAATAAAAAATAACGCTAATGTATACATTGTTTTGGTCACCGACAATAATAATAAAAATATTAAAAACAAAAGGTACTTAGAATTTTTTAATAGTATTAATTTGCACAAAATAGATACTAAGAATGTTTTTATGCTAAACCGCCCAGATAAAAAGATTTCTCAAATTGATCAAACCATATTAATTAACGACTTGTCTAGCATATTGTTTTCTATCAATCCAGATTTTGTTATTTATCCAAGCGTCTTTGATACCCACACAGATCACCGTGCTATTGGTCAAACAACATTAGAGCTTTTAAAACACTATCCAAAGATTAGAAGTTATAGCTATTTAATACATTATAAATATTTTCCAAGGCCAATGAAGTATTTGAAAAACCAATTTATAACTCCGCCGCTATCGCTTTTGAGTTTTAACTGGGAGTGGCAAAAATTTATGTTAACTTCGAAAGAGCGGGATTTAAAATGCGAGGCTATTTTCAGCTATAAAAGTCAACTTAGCTATCCGATTCTTAAAAAGCTTCTGCCTTCTTTTTGTCGGCTAAATGAACTATATATAAATTACGATTTTTAACATATATATAGAAGGGAGCTTTTTGGGGGTCATTTTGAGTTTTCCACAGAAAACTAACCGCCTATTGACAAATTGATAATTTAATGTTATAATATAAGTATATAAAAAATAAGATATTGAAGCAAAATTTAAAGTTGTTTTTAGTCGAAAGCAACTTTTATCCCGTTTTGCTCCAATTGACAATCTAATATAAAAATGATATAATATTAATAATTAATTAATAATTTTACAACTCTAATTATATAATTAGAGTTAAAAAAATCAACATGAAAAATTTAAATATGTTCAAAAAATTATTTATCTTCTTGGTCGTGATAGTTAGCGCCTTGGTTTTTATTAACCAAGCTAATGCTTTAACGGTTGCTGATCAAAACGGTAATGCTAGCGCATGTCCAGATAAATATCCATACAACACAAAATCTTGTTCAATTTTCATTAAAGCTATTAATGTTAATGGTTTTAATGATACTGATACAAGCTCTAGCGCGCGTACTACTCCAGTTAAAGGTGGATATATTGTTCCTGGCAAAACAATTACTGTCAGTTGAGAAAAAACAGGTAACAACCCTGGCGCTTACTTAGTTAAGTTTGGCTGTGGTGATAATATTGATTTTGCAAACGATAGTTATACTATTGGTTGAACAACTAATACTAGCATCAGCTGAAGCGTTCCTTCTTGGGTAAGTAATTATAAATATTGTAAAGTTTGAGTTTATGCTGAAGAAAAGAATGGCGACACATCAAACAACCCAACATTAGGCGTTAGTAATACTCGCGCATTCACAATTGAAGAAGAAGCCTCTCCTATTACTGTTGCTTGTTTTGTCACACCTTCAAGAGGAAAAGTTGGCGAAGAAGTAAAAATCTATGCTGAAGCTTCGGGCGGAACATCTCCATATTCTTATTCATGAACAGGTGATGCTTCTGGTTCTTCAAGAATAATCTATAAAACATTTACAACATCTGGAACTAAATCATTTCAAGTAAAAGTTACTGATGAAAAAAATAAAACAAAAACAGCCGAATGTTCTGTATATATAGAAGCTAAAGAAACAACACCAGAACCAACTAAAAGATATACCTGTGAAAGGCCAGCTATGCAATGTACTGTATCTACAATTGGTGAATACTCTTCACTTGAAAGCTGTAGATTAGGTTGTGTCGCAGCTCCTCAACCAGAACGTTATGAATGTAATTGATCAACTTATCAATGTTTTGCTGTTAGCTCTGGACCTTACTCTTCAATGAGTTCATGTCAATCAGCTTGTCGTCCAGCTCAACAACCAGAACGTTATGAATGTAATTGATCAACTTATCAATGTTTTGCTGTTAGCTCTGGACCTTACTCTTCAATGAGTTCATGTCAATCAGCTTGTCGTCCAGCTCAACAACCAGAACGTTATGAATGTAATTGATCAACTTATCAATGTTATGCTGTAAGTTCAGGTTCATACTCTTCAATGAGTTCATGTCAATCAGCTTGTCAACAACCAGCACCTACAAATCGCTATACATGTAACCGATCAACATCAAGCTGTTCAGTTTCAAGTACTGGCGAATACAATTCATATAATGCTTGTGCTGCTGACTGTGTTGCTGTAACCCCAACTCCAAGATATACTTGTAATTTAGCAACTTATGCTTGTGAAGTTTCAACAATCGGAAACTATACATCGTATACTGAATGTTTCCATAATTGTCAGGCTCCAGTTAAAAAATATTCTTGTAACCAATCTACTGGACAATGTTCATTAGATACAAATGGCCAATACACTGATTTAGCTGTTTGTAATAATGCTTGTGTTCAAAAGAATATATTAGTTGATTTAAACGCTAATCCAACGATTATTGATCGTGGCCAAACAACAGTTTTGACTTGAACATCTCAAAACGCAACATACTGTGTTGCTTCAAATGGATGATCAGGTAGCAAATCAGTTAATGGTAGCGAAATGAGTATGCCTTCAGTTACTACTACATATACAATAACCTGTTATAACGAATATACATCTGCTTCCGATTCTGTTACTGTTACAGTTCGCGAAACAAATCCTTCAGTTGATTTATCTGTTTATCCTTCTACTATATATAGAGGTCAAACAGCTATTCTTTCTTGAACATCAAATAGCGTTAACTCCTGTTATGCTTCTAATGGTTGAAGTGGTACAAAATCAACTCATGGTAATGAAACTGTAGCTCCTTCAAGTACAACAACTTACACAATTACTTGTACTGGCAATAATGGCTCTACTGTTTCTGATACAGTTGTATTGAATGTTTTAGATCAACAAACTGATAAAGTTTTAGCCATTACAAAATTAGCTAGAAACTTATCTAATGGTGACCAATCATATAACAAAGTTATTCGAGCCAAAAAGGGCGATGTAATTGAGTTCTATTTATTGATTTCCAATATACATAGTAATAAGTATGCCAATAACACAGCTGTTATTGACAGATTACCAGCTCCATTAAGCTACTATATTAATACTACAAAAATTGATGGTGTTAATAATGTTGATGGCATTGCAACTACTGGATTAAACCTTGGTACATTAAGACCAGGCGAAAAGAAGGTAATTACTTTCCAAGCCATTGCTAACCAAGCTGGTACATATTACACAATTACTAATACTGCTGAAGCAGAAGCTGATAATGTTAGCACCGTTAGCGATAGTGCTTCAATAACTTATAGTGCTGTCTTAGGTGCTTCTACAATTGCCACCGGACCAATGGAAACCGGAGCTATTATCACTGGCTTAAGCATGTTAATTACTGGTTCTGCCTGAGTTTATGTTACAAAAAATGAAAATGGTAAAAAGTTATTAAAGAAATTTGAAGAAAAACAAATTCAAAAGAAAATTGATAGCTTCAAGAACTAGTTGATTGTAAAAGAGCATATTCCCAGCAATTCATATTGCTGGGAATTGCTTTTTGACCAAAATTTTGCTATTATTATATTACTTGGTGGCTGTAGTTCAGCGGTAGAGCGCCTGTCTGTGGCACAGGAAGTCGTGGGTTCGAATCCCATCAGCCACCCCAAGAAAAAAACAACTGATATTTCAGTTGTTTTTTAGTTGTAAAGTTTTTTAAAATTTGGTACGATAATTATATTAATATTAAATTAATATTATGAAAAAATTTATTCTTTTCATCTTTCTTGCATTCATTTTATTATTTGGTTTTTACATCATATCAACTCAAAATTATTTAAGCAATTATATCAATAATGTTACTACTACAAAACCAATGGTAACAAGCAAAATACCAGTTATCGACAAAACCATTAACGAGGACATTGATAATTATATTATTGATATTAAGTATCCTCATTTTAATATTTTAGAACTTGACACTAATATATCAACAGAAATTAATCGACAAATTGATGAATTTAAAGAAATCGTAAAAGTTCCATCACCTAACAGCGCCAAAACAACCTTAATGATTAATTATAAAATAGTTCATAATCAAGAAGATCTATTGAGCGTCAAATTTGAGACAGAAGCATATACTGGCGGAGCTCATCCAAGCCATACAATCTGAACAAAGAATTTCACTATTAGCGAAAAGAAAGAAGTTTTGTTTGACGATGTCATACTTAATGAAACAATGTTGAATACTTTATCTCAATATTCTCTTGACCATTTTCAAAATAAAGAATTAGAATATGATTTATTCTTGGAAGGATTCGAGCCTAAAAAAGAAAATTTCAGTACTTTTGCATTAACTGATAGTTCTATGATTGTGTATTTTAACGAATATCAAATTGCTCCTTATGTTGCCGGTAATTTCGAATTAGCTGTGCCATACAATCTTTTAGATCCAAGTATAAATACCAACTAGCTTGACATTTATATATTTTTTGATACAATATAATTATGAGCATATGCCCATAATTAAAGTCGTATTAATAAATATTAAAAAATATATCATGCCAAATTTTGATCAAACCGGCCCAAACGGAAATGGGCCTTTAACAGGGAGGGGATTAGGTAAATGCCAAGGCAATAAAGGGGCAAGAATGTGAGGACGTTTTCGTCAATGCTGTCCCTTCTGAGGCAGAAACCAAAAAACAGATAAAGAATTAATCGAGCAAGAGATTGAAGATACTAAGAATTATCTTAAAGATCTTGAGTCAGAAAAAGAAAATATCGATAAAGAATAAAAAATTTTTATGCCACGCCCAAGATTAAATCGCCACATTGGCTTCAAACATTGTGATTACTATTTTAAACCTCAGGGTATTCCCATGAAGTTTTTGAAAGAAGTAGAATTGAGTGTTGAGGAATTAGAGGCTTTGAGATTAAAACATATAAAGGAGCTGGATCAAACAGAGTCAGCCATCAAAATGAAAATATCAAGGTCAACCTACCAAAGAATACTGTATTCTGCCTATAAAAAAATCGCACTGTCTTTAATTAATGGCCATGCCATTAAAATTACAAGAAAAGCGGAGTAATGTTATTCTGCTTTTCTCTTGTTTTTATTTTATATTATTGATATAATTTTAAAAATTAAAACATCAATATGAGCAATGGAAAATTGATTATTTTCGAGGGCATGGAATGCTGTGGTAAGGGCACACAAATTGAAAAGATTACTAATTACCTTGAGCAAAAAGGCAAAGAAGTGGTTCTTGCCAAAGAACCTGGCAAAACTGAGGTTGGTCAAAAGATAAGAGAGATTTTGCTACAGACAGATTATTTAATTAATCCAGTTTCTCAAGCATTTCTTCTTAACGCTTGCCGGGCAGATATTTATGAAAAGATCATTAAACCAGAAATTCAAAAGGGAACATATATTATTCAAGACAGGTCTTGACCATCAACTGTTGCTTATCAATCTTTTGCTGGTGGGCTTGATTTGAATACAATTGAATCAATCATTGAGTTTGCAACCAGCAAGATAATGCCTGATTTAGTTTTTTATCTACGTATTCCGTTTGAAAAATATCCGGATGTCTTTAGAGAAAGAATTGAAAAAAGAAATGAGAAACTAACTAGCTTCGAAAAAAATGGCATGGATTATTTTTCTAAAGTATTCCAAGGCTATGAATATCTTACTGAAAAATATCCTGACACTTGAGTAAAAGTAGATGCCTTGCAATCAATTGAAGACATTCATAAACAAATAGTTGATGTTATCGAGTCAAGATTAAACTAAAAACCGCCATTTGGCGGTTTTTAGTTTACATTTGATCCATGGTTAATATCTTTATCCGGCGTTAATATGCTTACGATATCATTTTCCGGATCATGACTCGCTAAAATCATTGCCTGACTTTCGTATTCCAATATTTTTCTTGGTTCCAGATTTACAACAAAGGCAAAATTTTTGTTTATTATTTCTTCCGGGTTGTATCATTTGGCAATTCCTGACAGCACTTGTCTTATATCTTCATTGCCAAAGTCAACTTTTAATTTTAATAATTTGTTGCTTTCCTCTAGTTTTTCAGCTTCTATGATTTTTCCAATTTTTATTTTAATTTTTGAAAAATCATCTATATTTATTATTTCCATATTGTTTTTTTAAATTTTAATTTCTAAATTTGAGTTAACTTCTAAGGTCAAACAATCGTCTTGTTTGCCTTGCAAATAATTGTAGTAGCCAGCAATGGCTATCATTGCTGCATTATCCGTTGACATTAATTTATCAGGAGAAATAAAATCAAAATTATTATTAATCCTTTCTATAAATTTTGTTCTTAACCGCCGATTTGCTGAGACACCTCCCGAAATCATAATTGTTTTTGCGTCTATTTCTTTTGCCAGCTTAAGAGTCTTATCTACTAGCACATCAGTAATCACTTCTTCGCTTTCAAAACAAATTTTTTCAACTGCTTTTTTATTATATTTCTTTTCTTTTTTTAATTTTTGCACCAAATACAAAACAGCCGTTTTAAGTCCTGAAAAACTAAAATTAAAATCTTTAGAGTGCATTAAGGGCTTTGGTAAATTAAATTCTAATTTTATGTTTTTATTTTTGCTCCTATAATTTTCGGCAATGTTTGACACAAAAACTCCACCTGGATAACCTAGCTTTAATGTTTTTGCAATTTTATCAAAACATTCGCCACTAGCATCGTCTAAAGTTTCTCCTACTAAATTAATATCCTTTCAATTTTTTATTTCATATAATTGCGTATGTCCGCCTGATACCAGTAAACAAACTATTGGTAGTTTTAGGTTATTATTAAATGTACCATCGTTTTTAATAAAATTTGATAATATATGACCTAGCAAATGGTTAGTTCCAACTATTGGTTTTTTATATACATAAGCCAATGTTTTAGCGAAATTTAAACCCATTAATAATGAAGGTTGTAAGCCTGGACCTTTTGTTGTTGCAATAAGATCTATTTCTTTTGCAAAATGTTCTTTTTTAATTTTTGCTTTTTTTAAAGCCTCATTTAATACTGGTATTAAATTTTTTTCATGCTCTCTAGCTGCTAGATTAGGTATAATTCCACCTGATTTAGCATGCAATTTTGTTTGACTTGATATGATATTTGCTAATAATTTTGTTTGCAAAGTTTCGATTTCTCCTTTGCATTCAACTATTGCTATAGCCGTATCATCGCAAGACGTTTCTATTGCTAAAATTTTCATAATGTATATTTCATTTATTGTTTTTATTATATCGTAAAAACCATTAAAATACAATATTTGATGTTTATATTGATTTTTTTAAAAAATATGCTAATATATTAATGGTCAAAAGCAACCAATAGTCCTTACACTTTTACTTTGAATCTTTTTTAAGCTTTTTTCTTTACACAAGGGAAAAGGATAGTTATTCTGCCCCAAATTCCTTTTTATGGCCCTATCGTCTAATGGTTAGGACATCAGATTTTCAATCTGGTAATAGGAGTTCGATTCTCCTTAGGGCTACAAATTGCTAAGTATATAACATGGAAAAGATATTTTTAATCCGTTTTAATGAAATATTTTTAAAATCAAACGGCGTTGCTAAAAGTTTTTTGAAAATATTGAGAAAAAACATTCAAATACAATTTAAAAAACATAACTTGAGCGGCTTAATTAATATTACCAATAGCCGTATTTTTTTAACTGATTTTCAAGAATCTGAAATTGATTTAATCTCAAATATTTTAAAAAATACGTTCGGCATTGATTCTTTTTCGCTTGTTGATAAAATTAATTCTTCAAACCAAGAAGATATTTTTAATTTTATTAAAGAAAAATATATTTCATATATATCAGAAAATGATACTTTTAAAATTAAAGCTAGGTGTGTTAATGTTGGTTATCATACAAAGGATATTGAAATAAAAGTCGCCGAGCTTTTTAAAGGCAAAGTTAATTTATCAAATCCTCAAAAAACAATATATATAGAGGCAAGAGATAATATGGCATATATTTTCACTGAAACTATTTCAGGCCTTTCTGGTTTACCTGTCGGTAGTGCTGGCCGCAATCTTGTTTTAATATCCGGCGGGATTGATTCTCCCGTTGCCAGCTTTATGATGTTAAAGCGCGGTTGCCATAATATTTATATCCATTTCCACAGCTTCCCATATATCAGCAAAAGAAGCATTGAAAAAGTAAAAGATATTTTAGCGACTTTTTCAAAATATCAAAATGAAATTAAATTAATTCTTTTTCCTTTTGCTGAAATTCAAAATCATATTAAAGTTAGCTCTCATCCAAAATATCGTATTGTACTATATAGAAGATCAATGATGAGAATAGCTTCCATGATTGCTAGAAATTTAAAATGTAAATCAATTACAACCGGAGAGTCTTTAGCTCAAGTTTCATCTCAAACTCTTGATAACATGGCAGTAATCAATAATGCTGCAAATATTTTAGCATTAAGGCCTTTAGTTGGTTTTAATAAAAACGAAATTATTAATATTGCTAGGAATATTGGTACAATTGAAATATCAAATGAGCAAGAGGAAGATACTTGCACTCTTTTCACGCCAAAACATCCTAATGCCGGCACTTCTTTGAAAGACATTAAGGCAATTGAAGAATCAATTAATATCGAAGAATTAGAGATTAAGCTTTTAGAGAAAATTGAGGTTATGAATATTTAGCTTGATAATGATTAAAAAATTTGCTAAATTATCAGTATTAATTCTTTTTAATTTTAAACATGGACTTACCTAAAGCTTATCAGCCAAAAGAAGTTGAAAATCAAATTTATCAAACTTGAGAAAAGTCAGGTTTTTTTAATCCTGACAATTTGCCAAAAGAAAATCAAGATCCATTTTGTATTATCATGCCTCCAACCAATGCTAATGGTAGCTTGCATTTAGGCCATGGACTAGTTATGAGCATTGAAGATGCAATTATCAGATACCAACGTATGCTAGGAAAGAAAACCTTATGGCTTCCTGGTGCTGACCATGCTGGTTTTGAAACCCAAGTAGTTTATGAAAAGAAATTAGAAAAAGAAGGCCGTTCTCGTTTCCAAATGGAACGAGACGATTTCTATAACGAAGTATGAAATTTTACTCAAGAGAATAAAAAACATATGAATGAGCAAATCAAAAGACTAGGTGGCTCATGTGATTGATCAAGAGAAACATTTACATTAGATCCTAAAATTGTTGATACTGTTTATGATACATTTAATAAAATGTATGACGACGGATTAATTTATCGTGGTAATCGCATCGTTAATTATTGCCCTAAACATAGAACCGCTTTGTCTGACTTAGAAACACTATATATAGAAGAGAATAGTTTTTTGTATTATATCAAGTACCAAGATTCAGAAAGTGATGAATTCCTAACAGTGGCAACTACTCGTCCAGAAACTATACCTGGAGATTTAGCTATTGCCGTTAACCCAAAAGATAAAAGATATTCTTCTTGAATTAATAAAAAAGTTATTGAACCAATAACTAAAAGATTAATTCCTGTTATTGGTGACGAAAGCGTTGATATTGAATTCGGTACCGGCGCATTAAAAGTAACACCAAATCATGATGCTACTGATTTTGAAATTGGTAAAAAGCATAATTTAGGATTTTTACCAATCATTGATTTAGATGGTAAATTGAATGAAAATGCTGGCCCATTATCTGGCATGAAACCAAAATTAGCCAGAGAAGAAGCAATAAAAATAATGACAGAAAACAAAACATTTATCAAACAAGAAGAATACAAACATAATGTATCGGTTTGCTATAAATGTAATACTCCTATTGAACCATTAGTTATTCCACAATGATTTATTGCTATGACAAAGCCAATTAATGATACTAAAAAATCATTAAGAGATTTGGCTGTCGATGCTGTTAAAAAAGGTGATGTTCAAATAATTCCTAAGAGATTTGAAAAAATATTCTTTCACTGAATGAAAGAATTAAAGGATTGAAACATCTCAAGACAAATTTATTGAGGTATTCCAATACCGGCTTGATTTAAGAATGACGAAATCATAATCAGCAAAGATAATCCAGGCGAAGGTTGAGTTCAAGATTCCGACGTATTTGATACTTGATTTTCATCAAGCCAATGGCCTTTTGCTACTTTAAAAGCTAATAAAGAAAAAGATTTTGAAACATATTTTCCAACAAGTATAATGGAAACAGGTTATGACATTTTGTTTTTCTGAGTAGCTAGAATGATTATTATGAGTTTATATAAAACAAAAGAGGTTCCTTTTAAAAAAGTTTTATTGCATGGTATTGTTCGCGACAAAAATCATCAAAAGATGTCAAAATCAAAAGGAAATTCAATTGACCCAATTACTGTTTGCGATCAATATGGTGCCGACGTATTACGCTGGTCAATGCTTTATGGCACAAAGATAGGTGACGATTTAGCTTTTTCGGACGATAAAATAATTGGTGCCAGAAATTTTGTAAACAAAGTCTGAAATGCATCGAAGTTTGTATTAATGAATTTATCAGATTTTGATTTTTCTGAAATTAATTTAGATTCAAAGTATAAGAAGTATTTAGATATTAACATTGAAACAGTAAATAAATATAAGAAACTGTTTGATAAAAACAATATTACCGGAGCAAGCACGCTACTATATAAGTATTTTTGATTTACATTTGCAGACAAAATTATCGAAGATTTAAAACAGGATATAAAAAACAACGTTAATAAGGCTCAAGCTCAATATACACTACTTAAAATTTTAGAAAATAATTTGAAAATGTTGCATCCATTTATTCCCTTTATCACCGAATATATCTGAAGCTTAATTCCGAATAGAAAAAACCTTCTTATTATTGAAAAATTGTAATTAAAAACCCAGAGGCATACCTTTGGGTTTTTAA
>CAZCTX010000016.1:0-10507 GCA_964502205.1 uncultured Candidatus Saccharibacteria bacterium
TTAATTTACAACAACATTTATGGCCTTCTCCAATATATTCAGATGTTCATCCATAACTCTAATTCTTAATTCGCTTTCTTCGCTTAAAGATTCCTTTGGAATTTTAATTCCAAAAACATTATCATTAAAACTTGTTAATTCTCCAAAATACATATTATTAACAAACAAAGTTTTTTCTTCAATTTTAAAATTACTATTAATTCTAACTCTTAATTCAATATCATTACTAAATATCTGCCTGTCTTGAATGTTAATAAATTCAATATTAATATTTGGCTCCGCTCCTTCAATTGTAGTGGTTGTAGTAACGACCGGTTTATACTGTTGATTGTATACTTCTTCGCCAAAAGGCTTATTGTAATTTTGGTCAAAACCAGGCACATTTAACCTTGCTCATTCTAAAACAGAATTTTCTCACAAACTAAATTGTGGATCATCTTGAGGATTTCTTGTTATTGGCCCTAAAGGATCTTTTTTATCAACATAAAACAAAATTGAATGTAAATGCAATGAATTCCCCAATTGATTAACATACTGACCATTTAGCATTGGTTTCAATATTTCTTTGTAATCTGGTTTTGTAAAATATTCAACCGGCCTATTAGAAATTGCATACCCCATAAATTCATTTCATGCCGGAGCAGCAACTAAACCGCCAGTTGGGCCTTTAAACATTTTAGAATAATCATTATTCCCTACCCAAACCCCAACCACTATATTCGGTGTATATCCAAATATTCATGCGTCTCGAGAGTCAGAGCTAGTACCGGTTTTTCCAGCAACATCAATATTATTTCCAAAAAACATTGCATTATTTGAAGAATGAAACAAAGGCGTTCTGGCAACATTATCAGATAAAACATCATTTATCATATTAACATGCTCTCTTGAAAAAACAGGTAACGACTCATCCTTATACTCTTCTAAAACTCTTCCATTTTTATCTTCAACTTTTAATATTGTAACTTGCTTATGCTTTACTCCTTCTTGGCTTAAAACAGAATATGCTCCAACCATTTCATACAAATTAACCGCTCCTCCACCTAATACCAAAGATAATCCATACTGGTTTTTCCCTTCATTTAAACTTGAAATTCCAAAACTTCTTGCAATCGTAATCGAATCTTCAACTCCGGCTAAATACAAAGTTTTAACTGCTGGCACATTCAAAGACTGAGCCAAAGCATTACGTAAATTAATGGGCCCTCTATATAGCTTGTCATAATTAACCGGAATATATGGATTAGCTTCATCCGTTGAAAAGTTAGTTTTTGTATCAAAAACTACTGTATTTGGAGAGTACCCTTTTTTAAAAGCATTTAAATAAACAAAAGGTTTAAATGAAGATCCTGGCTGACGCAAACCAAAGGCAGCATTAAAATTTCCATCAATATCAGTATTTCAAAAATCTCTCGAACCTATCATAACCAAAACTTGCCCTGTCTTTGGATCCTGAGCTACCAAAGCCATATTTTTAATATCATAATTTTTTTCATTCTGATCGCCGTATTTCTTTACTATTTCTTCTGCCTTTTTTTGTAAATTATAATCTAAAGTAGTTGTAATTTTTAAACCACCTCTTTGAACTAAATCTTCTCCATATTTACCTGCTAGCTCTGATTGAATATATGAAACAAAATGGGGCGCAAGAATTGCTTGTTTTCTAGACTTAAATTCGGTTTTTTCTTTTTTAAAACTTTCAAATTCGTCATTAGTAATTCAACCTAATTTATTCATCCTACCTAATACTCAATTTTTCCTTATTTCTAATTTATCTCTATGATTTCCAAAAGGAGATAAATATGACGGCGACTGCAACAAACTTGCTAAATAAGCAGCTTCATTGTAATTTAAATCTTTAACGTTTTTACTAAAATACAATTGACTAGCCGACTCAACTCCATAAGCATTGTACCCATAAGGAACCTGATTTAAATACATTTCAAAAATCTTATCTTTAGAATATTCTTTTTCTAAATAAAAAGATAAAATCATTTCACGAATTTTACGTACAAAACTCCTTTCAGTTGTCAAAAAAGCATTTCTTGCCAACTGCTGAGTAATTGTAGAACCTCCCGCGCCTCTACCTAATTTTAAAACATTTTCAATCACCACTCTTACCAAAGATTTAATATCAATTGGCCCGTGTTTATAAAAATCATCATCTTCAGCAGCCAAAGTCGCCTTTTTCACCGATTCTGGTATTTCGTCAAAATTCAAATATTGCCTATTCTCCAATTGAGTTTGATCATACAAAATTACCGTTCCTGTTCGATCATAAATTGTAAAGCTTTCTTTTGAAATTCTACTTCCTAAAGTTTTAATATCCGGCAAATCTTTAAAAAAATACACTACAATCGAAGCAATAAAAATCACAAACAAAACACAAGCAATAACAAAATTCCTAAAATTAAAAACCCTTTTTAAAATATTTCTTTTTTTAGAAATATCTTTTAAATATATAACATTTTTTTTAATCGATTCTTTAATTTTACGAATTGGTATTTTTCTCATAAAAATTTTTTAATATTATTTAGTACTTATCATTCCAGCCTGGTTAATTGATATGCTTTTGACAAAATTTCCAGCCACAGTTGTTAAAGAAATGAGCCCATCATTAGCTAAATTATCATATTCATCATATATTTCTAATCTTGGCTCTGGTGGCAAATACATTAACATATTAATATCAAATTCTTTAATAACAACCCCTCAATTCAACTTAACAACTTCATGTATTTCCGCTTCTGAAAACCTCTTGTCTCCCCTTATGCTTTCCCCTTCACAAAAATCAGAAAATATAATATACTGATTTGTTTTGCTTTCATCAAAAACAATACCTCACCCACACACCTTCTTATCTCCTAATTGTCTTGTCTGCATAGATAAATTAGCAATTCTACGAATATCAAAAGCAATTCGCTCAACTGAACGATTTACTTTATTAATCCCCTCTCCTTTTTGGCTGTAAGCAATAGTTATCCCCAACATAATCATAATTATGGCGGAAGTAACCAAAAGCTCAACTAGCGTAAAGCTTTTTCTCATAAATTATTTAATTAACATTAAATTAAAATATGCTTGAAAAATCTTTTCCCCTCATAAAAATATCAATAATCCACCTAAGGCTAAATATGGACCAAAAGCAACATATTGTCTAAATCTTTTCTTCCCAAAGGTAATCAAAGCAAAGCAACCAAGTCCACCAATAATAAACGATAAGAAAAGAAAAGCAAAAACAGCAGGAACTCCTAAAATAAAACCAATAAAACCAGCAATATATGGATCCCCATCTCCCATAGCCCTTCCCTTAGACAATCATACAATAATCTTAATAAACATAAAGCCAATAATTAATCCTAATATATTACTAAATATTCCCGGAATTTCTGGGAAAAAGAAACTGGCGCTTCCTAATCAATTATGATAAAAATCCAAAAAAACAATTGGTTGGTATTTATTAATCAAAAACATTAAGCCTTCGCCTATTAATCCTAAAGCAAAACCCGCTACCAAAAAACCATCCAATACAACTAAATTTCTAATATCATAAATAGATATCAAAAACAAAATAGAAATATAGGCTAGCCACAATATTAAAGGCAAAAAATTAGCTAAAACTTGTAACATTGTTGTTTCAATAAATGCAGATTGAAAAAAAGGAATTTGCAAAAATCTTCAAAAAACTAAAACAAATAGTAACCCGACAAAAAATTCAGAAGCTGGGTTAATAATAGAAATTTTTTTCTTGCAGCTACTGCATCTTCCTCTCAAAAAAACATAACTAAACAAAGGAATATTTTCTCATATTTTTAATTTTGTTCCACAATGATCACAATGAGACGGTGTCTTAACCATTTCCTGATCTTTTTCAGATCGCAAAATTACAACATTTAAAAAACTACCAATTATTGTTCCAAAAAAGAACAAAAACACATAGATTGAAATAATTGTCAAACTTGACATAGATAATTTTTAATTATTAATATAGATAATATAACAAAAAAAACAATAATTTACAAGTACAAAAACAGCTAAAACATATTAAGTTTTAGCTGTTTTTTAATCTACAGACTAATACAATATATTATATCCCCCAATTCTTCTCCGCAATCAAGTCCTAATTGGGAACCATCCAAATCATCATCTAATGCTTGATCTTTAGTTTCCAACTTAGCCCCTAAGATATAGTTCTGGCCATCAGTTGCATATTTATATACATATTCAGTATTATTCAACGGATCCTTCGGCACCTTACTAATCTTCAACCCTGTTTCGCTACTTGTTAAAACATTAACTAAATCAGCTCATTCTCATGTTTCGTTTGAACCTGGTGATCTTGATGGATATACTCCATATTTGCTATAATACAATTCCAAAGCAGTTTGTGTGCTTTTTAAATCAGTAATTCTTCGAGCGTCTCTTGCTTTAGACCTAGCGCTACCTAATCCAATTAAAATTGAAGAAGCAAGTACTCCGATAATAGCAACCACCATTAACATTTCAATTAAGGTATACCCTTTTAATGTTTTTTTCATACATAAATATTAATATTTTTTTAAATTGTTTGTGCTAATTGATAAATAGGAAGTAAAACACCAGCAATTAATATGCCAACTAAGCCACCCAATACCACAATCAAAATCGGTTGTAATAATTCCAGCAACACACTAAAACCTCTTTCAACCTGATTGTAGTAATAAACCGCAACCCTTTTCAATAATTCCGATAATCTACCAGTACTCTCACCAATGGCTACCATCTGACTAACTAATGGTGGAAAATATTCTTCGTATTTCCTCATTAATTTATTAATTTGCTCTCCGCTTCTAATTCCATCAGCTAATTCATCAGCAATATTTTTAAACACAAAATTACCAGTTGCACTTCCAGAAATTTCTAAAGCTTCAACAATTGGAATACCACCAACTAGTAAAGTACTCAAAGTCTCTGCAAACCGAGACACATAAATATTTTTGTAAATCACACCTAATACCGGAACCTTCATCATTCAAAAAGCTTTAATGTTTTGACCCTCAGCACTATCTAAATAGTTCTTAGCAGCAAAAAACACACCAACCAACATCAATAATACCAAAAATCCTCAATTAATTAAGAATCTACCAATAGTAATTAAAGCCAAAGTTAAAGCTGGTGGTTCGCGATCAAATTCTTGAAAAATATCAACCATCTGAGGTGCAATTGAGATTGTAATGACTGAACCAACAACTAAGAAGACTAATAAAATAAAAATAGGATAAATCGCTGCTGACCTTGCCTTCGCGTCTAACTCTGCTTCATTCTCAGCATAATCAGCCAAATAAGTAAACACCTGTTCTAATCTACCCGATACTTCTCCAGATCTAACCATTTCGATATAGAATTTAGAATAAACACCAGTCTCTCCCATTGATTGAGATAAAGTTAAACCACTATCCAAGCTAGAAGTTAAACTAAAAATCATATCTCTAACTGCCGGCGAGCTAGCTTGGTTCAACAAAGTTTTCAAAGATTCAATTAAAGGAATTTTTGCCGAAAGCATTGTTGATAATTGTCTTAAAAATATAGCCAAATCCCTCCCCTTAATTGTTGAGTTTTTATAAAAAATTCTATCTCAAAAAGTACTTTCTTTTTTCTTTTTCAAATCAACAACAACAAAATCATAACTCTGCAATATTTGAAGAGCTAATTCCTCTGAACGAGCATTTATCTTTCCCGTCTTTTCTTCTCCATTTTTTGTTTTTGCTCTATAGATAAACTCCATAAAAAAATATTAATATATTTTTTAATTAGCCTAACAAATTTCTTAATTCCGATGGATTATTAGAATACAATTCTGCTGTTTCCATTGATATTTCTCTCTTTCTAATCAAATCAACTAAAGAACGATTCAGACTTACCATCCCCTCTTTCAGTCCAGTCTCAATTACTAAATCAATTTGATAAATTTTATTCTCCCGAATTAAATTTCTTGCTGCCGTATTAACAATTAATATTTCGCAAACTGGTATTCTACCACCATTAATTTTAGGCACTAATCTTTGCGAGACAATGCCAATTAAGGATGTAGCTAATTGCGAACGAACTTGCGGTTGTGATGCTGAATCAAAGCTATCAATAATACGATCAATTGTTTGGCTTGCTGAATTAGTATGTAAAGTTGAAAAAACTAAATGTCCAGTCTCGGCTGCTGTCAAAGCAATAGCCATTGATTCTGGATCTCTCATTTCACCAATCATGATAACATCTGGGTCTTGTCTCAAAGAAGATTTCAAAGCATTATTAAACGAAATTGTATCTTCCCCAACCTCTCTTTGGCTTATCATTGATCTATCTGGTATATAAACATATTCAATTGGATCTTCAATTGTAATAATATGATCCATTCTACTATGGTTAATTTCATCAATAATAGAAGCTAGTGTCGTTGTCTTTCCTTGGCCAGCCGGACCAACAACTAAAAAGAATCCTTGATTGTAATTTGATAAAGTATGCAGTATTGGTGGCAAATTCAATTCTTCTAAGGTTCTAATTGATGTTGGAATTAATCTTAAAGCAATAGATAAATATCCTTTTTGAAAGAATATATTAATCCTGAACCTTACCTTATCTTCCAAAGAAAAAGCAAAGTCAATTTCTTTATTTGCCATTAAGTATTTCTGTTGTTGTTCATTTAACAACATTGCTACAAAACCAGCAATAATCTCTGGTGTAATAATCTCTTCTTTATTAACGGCAATTAACTTTCCATCCAATCTCAATATTGGTTTTTTGCCAACACCTAAATGCAAATCCGATGCTCCTTGCTGAGAAGCAAGTATCATTAATTCAATCAACTTCTTTGCGTATTTATCTTGGTTTATTGCTGGATTCATTGTTAGTATTTAATATATTAATATTGTAACAAGATTTTAAATTAATATCAACTAGATGTCTGTTTCATTCATAATTTCAGTTAAAGTTGTTACCCCATTCAATACTTTAACAACTCCGTCTTCTCTTAAACTTAACATTCCCTGCTTTCTCATCTCTTCCTTTATCTTTGTTTCTGACATATCAGACAAAACAATATCTTCAATTGCCTTATTCATTGCAAGTACCTCAAAAATACCAACCCGGCCTTTATACCCTCGATTATTACATTCGCTACAGCCAACACTATCATATATTTTATATGGCTTTACTACATTAAATTTATCTTTCAATTCTTTGCCCAACCCAGCAATCGATTCTTCGATAAAATGAATTTCTTCCTCAGAAGCCAATCTTTCTTTTTTACAATAAGGACATAGTTTACGTACCAAACGTTGAGCCATCATTAAGTTCAAACTTGAAGGCAACAAAAACTTCTGCACATTAAGGTCAACCAACCTTGGTATAACCCCAGCAGCATTGTTAGTATGCAATGTCGACAATACCAAATGTCCCGTCAAAGCAGCATGTACCGCAAGTTCAGCTGTTTCATTATCACGAATTTCTCCAACCATAATAACATCTGGATCTTGACGAACAATATGACGTAATCCCTTAGAAAATGTATATCCAATTTCTGGCAATACTTGCGACTGATTAATTCCTTCAATTGTATACTCAACTGGATCTTCTAATGTAACCATATTAACTCCATCATTATTTAAAATCTGAAGTAATGCATATAAAGTCGTGGTCTTACCTGATCCAGTTGGACCAGTAATCAAAAACATTCCATAAGGTCTTTTAATTGCCTCTTTTACAACATTAGCTGACATTTCATTTAAACCTAATTGCGAAATACTAAATAATCCAGTTGAAGAATCTAAAATTCTAATTGCCACTTTCTCGCCATTATTAATTGGAAAAGTTGAGACTCTGAAGTCAACTGGCTTTTCATCAATAATCGAACGAAAACGGCCATCTTGAGGCATTCTCATTTCATCAATTTTCAAATTTGCCATAATTTTAATTCTTGAAATAATTGGCAAATGAATTTCCAGTGGCAATAAAACTGAAGTATATAAATTACCATCCGCCCTAAATCTAACTCTTAAAACTTTTCTTTCTGGCTCAAAATGAATATCTGAAGCCCCAATTCTAACTGCTTCAGTAACAATAATACTTAATAATTTAATAATTGGCGCTTCTTCCGCAAAATTCTTTTCAATTGTCTTAAAATCCAAAGTTTGCTCATTAACTTTTTGAGCTTCTAAAAACTTTTTCAATTGTGGTGCTAACTTTTGTTGTAATTCTTTTAAAACATTAGTTAAATTATCCGCAAAGTTATTGTAGAATCTCCAAGCTTTCTGCAAGTTGCCTTCCGTTGTAATAAATATTTTTAATTTAAACTGATTTTGTTTTGCAATAAAATTAATTGCTTCTAAAGCTTTTTCATCATCAGGATGATACATTGCCACCGATACTTCATTTCCCTGCTTATCAAAAACAACTAGTTTGTAATTACGAGCTGAGCTTTCTTCAATAACATTTAAAATTTCTTTTGATATAACTTCTTTTTTATCAAAAATTTTAATCGGGACATTTAAAATCTCCGATTTAATTTTCATCAATTCTTCTTCTTTTACAATACCATCTTCCAATAAAACATCTTCATAACTTTTTCTAAAAATCTTTGCGTCTTCTAACACTTTCTTTTCATCAAATTGAAAACCTTTATTTTTTAAAGCAGAAAATAATATATTCCATTGAATCATAACTAAATTTTAAAAAGAATTAAAAGGATCAGTCTTACCAACTTCAAAATCCATCAAAACATCACTATGCTTATATAATTGCTGAAAGTCGCTTCTTTCAAAGATAGCATCAATATTTCTATCTAAATTCTTACTAATATTTTCTAATTCTTTTGTATCCTTATTAATAATTTTATCAATATCTGTATTTGAAGCTTTTTCCCCTAAATTATTACGTAAGCTTAAAAAAACAAAAAATATTACAACAATAACAACCATCAATATAATAAATACTGGTCCATTACTTCTATTTTTTACTTTTTCAATTTCTATAGCCATAATATTTTATTTAGTATTTTGATAGTAAGATTGAATAACTGCCCCAACCTCTAATTGTTCTGAGACAACTTGCTTGTTCTTAACAACATCTAAGGTCTTTGTCTTCTTCATGCTTAAATTAACTGTATCCATTAATCTTAACTCTTTTTCTGTTTCAGCAAAAAAAGTAGCAACATTTTCGTATGGGCCAGAAATATTTAAACTAATTTCCGCCAAGCTATAAGCATCACTATTTGCTTTTTTATTCGGAACATCACGAAAAGCAATGTCTTTAATTTTGACCTCTGTTAAGCGTGCAATTGAATCAATAATTGCTAATAAATCAGCAAATCTAGGGCTCGTTGGTATTGCTTCTGATATTTTATAAAAATCTCCGCCTAAAGAATTATATTTATTATTCAATTCTTCCGCTAATTTCCTAAAATTAGCCACCTCTTGTAAAGCCTCTTTCTTTTTTTGAATCTCCATTTTATTTGCCTGATATTCTGAAAAAGCAACTAAAGTGAATTTATTTAATACGAATACTCCTGATGCGAACACCAGTGTAATCATTAATATTGAAACCGATTGCTTTGTTGTTTCTTTCATAATATATTTATTTAAAGAAAGAAGGATTAACTTTTAAATTTAAAGTAAATGTCGCCGTTGAAGTCATATCTCTTACATTTTTTACCTCAACATCAATAACTCCAGAAATTTGAGAAAAAGCAGTGGCTGCCTGCGATACAACCGCTAAATTCTTCGCTACACCATTAATTTCAATTAAACCTTCATTAACATTAGAATTAAGCTGAGTAAAATATATATCTTTATGAGTATTTCCAGCAATAGCTAATAAAAATTCAGAAGTTTTTATTTTATTCTCTAACAAAACTTTTAAATTTTTAACACTTTTCTCAAAAGTCAAAACTGCCTTTTGATTTTCAATTGGAAAAGATTCTTTTGCTTCACTTATCTTCTTGTCATATTCAGCAATTACTTTTTGCTCTCTTTGGTTTAAAAAATCAAAACCAAATTTTGCCCCAATCATAACAAACAAAAAAACAAAAGCAAAAACCAATAAACTCTTCGGCCATGTTGCGCCTGAGCTTTTTTGATATTCTCATTTTTCATTTGGTTTTTCAAAATCAAATGCCATAAAATTTTTTAATTTTTATTAATTATAGTATAAACAAATTTTTCAAAAAAAACAAGAGGCATTAAGATTATTTCATTAATAATCCACAAGCAACACTTAAACTGGATCCAATTTCTTTTACCACTGGTTCTAGTTTTTTATCAAATTTGATTAATCCTAATTCAAAAGGATTTCCCTCAAATACTGGCACCTTAAAATCATTACTAAAATATTCAGTAATCCCAGGCAAATTAGCAATTCCACCTGTCAAATAAATTTTCTCAATATTTTTATTCGTTCTTTTAGAAAAGAAAGTAAATTCTCTTTGCATTTCTTGCTCAATAACTCCTAACAATGGTATCATTAATTTCATAACCTCTTCTTG
>CAZCTX010000016.1:10607-12000 GCA_964502205.1 uncultured Candidatus Saccharibacteria bacterium
CTCTCTAATTCCATTTTAGCAATTCGAATATTTGTTAATTTTGCAATTGTTAAATATCGATTAACTAATTCCTTTGGCACAGCTACTAATAAAATCTTAATCTTTGTATTATCTTTGTAAACAATTTGCCAGTCAATTGAAACTTCCGATAATGCCATTGGAACATATTGCTTTGCTTGAAAATACACTGCCCTTTCTAAATCCTTTTGAGATAAAGGTGGTATTTCTAAAATACTGGTATAGGTATTAAAACAAGGAATTGAAAATATTGCTTCTCGATTTTTGATATTACTTTTTTTCAATAAATCTCCTAAATATTTTGCTGTTGTTTTTTCAACCAACTTAAAACTACTCGTTTGTATTGCTTCATTCACCCTCTCTAAATGTGCATAATTTTCCAAAATACCATAAGACTCTAATTTTGGTTGCTCGCCAAACGACAAAACAACAACTTTTACAGTCGTGGTACCAATATCTATTCCTAAATATTTTTTCTTAAAAAACATTGTTTTATTTCTTATTTTTTTATATACTAATACATATATTTTAATATATTTTTTTAAAAAATACAAGTATTATGATTTCAAAAATCCTACAAATCATATTTCCTAATAAATGTATTAATTGCTTCAAATACACCAACACCAATTCTCTTCTCTGCAATGATTGCTATAGTAAAATACAAATCCATACAACCTTTTCATGCCCAAAATGCCGTATGCCAATGAATCTCTGAAACACAAAAATTCACTGCAAAAACAACGACCAATACATCAACTCAATCTTTTATTGCATGAATTATCGCAATAAAATAGTTAAAGAAATAGTCCACCAATTCAAATACAAAAAAACAACCTCAATAAAATATACCCTTAATCAAATCATTAGTGCCAGTCTCCAAAATTACAAACAATATTTTAATAAAAAAGATTTTCTTATCATCCCCGTTCCACTTCACAAATACAAACAAAGAGCCAGAGGCTTTAACCAATCAGAAATAATCTCAGATATTATTTCAAATATTTTAAACATTGAAACAAAAAATAATATCTTAATTAGATTTAAAAACAATCCACCCCAAGCAAACCAAGAAGATTCAACTAAAAGAAAACAAAATGCAGAAAATATTTTTAAAATTAATGAAAATCTTAAACATTTAATTCAAAACAAAAACATCATCCTTGTCGATGATGTTTTTACTACTGGATCCACTCTCAATGAGTGCGCAAAAATTTTAAAAGAAAATTCTGCTAAAGATATCTACGCAATCTGCCTAGCCAGATAATACATTATAAATAAATTGTATTTAATTTTTCTAAAGCTTCTTTGGCTAAATTCAACCTCTGCTCACTTTCACTATACATTGTAAACAAAACATCACCTTTAACATATT
>CAZCTX010000017.1:0-11427 GCA_964502205.1 uncultured Candidatus Saccharibacteria bacterium
AAACTAATTTAAAGTAAATTTTATAGAAAAATAGTAATTATCACCATCGCTGGAAATTGATTCAAGGGGCGATGTAATATTTGAAAAATTATTGGTATTTTGAATATCGTCTTTAAAATTACCAATTTTAACTTGCGATGGACTACTACCTTGCAATGTTACATTTTTAGATTCATTACTAACAAACATTTTTAAAATATTAATTTGATTTTTCTTTGCTAAATTAAAAACAAAATCCATTTTAGTTTCTCAGCCTGTTTTTTTATTGGCAATGGCTGCAAAACGAACAATATCAGTATTAAAAAGATCAACCTTTTTTTCTAAATTTGTAATTTTTGTTTTTAAAATATTTTGATCGGAATTTACAATTTTGTTTTCTTGAATTAATGACACTTCTACTGGTTCGAAAAACATTGAAGATAATCCATGAAAAATTAAAACAAGGGCAATAAATACTGTACAAGATATCTTTGTTCACATTGATATGAAATTCAAAGTTTGATTTTGGATATAGTCTTTTTCAGTTCCGGTTTGCATTAAACTTACAATCTTGTCTTGACTACGCGGTATTGTGCCACGAACGGCTGAACCCATAACACCATATCATTCTTCAGATATTTTAACAAGTTTTTCATTTTTCAATGATAGCGGTTCTAATCCTAAATTAGTAGTTAAAGAAGTAATAAGTTCGTTTTTAATATCTGGAATAATTGAAAACAAAAAGAATTTTTTCAAACATGCATTTTGACGTGCTTGGCAAAAATTAACAACCTGCCCTACTTTTTTATTCAAAAATATCATAAAATCTTTATTAGACAAATTGTTATCTAAATCATATTTTGCTACTTCAGTTAAACTGCTAAAATCATAAAAAATTAGATTGTTACTTTGGGAAACAACCAAGTCAATACCATCTCGATCAATGTTAATAACTAAATATTGTTCGTCGGTATAGGCAAATTGTTTGATAAAACGCAAGATACCTAATGCCGGTTTTTCAACGGCAATAACTTTAAACCCAGCTTTACTTAAACAATTTAAATATTTATTAATATTGTTCTTATCACCAACAGCAGCAAATATTGTTTCGTTATTATCTAGTTTGCTTTCTTCAATATTCTCTCAATCAAGAAAAGCATTTTCTAGTGATATTGGAGATCTTAATCTTAAATTCAATTTAACAGCCTCTTCAAAGCTTGATTTATCAGATAGTTTAGGAATAGATAAAATACTAGTAAAGAAATTCTGAGCCGGAAGCGATAAAACAATATATGGCGAAACTCTTTTATTTCGATTCAAAGCTTTTTTCAAATCAATTAAAGTTTTAGTCAATGATGCTTCATTTTGAACATAGCCATTATTAATAGTACTATTTTCAACTGGCAAAATAGCAGAAGCTCTAATATTAAGTTCGCCATTATTTGAAAAATAGAAAGCCTTAACAACTCGATTATTAATTTCTATTGCCCCAATTTCTTCTTGGGGAGCTAATATTTTTTTAATCTTTTCTAAGTTAAATTTTGATTTTGAATTCATGATTATTGAATTATTTTAGATGTAATAATTGATTCTGAACTGTCTTTTAAATTAGGCCAATTCATATTTTTACAATTTTCTTTAGAATAAGTATTAAGTAATTCTTCTAGATATAGTTCATTATTTGTACCGTTGTTAAATATTCCAGCTGTGCAACATGTTTTACTGTTAAAAAAATTATTCTGTTGATTGTATGCGGTAACTCTCTTAATCGGCAAACCCATATAGTCCATTGGCATTTCAACAGTATTACAATTTCCCATAAGGTCGATAGAGCTAATATTAGTAGTTGTCCTAAGGCCAATATTAGCATTTTCATAGCTATCATAAACAGATAATTCAACTGGAGTTAAGTCGCGATATTTAACTAATAAAATGTATTGCATTAAAGACAAACCATCAACCGCATTATTAAAATTATCTTTTTTAATATTGTTCTCTAAAGTTTCTCATCTTCATGAGTTATATGTAAAAATTGAAGTCATGGTTATAATACTAACAAAGCCTAGCAGCATGACAATTGTAATAGAAGCTATTCCTTTTTTTTCTTTTTGAAATAGAAATTTTTTCATAAGATTATTTTATTGTAATAGCTTTCTTCTTTGAAGAAATATTACCATAGAAATCGATTACTTGCAAATCGTAAACGCCGGGAGTTACATTTTTTAAATCAAAGACTCCATTGGATATAAAATCCTGGGACACAAATGTAAAATTAGTTTTAGGAAAAATTGAAGGCGATCCAGTTTTAGTTAATTTAACCAAAGGTTTATCATAAAAATTAGAACCAGCAATACTCGAAATTGTTAATTCAGTTCCAACATTCCCTGAGGTTGGGGTGATTGCCCCTAAGTTTCATGTTCTTAATGTATTGTATTCGTAGTTTTGGGTTATCGGCACACTTTGGCCATCTACTAATGCATTAAATTCATAAGTAATAACACCATTTAAAGTACGAGAATCCATAACCTTGTAATTTGATGTACTGCAAATATTGGCCTGAGAATTGCCACCGGTTGCACAGTTAAAACTAACTCAACCCAAATTAGAATTTCAGGCATAACCATCTCAATTACCGGTAGTTGGGTCAATAGTTACTTTGTAATTTGATGTTCCGCAAATATTGCTACCGCCTTCTCCACCGGTTTTACAATTAAAACTAAATCAACCAAAGTTGTCAGACCAGGCATAACCTTCTAATTCATTAGTTTGCTTATTCAAACTAACTTTGTAGTCTGATTGATTACAAGATTTGGTGTTACTACAATTAAAAGAAATTTTATCACCACCACTTAATATTATGGCCTCGCCATTAAGAACGCTTAAATCAGTATTCAAAGTAACATGTTCTAAATTAACTCAGCCAACATTGTTATTTCAAGCAAATTGATAATATGGATGCATTGTAAAATAGTTAATTCCAAAGGGGGGTGTTGGATTTGATATAATAACTCCCGGAGTAGCAATAGGAATAACATTAACTGTGTCAGGATTGTATACATCATATCAATAATGAATATGATCACCAACATTGAATTCACCACTATCTTTTTTATCTTTTACTTCTTCTCTAATATCTACACATTCGCAATTAGATGCTTCTTTAGGATTTTCAATTCAGGCTTGATGACAACCGGCGCAACCATAAACTGAATCACAGGCAACTTCTTGACATTTACAAACCAAACATGGCTCTGATTCATCAAAGCTACAATCATCTTGATAAAATTGAAAAGAACAAAATTGAATATTTCCTGGACGGACAACAACCGGAGGGTCAGTTGGAAAACGACTGCCTGGATTAGAAGGCACAACAGCTTTGCTCGGAAAAGTAATATCCAATTCAACTGGATTAATTTTGTATCTAACCGTCGTTTCGTTTTGTTTTTTACTCAAATTCGAAAAATTAATAGCACCATTAAAAATATTAAATAATACAAAAGTCAAGACACCAAACAGACCAATGTATATACTTAACTCGACGACAGTAAATGACAGTCTTTTTCTTTTAATATTAAACATAATTATTTTTTAATATATATTTTTATTAATTATTTAATAATTGTATATGGATATTGCCCGAAGTTCAATCTTACAGAATTAATGGTTGCTTGAACAGGCGCATCAATAACAATTTTGAATCTAAAAAATTGACAATTATGTAAAGATTGATTATCTGTTTCTCAGCATGATGATACAGAATAAGAAGTATTCGGATTTGCACTGTAATAATCAGAAGCAGTACAACGTTTGGAATTGCTTGGTTCGGGTCCTAAATATGATCAAGCGCCTTCTGGTAATTCACTGCCTGAACCATCAACAATATCATCTAAACAAGCAAACTGAAATTTAACTGGGCCACCACTCCCAATTCATCCAAAAGAAGTTAATCCCATTTTTTTAGGAAAATTAAATGTTGGTGAAATCATTGAAGCGGCATCACCGGATGATGTTTTTTCAAAATACCCTTCTGCTTCGCAAACATCACATGTTCAGCTTGATGATCCGGGAGTGCCACTACAAGTCGTACAGCCATTATCGTAAAAATATGAAAAATTGCTTGATTGACAAACTTGAGAACCAACAATTTCACGGCCACAAGCAGAACTACCACAAGCAGAATTGTATCGAATTGTGCTACCAGCAGAATCACCATAAGTGCCAAAAACAAAACGACCACAGGCTGTGCCAGAATATGGAGTATATCCGCCAGCCCAAACATTGGCTCCTGCTTCTTGCTGATAAAAAGAATTAACAACTGGAATAATTTGTTCAGATTTATGTTGCTTGTAATTTATTCCCTTACCAAATTTTACAATATATATACTTTTGACCAATAACGATTCAAAATTAACCCCACTTTCAGCTCGGACGCATTCAGTTCCATTAATTGGATTGCAATTTAAACATTCTGCGCTTATAGTTCCATTCTGGCTTGTACGACAAACTGGTTTGTAATATTGATAATGTGTAAAACCGCCATCATATGGATTGTTAATTTCTTCGGAACTTAATGCTCGGTTATATATTTTTATTTCGTCAATATAGCCATCAAAATATTCATTATCAGTTCCAGAATAGCCAATATATATATTGCCATGATTGGTATCATCGGTTATTCCACCTGGCTGGTTTCACATTCCCTTAAAAACGCCATCGACATATAGCTTGATATCTGAGCCATCAAAGGTAGCATCGATTTGATATCATCTGTTTGCTTCTAAATTGGCTTCATATATTTTTGAATAACGTGTTCCTTCGATTTTTAAATCAATTTGTATATCATCATTAGACAAACCTAGCGCATAGTTGCCATTAACATCTTTGCCAAAAATCCCTTGATAGCCAGTATTAATATTTGTAATTTTAATATTAGCACTGAGTGTAATATTAGATAAACTATGTAATTGAGTATAGGTGTTAGAACTATCTATCAGTGTGCCCTTACTACTGTAATTCCTATAAAACAAAGTACATGCTCCGCTTTTACATAAAGTTGGATTATTTTCCGCTTTTGCTTTTTCAATTATTATTGGAATATTATCTGGGGAACTAAAAGAAGTAAATTTTGGATTTAAGCCTGCTTCACTTGCGCCACTATATGTTGCCGTATTTAAAGCATCGTCTAGGTGCCAATTAGCAACTAAACCAATATTTTTTCTAAAAGCATTGTATCTGTTTAAAATTTCTGCATCACTTAGAGCTCTACCGTAAATCTTAATCTCATCTAAATGACCGAGAAAACCGGTCGGATTACTTTCAGTAAAATATCCGAATTTCAAGATATCGTTGTAGCCCATCATGCCAGAAACGTTTTCTGACTTAGCAGACAAAACGCCATTAACATATATACTAATATATGAACCATCATAAGTAGCAACCAAATGATATCATTGCAATGGTGATATTGGTACTGGGGCTGATAATAATTTTTCTTCAGTTCCTAATTTAAATTGAACTGTTGGAAAATTATCAATGATTCCAAAATAGTTATAATCTCCGCGAGACATAAAAATAGCATCGTCAGATGGTGAGAAGCTATTCACTCAAGCCTCTCATGTTGTTTTGCTACGAGCAGAATTGTTTAAAGTGCTCATTGATGGAAATGTAATTGTTCCAGCAGTGCCGATTGCTGTTTCAAATTTTAAGCAATTATTTGATACACAATGGCCTTTTGATTTATCAACAATGATTGGATTAGTACAACTTAAACCCAAACACGACAATGTTCCCTTTCTAGCATTATCACCCTTATCATCAACAATATAGGTACTGCTCGAAGGAATTGCATCTAAAGATCAGTAATATATGTAATCATCATTAAGAAAATATTTCTTTTCTTGGTTTAGAAAACTAGTTAGTCCAGTTGATTCATAATTCAAATAGGTATAATTTAAATGACTTCCTTGAACAGCGAAATAGCCATTAGTTGTATAATTAGATACAATTTTATTATTAGCTAAAAGATAAGCTAAATTACGATCATTTAATTTCTTTTGTTCTTTAACTAATTGATAAGCATAGTATTTGTCTTTGTAATCTGAAAATTTAGTTGTAATAAAAGCCAAATTTACAATAAAAGCTGTTAAAAAAAATATGGCAAGAGCGATACTTAAAACAAGCTCTATTAATGATTGCGATTTTCTTTTATTAGAAAATTTTCAAATCATAAATTTAATTTAATTTAGATATAATATATATCTTTTTTAAATAAAAAACAAGTATTATTCACAAGAACATGTGTTATTTCCTAAATCGGTAAAGCTAATACAAAAATCAGCAATCTCACCTTCGAAATCACAGACATTATTATATATTACGCCATTAATACAGCCAACGGCAGCAATACAATTTTCATATTGTTCGACCCTATCTCGAACATATGCTTCTGGCTTACAAGAGTATTGAGTTTTGCTAGTGTTGATAAAAACTTTTTTCTTGTAATCGTTGAATTTTGATTTAACTTCAATTTCAAAAATTTCACTACAAACTAAGCCATCTTCATCGCATAAATAATCTAACCCCCCCGTATTAGAATTAGGATCAATTTGTAAATTGTAATTAATGTCAGCGCAAAATCTTAATTGCAATGTTTCGTCTAAATCAAAATTAGAAAAATATACATTGTTAGGCAAATGAAAGGTTTCTAAAATCTCAATCCCACTAATTGTTTTTTTAAATGAATAATACGAAGATTGATTATCGGCATCTCTTTTAAAACCAATACCATAATATGTTTGGCTTTCTTCTGATATTCCAGGAATTGCATAAATTGCATTCTGATTTTGAACTTTTTTAAAAAATTGAACAATATCTGTGCTGGTATTGGCTACAGCTGTACGGCTAGCGCCATTAATTAAAAAGTCAATGCTAAAAAACCCAATTATACTAACTAAAATAAAAACAATTGACATTTCAATTAACGAGAAAGCGGGTTTAAATTTTTTAATCATAGATAATTGTATTAATTTTTTTATTAACTTGTAAAAAACTTTAAAAGAATATAAAAAGATTTTAGAAGTTTCCTAACATTTGATACATAGGTAAGATAACGGAAATTGCGATTGCGCCAATAACACCTCCCATCAAAACAAGCATTAAAGGTTCAATCAAAGCGACCAAGGATTTTAAACTTGCTTCAATTTCTTTTTCATAAAAAACAGATAATGTATAAAGAATTTCATCAATATGCCCTGCCTTTTCACCAATTGCAAGTAAATTACTTAAATATTTAGGAAAAGCTTTTTCTTGACGAAAAGCCTCCCCAATTGTTAAGCCTTGAGTTAAGTAAGTAGCGACATTAGATAACGCTATCCTAAAAGTTTCTTCGCCAACGGCTTCGCTACATACTTTTAAACTTTCAACTAAAGGCATACCAGCCTTAATTAAACTCGATAAGGTTGAGGTCAAACGTTGCAATGCCATTTTATTTAAAAAATTTCTTATTGGTGGTATTTTTCTAATCATTTTACTAAATTGTTTTTGACCAATTGGTGTTTTTATAAAATAGATATAGAAGGCAGTTGGCAATGCAAACATTGTAAAGATAACAAAAGGCATATGAGTATTAAAATATGTACTGACATTAAAAAGCAATTTGGTAAAAGCTGGTAATTTTAACCCGGCTTGCATAAAAGAAGCTCCCATTTTTGGAAAAAGAAAGATCATTAAAAAAACAGTTAAAACAACCATCATAACTAAAAGAATGATAGGATAAGTTAGAGCAGAAATTACCTTACCTCTTAAATCTTTATCTTTTTCTAAGTTAATTGAAATTTTTTCTAAAGTTTCTTGCAGTGTACCTGATTTCTCTCCCGCCTTAATTAAATTAATTGTAACATATGAAAAAGTTTTTTTATTCTGATCAAAAGTGATATAGAAAGGATTACCTTTTTCTAAATTAGAGCGCGATTGAAGTAAAAAAGTTTTAATCGGACCAGTACCATAGTCTTGCATTAAAACATCAACTGCTTTTAAAATATCAGTTCCAACTTTTAACATTAACCCTAAATATTTAAATAAAAATATCTGATCAGTTAAACTAATTCCTTTCCTAAAAAGATTGAATTTCTTAGCACTGGCCTTAGTATTAACTGGAACTACTTTAATTGGTTTTAACCTTTGATTGTTTAAAAATTTTAAAACGTCTTCGAGGGTTGGCATATCTACATCCCCTTCGACATAAATATTTCTTAAATCAAATGCGGTATAATGAAATAGCATATATAATATTTTAAAAATTTAAACCAAACCCTACTCTTTAACAACTCTAAAGATTTCCTCAATTGTTGTTAGTCCTGTTTGAGCTTTACGAACACCATCTTCAAATAAAGATACCATATTATGCTTACCGGCAATTTCACGCAAACCATCGAGAGAAAAATCAGGAGATTGCATATACGTGCGCATATCTTCAGAAACGTTAAAGACTTCGTAAATAGCAAGACGGCCTTTGTATCCAGTATTATTACAAATTCGACAACCTCGGCCACGATACAGTTCACTTGGAATTGTATAGTTCTTCTTTTTAAAAGGAGAATTTTTCAATTGTCTTTCGATTGATGCTTTGGTTTCAGCTGTTAATTTATAGCTCTCAATACAATTTCGACAAACTTTTCTGACCAAACGTTGAGCAATAACAGCGTTAACAGTAGCAGAAACTAAAAACTGTTGAACACCTAAATCGAATAAACGAGGCACAGCCGTAGTAGCATCATTAGTATGGAGTGTTGATAACACTAAGTGACCGGTTAATGCAGCATTAACGGCAATACCAGCTGTTTCGGAGTCGCGGATTTCTCCGACCATGATAATGTTAGGATCTTGACGTAAGATAGAGCGTAAACCATTAGCAAAATCCAAACCAGCCTTAGAATTAACTTGAACTTGATTCACATAGCGAAGTTCATACTCGATAGGATCTTCAACCGTAACGATATTAACTTCTGGTCGATTTAGTTTACTTAATACGGAATACAAAGTAGTGGTTTTACCTGAACCAGTAGGACCAGTAACTAATATCATACCATAACTTCTTTTAACATTGTCATTCATAATTTCAATTGTATCTTTTTCCATGCCTAATTCTTCAAAACTCAAAGGCTTACTAGCGCCAAGCAAAAGACGCATATTAATTTTCTCTCCATAGAATGTAGGAAGTATGGAAACACGCATATCAAATGAGTCATCTCCTTTTTGATATTTGAAACGTCCGTCTTGAGCTCTATTATGCTCATCGATTTGTAACCCGGCTAAAATCTTAACACGAGCAACCAAAGCGTTATGAACTTCTTTGGGCAGACGAACAATTTCACGTAAAATACCATCAACACGAAAACGAATCATAATGGTATCTGACAATCTTTCAATGTGAATATCGGATGCGTTAAGTGAATAAGCATAGATAATAATCGTATCAAACAATGAAACAATTGGCATGTCGGAAGCTGCTTCAGCTAAATCCATACCTTCAACAATTGAAACTTTACGTAAATTATCTTCAATAATATTTGCAAAATTTTCTGTTAATTGTTTACGGTACAAAGCGAATGCACTTTTTAAATCGTCATCCGTAGTTAAAAAAACTTTAGCTGACAGGCCGGTATAACGTTGAATAAAATTAATTGACTCTAAATCAGTTGGATCGGTTAAAGCCAAATGGATATATTCCTCTTGCTTATCAAAAATTATGGCATTGCGAGCACGAGCAATATCTTCAGGAATTAAATTTAATATATCAAAATTAATTTCTTTACCAGACACTTTTACACGAGGAGTATTAAAAAACTTAGACAATAAGTCAACTAAATAATCTTGAGTAATAACCCCTTGAGAAATTAAAAGATCGCTAACGTTTTGACCGGTACGTTTTGATTTCTCTAATGCACTGGCAAACTGTTCTTCAGAAACTAATCCAGTTTGCATTAATAATGGTTTTAAAATTTGCAAAGCAATCTTCATGAATAATGTTTAAAATATTAAAACAAAAACAGATGATTTAAAAGTTGAGAAATAATTAAATTATTTAATAATATATTTCTTAAAATCGGAAACAAATTTGTGAAAATTACAAAATAGATAAATGAAGAAACTAACATAGCTGGAATTCAAATATTAACAAGTGGTATTCTTTCAAATTCTACTTTTGACTTTTTAAAATATATTTTTTGTTGAATTAAATTAAATATTTGAACTAATAACAAGCATAAAATACTAGAAAATATGAAGAAAAAAAGCATTGGTCAAGGATTTAAAATAATTCCAAGAGCAATTAAATACGGCTCTTCTTCATAAAAAAACCTTTCATTAAACTTTTTGTTTACAAAAACAAATATTTTAAAAATCAAAAAAGCGAATAAAATTGTAATTATTGGAACAAACCAATAGGTATTAAAAGAAAATTGTGCAATATAGTCTATCTCTAGAAACTTTTGAGTTGCTGGGTCTCTATTTCACATCCAATAATTCATAATTGTTGAATATAGTGACCTCAAAACAATTGCAATGATATTTATTAAAATTGCAATTTTAATATATCTTATGGATGGAATTTTCTTGGTACTAATCCATATTTTAACCAACCCTGCTAGGGTTAAAAAACCAATAACAGGGTTGGCAAGATAATAAACAATATTGTTTAGTGTTTGTAATTGATTTAACAACATATACTGTATTAGCTTAGTGAGTTGGATAGTAGGATGTAATTGTAGCTGGTAATAAGCCAACGATACGAGTACCAATTTCGTATACTTCAGCTAAATCACCACCATCATCTGCTTCTTTGGCTTTGTAATTTGTAGATTCCATATTAGCATTGATTTCGAAGTTCAAAGAAGTATCACAAGCAAATGTATAAAATGTTGAAGGTGAACCTGCTTGGCCACCGTTTGATGGATCCATTGGGAGTTGTCCGATTGGAGCTGAACCAGTTGAAGAGAAATTGGTTGGTAATCAACCTGTTCCATCAACTTTTCTGACAGTAGAAACCTGCCATGTTCATCCAGTAGGAGCAGAAGATGTTACGCCAGTACCAAACAAAGTATCGGCACCGCTACCACCAGTACATTTAGTATTTGTAGCTCCGTCCAAAATTGGAGTTGTAGCATCAGCTAAATAATATGACAATGCTGAAGATAAAACTCTAAGGTCAGACATTCTTTGGCTATCACGTGCACGTCTGAATAATTCTGCTGGATTTAATGCAAAGATAACGATAGCAGCTAAAATAGCTAAAATAGCAATAACGATCATCAACTCGACTAATGTGAATCCTTTCTTGTTTTTCATATATATATGATTTAATTTTATTAAATTAATAAATAAAAATTGTCGACTATTTTTATTTTATTTACAAGTATAGTTTAAAGAATTTTTCAAAAAAAGTCAAGCATT
>CAZCTX010000018.1:0-11425 GCA_964502205.1 uncultured Candidatus Saccharibacteria bacterium
GCCGATAAAGGGGAGACCGTCTCCCCTTTATTTTATTATTCAATAAGCCAATATTTTAAAGAAGGGGAATCGATTTTTTCCTCTTGACTTCTTCTTTTTTCTATGTTATATTGTAATAAAATACAATCAAATAATACTACAATATGTCAAAAAATAACTTAACTGTTTTGACCGAAGGGCTAATCAAAGAATTAAGTAGCCGCGATCAAACAATCATCAAAAAAAGATTTGGACTATTTGATAAAAAACCAATGACATTTAATGCAATTGGTCAAGAATTTAAAGTTACTCGCGAACGCATTAGACAAATTCAAGAAGAATGTTTAAAAGATATTCGTTCTCAAAAAATGCCTGCTATTTTCAAAGATTTTGTAAATAATTCAAAGAAAATTTTAAAACAAAACGGTGACGTTTTGGAGGATTCAGTTTTCATGAAAGATATTAAAGAAATTTATGGTCAAGAGACTTCGGATGGAGTTATCAATTTTCTATTAAACTTAAATGAAAATTTTTACTTTTTCTCAGGTAATAATTTTTTCAAACCATTTTGATGTTTTGCTAACATTGAATTATCTGATGTCAAAGATTTAGCCGAAGAAATTGAAACAATTCTTAAGAAAAATCAATCACCAATGACATTAAAAGAAATTGAAAAGGGAATTGGCAGAAAAATTAATTCTAAACACATTCAAAATGTAATGTATGTTTATAAGAAAATTGGTTGCAATCCTTTTGGTCAATTTGGATTAATTTCCTGATCAATTATCAATCCTTTGAATGCTCGTGACAAAGCCTATTTCTTAATGAAATACTATTTGAAAAAACCAGTTCACTTTAAGGCCTTAACAAGTTATTTAAAAGAAAGTGAAGTTTTAAATGCTGTTCATGCTGATCACAAAAGAAAAAAAGAAGTTAGTACTCAAACTGTTCATAATGAATTAATTAAGGATCCACGTTTTGTTTTAGTTGGTCATGGTCACTATGCTTTAACCGAATGAGGTTATCAACCAGGAGTAATTAAAGATGTTATTGTTGGTGTTTTGCAAACAAGTAATAATCCTTTAACTGAAGATGAAATAATTGCAAAAGTTAAAGAGCAACGTATGGCCAAAGACAATACTATAAAGTTTAACTTACGTAATAATCGTCAGTTCGAAAGAACTCATGATGGCAAATATCAATTAAAAGCAATGCCAAGTATTGACGATGAAAATCAAACAATACTTAGCGCCTAAAAAATGTTTTAATGACATTAAATTTTGATACTTTCATATCAAAAATAATATTAAATGTATTTATTGTTTTAAGAGAGTTTTGGTGGTTGATTATTCCACTAGCTCTTTTTATATATTTTAAGAAGATTTTTGCTCAGTATAAAAAACAAATATCAAAACCAAGCGCTGACGAGTCTGTATTTTTAGAATTGAAATTTTCAATTGATAGCTTTAAACAGCCAGTTACTTCAATGAAAAACTTTTTTGAAAATTTGAAAAATGTAAAGATCAAGGAAGGGAATAAAGTTGTTTTTGAAATCCTATGTTTCAAAAATCAATTAAGATATATCTGTATTGTTCCTAAATCTTTAAAAGATTTAATTGAAGTTGCTTTCTATTCGCAATATCCCGATATTAAGATTAGTGAATTATCTGATCCACTATCAACTTTACCACCTAATATACCAAATAATAATTTTGATATTTGGGGTGAGGAATACAAATTGAAAAAAGAAAACATTTATCAAATCAATGTTATAAAAAATGATATTATCAGTGATAAAGATAGTAAAATTATTGATCCAATTACTATTTTGCTCGAAGCAACTGCTAAAGCTGATTATCAAGGTGTAATTGCTATACAAATTATCTTATCACAACTTAATGATGCACAAAAAGCTGTTTTCAAACTAGAAAGTGATAATGTTATTAATAAATTATTAGGTAAACCAATAATTGAAAAGAAAAGCTTTGGCAAAGAATTGCTCGGTTTATCAACTCAAGTTGCAAAAGAAATATTAAATTTTTCCACCCCTTCGAAGCCAGAAGAGAAGAAAGAGGCAAGCCCAGAAGATAAGGCTAAGGCTAATGAATTAAAAAGTAAAGAGGCTTTTGGAACTTTTGCTTGCAATTTTCGCGTTGCCTATATCTCGCCAAAAGCTTGTACAGAAAAATTTGTTTCCGCTTCAGTTAGCATGTTTATTAAAAGATTTGCATCCAGCCAAAATTCTTTTGACGCCATTGCTGATAAGGGAATAGAGCTAAAAGTTGATGGCTTAATACCTAAATGATTAGCTAGTTTTTCAAAAGCTCAAATTGAATTAACAATGAAAAAAGATTTATTTCAAAGAGTTTTAAACAGAAAATTAGAAAAGAAGATTTTTATTTTGAATTCTGAAGAATTAGCTTCTATTTATCATTTTCCTTTTCAAAAAGTTTCTGTTAAATCTTTGGATTATATCAAGAACAAAGAAAATGCTCCGCCTTCAAATCTACCTATAATACAATAATTAAATATATTATATGAATGATAATGACATTACAGCATTAGGTATCACTGATTTTCGGTCCAGCGAAGTTAAGTTTGGTATTAAAAAGAATGACCGAAAATATCATATGTATATTATTGGTAAAAGTGGTACCGGTAAATCAACATTCATTGAGAATATGTGCTTTTCTGATATTGTAAAAAATCATGGTATGGCAATTATTGATCCTCATGGAGAGCTTGCTGATAAGATTATAAACTACATACCCGAAGACAGAATCAAAGATGTTGTATACTTTGACCCAGCTGATATTGAATTTCCAATTGCCTTTAATATTATTGAAGAGGTTCCTAATGAAATGAAGCACGTTGTTGCTTCTGGTTTGATGGGTGTTTTCAAAAAAATCTGACCAGATGTTTGGTCGTCTCGTATGGAATATATTTTAAATAATACAATCTTAGCCTTGCTAGAATATCCAGGAGCAACATTATTAAGTGCTAACCGTATGTTGTCCGACGACAATTATCGTCAAGAAGTTATTTCAAAGGTTACTGACCCAACAGTTAAGTCTTTTTGAGTTAATGAATTTGAAAAATATGATCCTAAATTCAGAAGAGAAGCTATTGCTCCTATTCAGAACAAAGTCGGGCAGTTTATTTCCAATCCATTAGTCAGAAATATTATTGGTCAAAAAGAAAGTAATATTGATGCTCGTAAGATAATGGATGAAGGTAAGATTTTAATTGTTAATTTATCAAAAGGTTTAATCGGAGAAGAGAATACTACTTTGTTAGGCTCTCTTATGGTTACTAAAATTCAATTAGCCGCCATGTCTCGTGCGGATATGCCAGCTGAAAAAAGAACTCCTTTTTACCTATACATTGATGAATTTCAAACATTCTCAACCGAATCTTTTGCTAATATTTTATCTGAAGCAAGAAAATACAATTTAAATCTTATCATTACCCATCAATATATTAAGCAACTTACAGATAAAGTAAGAGACGCTGTTTTTGGTAATGTTGGTACAATCATATCTTTTCGTATTGGTCCGGATGATGCTTCTTTTATTGAAAAACAATTTACTCCGGATTTCAATCAAAATGATTTGATTAATATTCCTAACTATCATTTCTATATTAAATATTTAATTGATGGTATGCCGAGTAATGCTTTTTCTGCTATTGGGCTTCCGCCATTACATCCATTCGAAATAAGTTATAAAAATGAAATTATTGAGCATACTCGAGGGATTTATGCTAAAAGCAGAGAAGATGTCGAGAATGATATTAAGAAATGAAGTTCTTTGGAGTTTGTTTCGTCTCGCTCTTCTACTCAAGCTCGTTCTAAAACTGAATATTGAGAAGTTGTTTGCTCTCATTGCAACAAGCCAGCATTGGTTCCTTTTAAACCTGATCCTTCAAAATTAGTTTATTGCAATGAATGTTTCGAAATAATTAAAAACAAGAAGAAAGATGTCCAAAGAGGGGAACAATCAATTGTTGAATCGCCGATAAAACTGACCGACAATTGCAATGACGAAGTTAGAAAAAACAATGACGCAGCAATTGAACAAAAAAGAAAAGAAATAAAAGAAAAAATTGATAATTCTGGATTAGCTGACACTCTCCGTAACTTATTTAAAAATTAATATTTGACTTTTATTATTTAATTTTATATAATTAACATATATCAAATTTTAAAAAATTTTTAAAATTATATTGTGCCAAAGCAAAAGAAAAATAGCCCTGAGGATGAATTATATTTTGATATTGTTCCGCCCTCAATGATAGTTGAAGAGGAAGAAGAAGTCTCTTCGAAAAACAAGGTTTATCAAATTCCTATTAAAAAGGAAAAGTTTTCTTGCATGCCAAGAAAAAAGGAAGAACCAGAATTAGCTGAAGATGAAGAATACGTTGAAGTTATCGAAGAAGTTGAGGAAGAGCCAGAAGTAAAAAAGGTAAGTAGAAGCAAAAAACCAAGAAAACCATTTTTCTTGTTTAGAAAAAGAGAAGCTAAAATCGAAAAAAAGCAAAAGCCTAAATTAAAAATTAAAGGTTTTGCTACTTCTGGTGGTTTTAAGAAAAAAATACTTGTCATTGCTTTTCTTGGTATAATTGTTCTATCTTCAACATTTGTTTTTCTTACTTATGTAGTTAATAGTGTTACTATTAATATCAGCACCCAGAAAGGATCTATTGACTACGCTGGTAACATTTTAGTTGATTCTAATATTACTAAAGCCGAATATGCTAAAAATATTATCCCTGGCAGATTAGTAGAAATAACCCAAACTGTTTCAGAGAGTTTTGAGGCTACTGGCAAAGTTAATGGTGGCGCAAAAGCAAAAGGGAAGATTACGATTTATAATGCCTATAACACTTCAACCCAAATATTAGTTCAAAACACAAGATTCGAGAGTCCAGATGGTTTAATTTTTAGGTTAGATTCAAGAGTTACAGTTCCGGGTGCAACATTAAAAAATGGCGAAGTAACTCCGTCTTCGATTGTTGCCAACGTTACTGCTGCCGAAACCGGCAAAGCCTATAACATTGCACCATCAAGATTTACAATTCCTGGATTTAAAGGAACTGATCGCTTTACTGGCTTCTATGCCGAAAGCAAAGAGCCTTTTGCTGGTGGATCAGATGGTGAATCAACTGTTGTCTCGAGTATTGATTTAAAGAATGCTGAAAAATCAGCTAGCGACGTATTGTTTCAAAAACTAGACGCTGAATTGAAAAAACAAATTCAATCCCATGAAAAAACTTTTAAAGATGCTATTGTTATTAAAGTTGTTAAAGTTGATTTTGATGGAACTAAAGTGGGAGATAGCAAAACAAAGTTTAACGCTAACATTACTGGCCAAATAAAAACAATTGCTTTTTCTAAAGATGATTATCTTAATTTAATTAAATACAATGTTGAAAAAAGCTTAGAAAAAGACGAAGAACTGTATAGTGAATATATTGAAAGTATAATAAGTATTAAGCCGGACGATAAAAAGAATCAAATATTAATCAATACTAGTATCCAATATCCAACAAAAAAGAAGATTGACGGTGCCGAAATCGTCAATATTATCAAGGGCAAAAGCATTGATGAGACAAAAAAGATACTTGCTAGCAATCCAGCCATTGAAAAGGCTAATATTAAGCTTTATCCTATTTGAACAAGTGTTGTTCCAAGTACAAATAAAAAAATTCACCTGGGTATTGACTAATTGAACTTTTTGTAGTAATATATAAAACATATCATGGAAACACAACAAACAAACGACAGCAACGTCATCCGATTGGATGGTGTTGTAACCGAATCATTACCATCAGCTAAGTTCAAAATAGAGCTGGAAGATGGTAGGGTTATTCTGGCTTATTTATCCGGAAAGATGAGAATGCATTTTATTAAGATTCTTGTTGGTGATAAAGTGGCAGTAGAAATGACTCCTTACGATGATAAAAAAGGTAGAATTGTCTACCGCTATTAATGACTTTGTCATTAAAATGACAAAATCTTGTTAAGCCAATTTTTGGTTTAATAATTTTTGTCACTAAATTACTAATATATTAAAAAATATAAAATGAAAGTCAAAGCTTCAGTCAAAAAGATATGCAATAATTGCAAAACTATTCGTCGAAAGGGCAGAGTTTGAGTTATTTGTAGCAAGAATAAAAAACATAAACAACGTCAAGGTTAGTCTTGATTTTAATTAATATATATAAATTTGTTTTACTATGGCTAGAATTTTCGGTATCACAATACCTGATGAAAAAAAGATAGGATACTCTTTACCATATATTTATGGCGTAGGTATTCCTCTATCTAAGAAAATCTTAAAAGATTTGAAAATTGATGAAAATATTCGTACTAAAGATGTATCCTCTGACGATCTTAAAAAAATCCAAGACTATATTGAAAAACATTTCACTGTAGAAAATGAATTAAGAAGAGAAATCAGAAAAAACGTTACCCGCTTAATTAATATTGGATCTTACAAAGGCAATCGTCATTCCAGACGTCTTCCTGTTCGTGGTCAAAGAACTAAAACAAATACTCGTACAGTAAGAGGTAATGTAAGAAAATCAGTCGGTTCTGGTCGTGCTAAAGCATCGTCACCTAAATAATAATTAAATAATAAAGTAACTATGGGAAAAATTAGAATTATTTCTAAAGCTTCAAGCACTGACGAAGCTGAGCAAATAAACTCAACAATCAAACACGCTGAGAGCAAAGAAAATGAATTATTAAAACAAGCCAAAAAAGGTATAATTTTTATTAATTCTTCTTTTAACAACACAATTATCCAAGCAACAGATGAAAGAGGTAATGTTATTGCTACTGCATCTTCTGGCGCTCTTGGTTTTAAAGGTACCAAAAAATCAACACCTTATGCTGCTTCAAAAGTTGCTGAAGCTTTAATCGAAAAGATAAGAAAGAATCTTCCTTTAAACGTTGAAGTCAGAATGAAAGGTATTGGTCGCGGTCGTGAAACAGCCCTAAGAACATTAATTAATATTGGTGGTCAGTCAGGATTAAATATCTACTGTGTATTAGATGTTACTCCTATTCCTCACAACGGTGTAAGACCTCCAAAAGCTCGTCGTGTTTAATTAAATTTACTAATATATAACTGAAACATATAATATGATTATACAAGCCAAATGTAAAAAATGTCGTGCCTACGCTCAAAAATTGTTTTTAAAAGGTGAGAAATGCAATTCTGATCATTGTATTTTAAATAAAAGACCTTATCCACCAGGTGGAACAAAACAAAAGAGACAATACAAGAGATCAATGTCCAACTTTCAAAAACAATTATTTGAAAAACAAAAAGTTAAATTATTCTATGGCGTTAACGAAAGCCAATTAGAGAATATTTTTAAGAAATCCAAGAGATTAGTTGGATCAACCCCAGAAAACCTAGGCAAGATTCTTGAAAAGAGAATGGATAATATTTTATTCAGTGCTGGTTTTGGAAAATCCAAAAAAGAAACACGACAATTAATTAATCACGGTCATTTTGTATTAAATAATCGACGTCACACAATTCCTTCAACAACATTAAAGATTGGAGATACTGTTTCTATTCGTAAAGAATCACAAAACATCAAAGATTTTACTAATTTAAAGGAGAGCATTTTGCAAAAAAGATCCCCTGGATTTATTAAGATTGATAGCGAAAAATTAACGGTAAAATTAGATAAAGAGCCAGTTATTTCTGAGCTTAACTTGCCATTTAATTTTGATGCTATTGTTGAGTATTATTCTCACTAAAAATTAAAAAATTTTTAATTAAATATATTATGATATCTCTACCTATCGAAATTAAACAAAAAACATCAACCAATAAAAATATTGGTGTGTTTGAGATTGAGGGTCTTCACCCTAACTATGGTGTTACAATTGGTAATACTTTGCGCCGGGTTTTGCTTTCATCAATCGAAGGTGCAGCCGTAACAGCAATAAAGATAAAAGGGGCTGCTCATGAATTTAGTGAGATTAGTGGGGTATTAGAATCAGTTTTAGATATTGTTTTGAATATCAAAATGTTAAGAGTTAAATTGTTTACTGATGAACCTCAGACATTAATTTTATCAGAAAAAGGCGAAAAAGAATTAACCGCTTCTAATTTTGAGAAAAATCCAAATGTTGAAATTCAAAACAAAGATTTAAAAATTGCAACATTAACAGATAAAAAATCTGAATTAGAAATTGAAGTTACTGTTGAAAAGGGTACTGGCTATCGAACACTCGAAGAAGCCAAAGGAGATAAAACACCTATCGGTACAATATTAGTTGATTCAGCTTTTTCACCAGTGTCTCGAGTTAGAGTTGATTCTGAAGATATGCGTCTTAAAGGCCGTGTTGATTACAACAGATTAATTATTGAAATTGAAACTGATGGATCAGTAACACCTAAAGATGCCTTAGAAGAAGCTACCAATATATTGGCTCAACATTTTGCCTGAATCTCTGACGAATTGTCTGGCAAAGACAAGACAAAAGAGGAAGTCGCCGATTTGGCTGTTAATACTGACGAAATAACTGTTGATACAAAAGTTGAAGATTTACCATTGCCTAAAAGAGTTATCAATTGTTTAATTGAAAACAATATTAAAACATTAGGTAAATTACTTAAGCAAAAAGAAGAAAATGTTCAATGCTTCGAAGGTCTTGGCGACAAATCATTTAATGAACTCAAAGAATTTTTAAGCAATCAAGGACTTTCTTTGAAATAATTAGTTAAATTAATATTATGAAACATTTAAATAAAAAAATTACTTTACATCGTAAAACAGATCAAAGAAGAGCTTTAGTCAAAATTATGGCTAATAATTTGATTTTAGTTGGCACAATGAAGACAACTCCAGCTCGTGCTAAAGCAACTCAAATATATGTTGAGCGTTTAATTTCTAAAGCCAAGAAACAAGATTTAGCATCTTATCGATATATTTTAGCTCGTTTGTCCAAAAAGGCTACAAACAAGTTATACTATGAATTAGCCAAAGATTTCAAAGATCGCAATGGTGGATTTACTCGCATTGTCAAATTAGCTGAACGTCGATTAAAAGATAAAAGTCCTTTAGTAATAATTCAATTAGTAAAATAGCAATATGGATAAAATAAAAGAACTTCAAAAAGATCAAGTAAGAAAAGAAGTTATCATTGATGCTAGTGGCCAAACAATTGGTCGCGTTGCTAGCAAAGTTGCTTTTCTATTACAAGGCAAGGCTTCAGCTGATTATGAACCAAGAAAGATTGGTAATACAATTGTTACTGTTTTAAATATTCGTGAAACTAAAGTAACGGGCAAAAAGTTAAAAGATAAAATGTATTATCGTTGAACTGGTTACATTGGCAACAACAAACAATTCTCTTTAAAAGATAAATTAGATAAAGACACAATTAAAACTTTTAGAGAAATGGTCAGAGGTATGCTTCCCAAAAATACATTACGAGATAAGCGTTTAAAAAATTTAATAGTTAAATAATAAAATATGGCTCCAGTTAAGAAAACAACTACAAAAAAAGAAGTAAGCAAGCCAAAGAAAGTAGCAACAAAGAAAACAGCTGCAAAAGAAGGTGTTAAAGAGGTTGCTGTTTCACATGAAGAAATTAAAAAACCGATTGTAAAAAGGGAAGAAGCTGAAAATCCAGTTGCAAAAGTAGCTAAGAAAGGATTGAAAGAATTTAAAGGTAAATACATTGAAGCAGTTGGCAAAAGAAAGACCTCAATTGCTCGCGTTCGTTTTTATTTAGATGACAGTGGCTTTTCTGCTAATGGCAAATCTTTAAATGAATATTTTCCTATTAAAGAACTTCAAGACAAATTGGTTTTACCATTACGTCTTACCAATACATTTAATAAATTTGCTATTTCTATTAAAGTTTCTGGTGGCGGATTTAATGCTCAATGTGATGCTACAATTTTAGGTATTAGTCGTTGCCTTATCAAATTTGATAAAGAATTACGGCCAGTACTAAAATCAAATGGTTTTCTTTCTCGTGATTCCCGTATTGTTGAAAGAAAGAAATATGGACTTCACAAAGCTAGAAGAGCTCCACAATGAAGAAAAAGATAAAACTTTTCAAAACAACATCCAAATGGATGTTGTTTTTTTGCTATTGACTATTTTGTTTTTTTTATATATATTATATATGTATAATAAAAATGTTAAAATATCGTTATGAATAATAAAAAGAGTGCAGTTCTAATTCTAGGAGTTTTGGCTTTGGTTTTTTTTATCGCTTTTTCGTCTAGTAAGAAAAAGACAGAAGCTCCAATTTCTGAAAATACAACAACAACGTTTGTATCTTTTGCCGAAGACTTACCTAGCAAAGCAACTTTGTTTTTCTCTAATACTTGTCCTCATTGTAAGGTTGTTGAGGACTACATCAAGGCAAACAATGTTAAAAGCAAGATTGATTTAGATGAAAAAGAAGTAACAACTCAAGAAAATGTTCAAGCATTATTAGCTGTTGTTCAAAAATGTGAATTACCTCAAGATAGTATTGGTGTTCCTTTCTTATGAACAGGTAGTGAATGCTTATCTGGCGATCAAGATATTATCGCTTATTTCGAAAATTACAATAAATAAAGATATGCCCCCTTTAATTGCTAAAAGGGGGCTCCGCTATTGTACCGCAACTTAGAAAAATTAAATTTTAATTATGAATATTAAAGAACTTTTGGAGCAAAAAGGAAGGATATTTATTATACCTATAGATCATCCTATGGGATTTGACACGCCCAAATTGCAATTAAAAGGAAAACAGAATTTTATTAATGAAGTAGACAATTTTAACCAAGATGGCTATATATTTCATTCTTATGATTACACAAAAAATCCTTTTAAAACTAAAAAAGATTTTTTTCTAACTGTCGGCGAATTGCCAGATAATTACAAGCTAGATATTGAAAAATTAAAAACTTTTCCTGAAGTTAAAAATGTTACAATATATTTTGACGTTAACGGCGTAAAAGATGAAGAGCCTTACAAATTTTATAAAGATTATGTTTTCGAATTAAAAAAACAAGGCTATTTTGTAATGGCAATGGCCTTTCCCTCGGATGAGCTAGAAGAAGATATTAATAATTACATTCATACTATTGATATTGCTAGCCGATTAGGATGCGATGCCTTAAAGACTCACTTTTTTACAGGCATAGAAAAGCTAGATTTAAAGGGTATGTATTTGTTTATAGGTGGAGGAGATCTAATTGTTGATGAAAGTGAATTTGACTCCTTTATCGGCAAGGTGGGAGACTTGAAAATAGCCAGTTATTCATTCGGGCGCAATATTTTTGAAGCAGATAATTATGTTGAAAGGATTAATAAAATAACAGGGATAATTAATTAAATCGTTGTAGCTATTTTATTAAAAGTTTTAGAGAACACAATGCTTAACATTGTGTTTTTTGATTAAATTAAATCCATTGAC
>CAZCTX010000019.1:0-10172 GCA_964502205.1 uncultured Candidatus Saccharibacteria bacterium
GCTTGATTTCTATCAAAAATTTGCTATAATCTTACTAATGCCCAGGTGGCGGAACTGGTAGACGCGAAGGACTTAAAATCCTTTTGGAATTATCCAGTGTGGGTTCGAGTCCCTCCCTGGGCACATATTAAAAGAATCGGCAATACCGATTCTTTTTTTTACATTCTAAACATTGATTTTTTTTGAAAATTACTTTATAATAGTATTAATATTATAATACACGCATGGAAACAATTTATTATTTAAATCTTTTTTTAAAAAACAATGTGGTGCAGGGAATGCTGATAATATTGTTTACAATATTATTAGCTTCTTTGGTTGATTATTTAATTTGGTTTTATATAAAAAGAATTACCACAAAAACAAATACTTATGTTGATGATTTTTTAGTTAATGTTTTTATGTCAACTATTCATTGATTTATTATTGTAATTGGTTTTAATCAAGCCATGGTAAAATTATTTAACTTACAAATAACCCAACAAGTTTCGGTATATTATAAAATAATTATAATATTGTTAATAGCGTATATTGTATCTAAATTACTGGCTTTCTTTATTGGCCATTGGCTAAAGGTTCAAAAGGGGGCTCAAAAGATACCTAGATATGTAAGTAATATCGTGACAACTATTATCTTTTTAATAGCCATAACTATTATATTCTCTATTCTAAATATATCTATTACGCCACTGCTTACAAGCTTTGGTATTGCCGGTTTAGTTATTGCGCTATCTTTGCAAAATACATTAACTAACTTTATTGCTGGGATCAAAATTATTGCCGAAGAAAAGGTTAAAATAGGCGACTTTGTAGATGATGGAGAGAATATAAGGGGAGTTGTAGAGGATATGAGCTTAAATTCTGTAAGGATTAGGAATTTAAATAATAATATTATAATAGTTCCTAATACTAAAATATCAGATAGTCCTTTAGCTAATTTTGTAAGGGATGATAATAAAATAAGATTAGTAATACCAGTAACCGTTGTGGCAAACGATTCAATCGATAAAATAAAGACAAAATTAACCGAGATTACCAAAAATGTGTTTGAAAATGAAGCTGGGATAGACAAACGGAAGATGTTTGAGGTTTGACTTATCAATGCTAGCCAGGCCAATTCAATGATTTTGCCTGTATTAACATTTAATATTTTAATAACTATCAGTAGTTATAAGTATCAATTCAGTATTACTGACTGTATTTTGTCTCGAGTTGCTCGTGAGTTTTTAAGCCCTGACGGCAAAAAGACGAGTAAAACTAAGGATTTAGAGGATGGTGAAGCTTAAAAAGCCTTTGAAAATGGGCTTTTTTTGCTATTAATTAGTAAAAAACCCTTTATTTATTGGATTTTTTGTCTTTTTGACTGTTTCTAGTTTTCCACAGACACTATTGACTATAGAATAGGGGTATGATATAATATATATGTCTTTCAGTAATGAAAGATATTTTAATTATGGATACAGGCGGGGGCTTAAAATCTAAATTAAGCCTTTTATCTAGCAAAATCAGACCACTATTTACTAATAAAACCTTATTAGTGATAGCGTGTATGGGTTTATTCTTAAACCTTGGTCAAGCTGGATTTTTATCTTTCAACGAAGCTTCATCTGTAGTTGTTCCTTTCCAGAATGGTTATTCCTATAATGCCTTATTCTTAAGGCCTAATAGCAATCAACCAAAGAATACATCTCCAGTAAAAATTAAAGTTAAAATAACTGCTTACTCTTCAACTGTTGACCAATGCGACGATGATCCTTTCATCACTGCATCAGGTCATTATGTCGAAGACGGTATTATCGCTGCTAATTTTTTACCATTTAATACAAAGGTCAGAATACCGGCTATTTATGGAGATAGAGTATTCGTTGTGAAGGACAGGATGAACAAAAAATACAACGATCGTGTAGATATTTGATTTAATGACACACAAGAAGCTATTGACTTCGGAATTAAGTCAACCTACATAGAAGTATTTTAAAACAAAAACCAACCTTTAACAGGTTGGTTTTTTAATTAAAAACACTTTATTATTTAAATAAAATATGATATAATTAGGGTATATAAAATAAATATTATGCTGATAACACATGGGTTCGTTTTGAGTAAAAAAGATGTTCGAGAGTACGACCGAGAATATTGTTTTTTTACTAAAAAGTATGGTAAAATTAATTTAATTGCAAAATCAGTAAGAAAACCTTTGTCAAAATTAAGCGCTCAACTTGAACCACCAGCATTAATAGAAATTGCTTTTGTACCTAGTGGAGATAAAGGATTAATAACAACTGCTTTGATTAAAAAGAATTTCTTAAAAACAAGAAAAAATTTAAGCAAATTTAAAACTTATTTAGAAATATCGAATGTTGTTAATGAATTAACAGATAGCAAACAACCTGACGTTCTGGTTTGAAATCTAATCAACTCTAGCATTAATAATTTAGAAAATTGAAATTCTAAATTTATTGAAATATATTTCTTGGCAAAGTTTATTAAATTGTTAGGTTTTTGTCCTAATACAAGCAATTGTATAAATTGTCAAAAAACTATTCGGGATCAGAAAGCAATATATTTTGATAAAGATAAATGGGGATTTTGTTGTGATATTTGCCGGACAAATGGTCAAGAGGCTATATCCTGACAATTATTTAAATCAATTGATTTGTTGGTAAATAGCTCTTTTGAAGAAATTGTTAAAAATGAATTACATGAGCCAATTGAATTAAGATACAAAGACATAAAAAGTTTGTTAAAAAAATATATTAAATACATTAAAAAATATTTTTAAAAATATTAATACCATGAAAAACAATCAAACAAAATTATTTGTGTTTGGGATGCTGACAACAATACTTTTAATTGTTGGTGGCTATTTTGGTTGGAAACTTTTAACTCCGGGGAGTGTTAGTTTCTACATAGAAAGCCCTAAAGAGGTGAAAGCTGGGGAAATGCAAAAAATAAAATTTGTTTGCGAAAACAATACTCGATTAATTTTGTCAAATTCTCAAATAAAAATTAGATTACCAGAAAACGCTTATGATAAGGAATTTAATAATTCTCCCGTTATTTTGTTAGGTGATATTGCTTCGAAAGAAAAGATTGAGAAAGAGATTGAAGTTGGTTTTTATGGTGTTAATGGTGATAAAATAAAGGTTGAGTCTTCTTTTGAATACAAGCCTCAAGGATTTTCTTCAGTATTTAAAAAAGATCAAAATTTTAATGTATTAATTAACGGATCAGTTGTAAGCTTAAATGTTAATAGCCCAAGTCAAGTTTTACCAGAATCTGGTTTTGATGTTGGTATTATGTGAAACAACCAATCAAAACAAGAGTTTGAAAATTTAGTAATGAAGGTAAATTATCCGGCTGAATTTAACTTTGATTCAAGCGACCAGGAATCAATAAGATCGGGGAACGAATTCGATTTAGGTTTTGTAAGAGGTTTTGAGCAGGGGAATATTAAGATGTCTGGAACAATGAAGAGTCAAGGTGGTGAGAATAAGAAATTTGAAGTATTGGTTGGAATTAATTTAGAAGACAAAAAAGAATTTTTAGTTATTGGAAAGGCCGAGGCTGTTGTCGCTTTGGTCAGCAATCCTTTAAATTTAAATTTGCTTGTAAACGAAAAAAGCTCTTATTCTGCTTCTATTGGAGAAACCTTAAATATATTAGTTCACTATAAAAATAATTATGGGGTACCTTTAAATAATATGGTGCTTAAAGTTGTGTTCGAAGGAGATTACTTTGATTACAAAAAATTATTACCAAATAAAGGATATTTCACTTTTGGAAACAAAACTATTACGTGAAACGAAGTTCAAATACCTGTTTTTGCAACTTTAAATCCAGGCCAAGAAGGGAATATATCTTTTACAATACCAATTACTGACAAGTTTAATGTTAAAACTTTTAATGATAAGAATTTGAAGTTAGGGGTTATTGCAACTTTAGAGAGCTTAACGCCGCCTCAAGGATTAGATATTAATTCTAAAGTAACAACAACTAGTTCGGCAACTATTAAATTAAATGCTGATTTAGCGGTTGAAATTTCTGGATTCTTTAATGATAGCAAAACAACAATAAGTAATTGTGGTTCTTTACCTCTAAAGGTTGGACAAAAAACTTGCTATACAATTCATATGAAATTAAAAAATTATTTAAATGATGTTAAGGACATTGCAATTACAACTGACTTGCCTTACTATGCAACTTATACTAATAAATATACCGCAAGTTATAGTAATCCTAATTTTACCTTTGACACCTTTTCTAAGAAATTAATCTGAAAGTTAGATAATTTGCCAGCTAATTCGGGAGTTATCACAAAGCCTTATGAATTAATCTTCCAAGTTGAAGTTGCGCCAACGATGTCTGAGGCCAATCAATCAATTCAAATTATTAATCAAACAAACGTTAGCGCAATTGATTCATTTACTCAAAACAAAATTACAAAAAGCTATCGAGAATTAATGTCTAATAATATTTATGACGCAACATTGAATGCTGGTTATGGTAGAGTCCAGGAATAAAAAATATAAATAAAAAATATGAAAGAAAAAAATACAATGGAAAAAATAGTAGCATTTCTAAAAGATAATGGTTTTATTAATTTATCATCTGAACCTTATGGTGGGTTTTCTAGCTCATATGATTATGGTGTATATGGGGTTGAGGTGAAAAATAATTTGAAAAAGGCTTGATGAAATAACATGACAAGGGGGCATGAAAATATTGTTGGAATTGATTCTGCCATTTTAATGTCGCCAAAGGTATGAGAAGCTTCTGGTCATTTATCAGCTGGCTTTGCGGATGAATTGGTTGAGTGCAAAAGTTGTCATAAAAGATTTAAGCAAGATGAACTAAAGGATGACAAGTGTCCAATCTGCGATGGAGAATTAATGGCACCAAAGAAATTCAATGTTATGATGAAGACTTTTGTTGGGCCAATTGAAAGCGATGCTAGTGTTGTATACTTAAGAGGTGAGGCTTGTCAGGGGATATATATGAATTTTCTTTGAGCTAAAAATTCAGCTCGTATGAAGATTCCTTTTGGTATCTGTCAAATTGGCAAGGCTTTCCGAAACGAGATTACTCCTGGACCTTTCACCTTTAGAACACGGGAATTTGAACAAATGGATTTACAATTTTTTGTAAAACCTGAAGAAGCAGATGAGTGATTTGAATATTGGAAAAAAGAAAGAATGAATTTTTATATAAATCTAGGGATTAATCCTGAACACTTACGTTTTCATGATCATCCTCAAGATAAATTGGCTCATTATGCTAAAAAGGCTTGCGATATTGAATATCTGTTTCCTTGAGGTTTTTCAGAAATCGAAGGGATCCATAATCGAACTGATTGAGATTTAGGAAATCATTCTAAGTCTAGTGGAACTGATTTATCTTATCTTGATCCAGAAACTAATCAGAAATATATGCCATATATTATCGAGACATCCGCTGGATGCGACAGAACTTTACTAGCTTTTTTGATTGAAGCTTTTAATGAATATGAAAAGGGAAGAAATGATGATTCTTCGAGTAGCGAATATTTGTTGAAGTTAAATTATGATTTATCGCCAGTTAGAGTTGCTATTATGCCTTTGCTAAAGAATAAAGAGGAATTGCAAACAAAGGCAAGGGAGATATATGATACACTGAAATTAGAATTCAACACTAAATATGATGATGGCGGGTCTATTGGTAAGCGCTACCGAAGACAAGATGAATTAGGAACTCCTTTTTGTGTTACAATTGATTTTGATACTTTAGAAGATAGCGCCGTTACAGTAAGAAATAGAGATACAATGCAACAAGAGAGAGTTAAAATTGAAGACTTAAATAAATACATAAGAAACAATTATGGTTCATAAAGATTTGCATAAAATACCTAGTAAATTAGAATATACAAAGTATACGTTGAAAAATGGATTGGAAGTTGTACTAGTTCCGGTTAAAAATGTTTTTTCGGTTGATGCAAGATTGACGGTAAGAGTCGGCTCACAATACGAGAAAAAAGAAATAAATGGTATAGCTCATTTTTTAGAACATATGAATTTTAAGGGAACAAAGAAAAAACCAGAGCATTCAATCCTTACTAAAGAAATCGATGAGAATGGAGGAATTCAAAACGCAGCAACAAGTTATGACTATACGTCATATTATGCTCATATTGGTTTTGAATATTTAGAATCTATTTTAGATTTCTTGTCTGATATTTTTACAAATTCTATTTTTCCCGAAAAAGAATTTGAAAAAGAGAAGGGGGTTATTATTGAAGAAATACGAATGTACGAAGATGACCATCGTAGCAAAGCAGAATATTTAATGATAGAATCTTTGTATGGGGATCAGCCAGCAGGATGAAATATAGCTGGGCCAGAGAAGGTTATCGCTAATTTAACTCGAAAGGAAATGGTTGATTTTTATAAAAAATACTATCATCCTAAAAACGCCTTATTAATAATAGCTGGAAATTTTGATAAAGAAAAAACTAAAAAATTAATTAAAAAGTATTTTGAATTTGATGTTAAAACAAAAGAAATTGCTTTTCCAAAAGCAAAGATATATATGAATGGGCCAGAAGTTAATTTCGTAAAACGAGACGTAAAGGAAACTCATTTTGTTTTGGGGTTTAATGCTTTTTCGCAGTATGACAAAAGAGAACCGGCATTACAAATATTAAATGCGCTTCTTTCTGATGGTTTTAATAGTCGTTTGTATTTAAATGTTAGAGAAAAATTAGGTGGCGCCTATTATGTTACTAGCGATGTGTATTCTTTGTATGACCGAGGGATATTTAGCGTTTCGGCTGGGGTTAATACCGAAAAATCAGAAGAGATATTAAAAGAGATCATCAAAGAATTAAATATTTTGAAAAACGAATTGGTAAATGAAAAAGAATTAGATAAAGTTAAAAATAGATTGGTTAATGCCATGATTATGGGGCTTGATAATCCATATAAAATAATTTATCCAATATATAATTCTGTCTTCTATAAGAATAAGGCAAAATCACCAAAGCAATTGGCAGAAGAGTTACTAAAAGTTACAAGCAAAGACGTTAGAGATGTTAGCCGTCTGGTTTTTAAACCGGAGAATATTAAAATGGGGGTAGTTGGTTCTAAAAATTTAAAAACTGAATTTGGAAATATAATAAAAAATATTTAATAATATAATATGGAAAAAGAAATAAATATTTCTTTTAAAAGCTTATGGAGGATATTTGTTATTGGGGCAGTGGTAGCTGGACTAATATATTTTAGACAGATTATTCTGGTTTTTGTTGCTTCTTTAATATTATCTGCCTCAGTTGAGCATTTAATTACTTGATTTGAAGGTAAAAAAATACCGAGAATACTTTCGGTTATTTTAGTTTATGTTATATTGATTTTTACTATTGGATTACTCTTATATATTATCGTACCACCTTTATTCCAAAATATTTCTAATTTGGTGAACGATTTGCCTTTGATGTTAAAATCAAAACCAACGGCTAATTTTTTGCAAACATATCTTCCTTTTTTGAGCAATCAAAATTGATTATCTAATGTTTTAAATACAGAGAATACCATAAGCTATGTTGGAAATATTTGGAAAAATTTCTATGGTATTGCTAGTGAAGCTTCCAACTTTTTATTGGTATTATTAATTGGCTTTTATCTGTCAATTGAAAAAAGATGATTTAAAAATATTTTAGAAATGTTTTTACCTAAATATTACAAAAAATATTTTATTCAATTGTGAGAAAAGGCTGAGAAGAAAATGGTTTTTTGGCTATATAGTCAATTGGTATTAAGCGTGTTTTTGACTAGTATGTCGATTATAACCTTCTACATTATGGATATAGAATATCCATTATTGTCGGCCGTTATATTGGGTGTATTTGATTTTGTGCCTTTTATCGGACCAATACTGGCTACTATTATCATTGTTCTAATTAATATGTCCGGCGGAATTACTCATATGGGGGTATTGTTAATTGTCTGTTTAATTTTACAATACATACAAAATATATTTGGGCCATACATACGTAGTAAGTTTTTAAAGGTAGATCCGATTGTAACTCTGTTCTTTATTGCTATATTCGGTAAGTTTGGTGGTGCTTTAGGTATATTTGTGGCAATACCTTTATCAACTACTATTGTTGAATTTTTGAAAGATTTAAGTGCTCATAAGATTTGTGACGACAGATTTAATAAATTATTATAACTAAGATATGTCAAAAAAAATATTTATAACTTGTGCTTTACCATATATAAATGCTGAACCTCATTTGGGACATGTTTTTGAATTTATTCAAGGAGATTGTTTCGCTCGATTTCACAAGATAGTAGGGGATGAAGTATATTTTACAGCTGGAACAGATGAAAATAGTTTGAAAAATATTATTGCAAGTAAGGAACATAATGTAAGTCTAAAAGAATGAATTGATCAGAAAACATCTTCTTTTATGAAATTAAAAGATGATTTTAATATTTGTTTTGATGATTTTATCCGAACAACAGAAGATAGGCATCATTTAGGGGCCCAGAGATTATGAAGCAGTATGGATAAAAAAGATATTGTTAAGAAAAATTATGAAGGGCTGTATTGCGTTGGTTGTGAAACTTTTTATACCGAAGACGAGCTGGTTGATGGCTTATGCCCAGAGCACAAAAAGGCTCCAGAGAAGATAACGGAAGAAAACTATTTCTTTATTCTGAAAAATTACAAATCGTTTCTAATTGATAAAATTGAAAAGAACGAATGATGTATTATGCCGGACAGTAGAAGAAATGAAGTCCTGAGCTTTTTAAAAGGAGACCTCTTCGATATTAGCGTTACTCGAAGCAAAAAAAGAAGTGAAGGGTTGGGAATTGAAATTCCTGAAGACAAAGAGCAAGTTTTGTGAGTTTGGATTGACGCTTTATCAAACTATATTAATGTTCTTGATTATGCTAATCAAGGTGATTTATATAAAAAATGGTGGGAGGGAAGTGATGAAAGATGACATTTCTTGGGAAAAGGAATTTTGAGATTTCATGCTGTTTTTTGACCAGCCTTTTTGCAATCAGCGAGAGTTAAATTACCAAGCCATTTGTTCTGCCATGGCTATATAACTGTCAATGGGGAGAAAATGTCTAAGTCGCTAGGTAATAGCGCTGATCCAAGAGATTTATTGAATAAATACCCACTTGATTCTATAAGATATTACTTAATGAAAGATGTTCCGCCAGGAGACGATGGCGACTTTAATGAAGTTAATTTGGTGAGCCGACATAATAGTGAATTATGCTCATCATATGGAAATTTAATATCTAGGGTTTTTGCTTTGGGCGAGAAATATGGCAAAGGTGTTAAACTAAATTCTAACGACTTAAATTCTGATATAAAGGATTTAGTTGACAAATACATTGATAATTTTTCTAAGGTGAAAATTAACGATGCTGTTGGAAATGTGTTTGAACTAATTGGAAGGGTGAATAAATATATAAGCGACGAGAAGCCTTGGAGTTTGATTGAAAGCGATAATATTAATTTCGAAAGAATAATTTCTAGCAGTACAATTGCAATAATATATGCAGTTATATTGTTATTGCCAATTATGCCGGAAAGTAGTGAAAAAATATTACAAAATCTTAATTTAGATTTTAAAAATTTGAAAGACCTAGAGAATATTAATTCCTTAGAAATTAATTTTAAAAAACCAGAAAACTTATTTAATCGGATATAGTATGAGCAATACTTTTGCAACAAATAAAAAAGCTTTTTTTGACTATGAAATTAAAGATACGATTGAGGCGGGGATTGTGCTAAAAGGGTATGAGGTAAAATCTGTTAAAAACTCCCATATGAGTTTGGCTGGAAGCTATGCAACTTTCCATGGCGATGAATTGTTTTTAATCAATACAACCATATCAGAATACCAAGCTAAAAATCAACCGAGAGATTATGATAAAAATGCGAGTCATAAATTGTTATTGAAAAAAAGAGAGTTAGAAAATTTAATAAGACAGGTGAAGGAGAAGAAAATGGTTTTGATACCTTTAAAAGTTTATTTGAAAAATAATATTATAAAGGTTGAGATTGGAATAGGTAGGCCAAAGAAAAAATATGATAAGAGAGAAAGCTTGAAAGATAAGGCGGAGAAAAAAGCTATTAAAATTGCTTTAAAAAATTAAAATGAAGAAGTCTTT
>CAZCTX010000020.1:0-9399 GCA_964502205.1 uncultured Candidatus Saccharibacteria bacterium
AATATCAATAAAATATGCAATTATCAATAAAATACAAAGAAAAAAACAAGTTAAAGGCCGAAATAGTACCTCTACATGAAAAGGGGGTGCTCTATACTATTGACAATTTTTTAAAATATGGTATAATAAACACTAAAGAAATCAAAGTTTCTGATATCAAAAACCTTGATATAATCTACGAGAAAAACGAGTTTCCGAGTCAGACGAGCGAGCGAATCGCGTCAATCGTTTTAAAGGTTATCAAGACAATAAAAAATATTTAAATTTTTTAAAATTATTATTTATCTAGGAATTATAAATATATAATCAACCTAACACCCTTTTTATCGAAAAGGTGATTTTTCACATAATTTTTACAAAGCTATAAACAATAGCTGTTGATATCGTCTGCATGCAATAAAATTTAATAAAATTAAACATATTCCATGGAATTACACCAAACTAAATCGCTTCCAAAGCGTTATTTCGGTAAACACAATTTAGTTATACCACCAGATTCATTACTAGAATTTCAAAGACAAAGTTATGATAATTTTATTAAAAAAGGAATAAAAGATTCTTTTAATGATGTTTTTCCAATTTCTGATTACAGCGACAAAGAACTTAGTTTGGAATTTGTTGATTATTACTTAGAAGAACCAAAATTCACAGCTGAAAAAGCTAGAGAAAAAGACTTAAATTACAATCAAGCCTTACGCGTTACATTAAGATTAGTTAATAAACGCACTGGCGAGAAAAAAGACCAAGAAGTATATTTTGGAGATATTCCAAAATTAACCGAAACAGGTACTTTCATTGTTAATGGTAATGAAAGAGTCATTGTTTCTCAGTTAATTAAATCTCCTGGTGTAATATTCACGATTGGTAAAAATACTGGTGGAGACAATAGAGTTAAAGCTTCTGTTACTCCTCATCGTGGCGCTTGATTAGAATTTAATACTGAAAATGATGGATACATTTCTGCCAAAATTGACCGTAAGAAAAAAGTTATGGCAACCATAATTTTAAAGGCTTTTGGCGTTGAAAGCAATACAGAAATTAAAAAAATATTTGATGACGTTGATAACGGTGGTTTAAGTTTTATTGATGAAACTTTGAAAAAAGATTATACCGCTGATCAAAACGAAGCATTACTTGAAATCTATCGTAAAATGAAACCAGGTGAACCAGTTGCAATTGATAATGCTACTGCCTATTTTGTTAATTTATTTAAAAAATTTGAAAGATACGACTTAGATAAAGTTGGACGTTTTAAAATGAACCAAAGACTAAATCAAGATTTAGATATTTATCAAAAAGACAATCGTATTTTACGCAAAGAAGATATTATTGATACTCTTCGCGAATTAATTAGAATGAACAACGATCAAAATGCAGTTGGTGACAATATCGATCACTTAGGTAATCGTCGTATTCGTTCAACCGGCGAATTATTACAAAACAAATTCTATATCGCTTTAACAAGATTAAGACGTACAATCCAAGATAGGATGACATCACTTGATCCAAATACCTTAACTCCAGCTCAATTAATTAATCCTCGTATCATTACAACGGCTATTAATCAAGAATTCTTGAATACATCACCTTTGTCCCAATACATGGAACAAACTAACGTATTAGCTGAATTAGAACATAAGAGACGTTTAACCGGCACAGGGCCTGGTGGCATTAAATTGAAAGCCAAGAGTGGTGTTGAAATTCGTGACATTAATTCATCTCATTATGGTAGAATTTGTCCAATCAATACCCCTGAAGGTTCTAACGTTGGTTTAGTTAATGAATTAAGTTGTTATGCTCGTGTTAATGAATTAGGTTTTGTTGAAACACCATATTTTAAAGTTAATAATGGAAAAATTACTGATGAAATTGTATGATTAAATGCTTTAGACGAAGAAAAGTACAAAATTACTCATTCTTGCGTTAATTACGATAAGAATGGTAAAATTACAGATGAATTAGTTGATGTTAGAATTCAAGCGAATACTATTAAAATTTCTCCTAAGGAATTAGATTTTATTGATGTGAGTTCATATCAAATATTATCTCCAGCTAGTGCTTTAATTCCTTTTGTTGAACGTGATGAAACCCATCGTTCTTTAATGGGTTCTATCATGCAACGCCAAGCTGTACCATGTGTTAAACGTGATACACCTTTAGTAGTAACTGGACTTGAAGAACAAGTTGTTCGTGACTCTGGTCAGTTAATTCTTTCTAAAACAGATGGGACTGTCGTTGAAGTCGACAATCGCCATATTGTAATTGAAGACAAGGAAGGTAAGAAGCATGAATATGAACTCTACTCATTTACTCGTACAAACCAAAATACATATTTAAAACAAACACCTAGTGTTTCTAAAGGTCAAAAAGTCAAAAAAGGTCAACCTATTTGCGATAATTCTTCTTCTATTAATGGTCAGTTAGCATTAGGTTCAAATCTTACTGTTGCTTACATGCCTTGATATGGTTATACTTTTGAAGATGCTATTATTATTTCTGAAAAATTACTTAAAAAAGATATTTTTACTTCTATCTATATCGAAGAATTTGAATCAGAACAACGTGAAACAAAATTAGGGCCTGAACAAACAACAAACGATATCCCAAATGTTTCTGAAAAATTATTAAAAGATTTAGACGAAGAAGGTATTATTCGTATTGGTGCCGAAGTTAAAAGTGGAGATATCTTAGTTGGTAAAGTATCACCAAAAGGTGAGATAGAATTAACACCCGAAGAAAGATTAATGCAAGCTATCTTTGGTGAAGAAGCTAAAGATGTTAAAAATAGCTCTCTTACATTACCTCATGGTCGTGAAGGACGCGTTATTCGTAATCGAATTTTATCAAGAAAGACAGGCGACCAACTTGGTGTTGGTGTTATTAAAAAAGTTTTTGTTGAGGTTGCTGAATTGAGAAAAATTACTGTTGGTGATAAATTAGCTGGACGTCACGGTAATAAAGGTATTATTGGTTACATTGCGCCTGAAGAAGATATGCCTTTCTTAGAAGATGGAACTCCAGTGGACATCATTATCAATGCTTTATCTCTTCCTAATCGTATGAATTTGGGTCAAATTTTTGAAGCTTCATTAGGTCTTGCAGCTGAAAAATTAAATTACCAAGCAGTTGTTCCACCTTTTGATAATGCTACTCAAGATGAAATAATTGAAGAATACAATAAAGCTAAATTACCTCCTGAAGGCAAATTTGATTTATATGATGGCCGTACCGGTGAAAAATTTACTCAAAAAGTTCTTGTTGGAAAGCTATATGTTATGAAATTGGTTCATATGGTTAAAGATAAAATTCACGCCCGTTCGGTTGGTCCTTATGCTTTAGTTACCCAACAACCACTTAAAGGTCGTGCACATTTCGGCGGACAAAGATTTGGAGAAATGGAAGTCTGAGCCCTTGAAGCTTATGGTGCATCCAAAGCATTGCAAGAAATGTTGACCATTAAGTCTGATGATATTATTAGTCGTCGCGAGGCTTACAGCTCAATTATTAAGGGTGAAGACATTAAAAACCCAACTGTTCCAGCCGCCTTCAATGTTATTGTTAATGAATTAAAATCTCTTTGCTTAAACATTGAAACTAAAACTATCAAACGCGAGGAAGCGTAATTAAAACTTAATTAAATAATTTTAAAAATATTATTATGCCTGAATTTCAACACGATAATCAAAACATTTCCAATGATATTGATTACGTACAAATTAAACTGGCATCACCAGAAAACATATCAGAATGATCACGCGGTGAAGTTTTAGAACCAGAGACTATTAATTATCGTACTCAAAAACCAGAAAAGGGTGGTCTTTTCTGCGAATCAATTTTTGGACCAGTCAAAGATTACAAATGTTCTTGTGGCAAATATCGCGGTATTCGCTATAAAGACATTGTTTGTGATCGTTGTGGAGTTACAATTACTCGATCTGATGTTCGACGCACTTGAATGGGTCATATTAGTTTATGCATTCCAATATGTCATATCTGATATCTTAAAACACCGCCATATGTTTTAGAACTTTTGCTTGATATGCCTAGTTCTGGTCTTGAACAAATTATATATTACAACGCATTTGTTATCACTCATGTTGACCAAGAGAAGAAAGATGAGTTTCAAAAGAATATTGAATTAGCATACAAGGCAAAATTAAAGAATGCAACTAACGAAGAAAAAACCGAAATTGTTCAAAACTACAAGCAATCTTTAATGGAATTAAAATTATTGCGTGTTCGCCAAATTTTAAACGAAAAAGACTATTTCTCTTTGATTAAAAAATACAGTGATGTATTTGAGGCAGATACTGGATCTGAACCAATATTAAGATTCTTACAAGAAATTGATCTTAAAAAAGAACAAGAAGAGGTTGAGGAAAAGAATAAGAAAGGAAATACTTCGCAATTGCCTCGTAGCTTAAAGAGATTAAAAGTTATTAAGGCATTTCTTAAATCCGGTGTAAAGCCAGAATGAATTTTCGTAAGAAATTTACCAATATTACCACCTGATTTACGTCCAATGGTACCATTAGACGGTGGACGTTATGCTTCTTCTGACTTAAACGATCTTTATCGAAGAATTATTACTCGTAATAATCGTTTGAAAAAATTAATTGATACTAGTGCTCCATTAGTTATCGTCAAAAATGAAAAGAGAATGTTACAAGAAGCAGTCGACTCATTGTTCGATAGTAATTTACGTAAAACCAAGGCAATTCAAAAATCACAAAAACGTCCTTATCGTTCTTTGGCTGATGTTTTGAAAGGAAAACAAGGACGTTTCAGACAAAACTTATTAGGTAAACGTGTTGATTATTCTGGACGTTCAGTTATCGTTGTTGGCCCTAAATTAAAAATGAGTGAATGCGGTTTGCCTAAAAACATTGCTTTAGAACTATTCCGTCCATTTATCATTCATCAATTATTAGCTCGTGAAATTGCCTACAGCACTGCAACCGCCAATCGTTTAATTGACGACAAAACAGATGAAGTCTGAGCAATATTAGATGAAGTTATTCAAAATAAATATGTATTACTTAATCGTGCGCCAACATTGCATCGTTTAAGTATCCAAGCTTTTAAACCAGTATTAACTGAAGGTTTAGCTATTAAAATTCATCCATTAGTTTGTACTCCATTTAATGCTGACTTTGACGGCGACCAAATGTCTGTTCATTTGCCACTGTCAAAAGAAGCTCAACAAGAATGCGCCGATCGTATGAGTGCAACAAAAAACCTTTTAACTCCAACTAATGGTGAAATTTCTATGAGACCAACCAAAGATGTTATCTTGGGTTGCTATTGATTATCAATTACATTTCCAAACAAACTTGGCGAAGGTAGTAAGTTTTCATCAAGCCGAGAAGCCTTACTTGCTTATGAGAATAAAAAAGTAGATCTTCAAGCGAAAATTTACGTTAAGAATTTAAAAGGTGGGGCATCTGGCGATACTACTATTGGCCGTATCATTTTCAATGATGTTTTGCCAGAAGATTTTACATATCAAAATGTTACTATTGGTGATTCCGAAATGAGGAAAATTGTTAATAAATTAATTTATGATTATGGTTTTGAAATTTCAACTAATGTTTTAGATGAAATTAAAGATCTCGGTTTTAGATATTCTGGTTTTTCGGGGATTTCTTGAGGTCTTACAGACTTAATCGAACCAAAAGAAAAACAAGAAATTGTTGAAAAAGGTTTAGAGAAAAACAAATTAATTTACGAACAATACAATGAAGGTTTGTTAAGTGATCGCGAAAAGAAAGAAAAATTATTAGTTTTATGAGAAGATATTAAGAAGGAAGTAAGTCAAGCTGTTCAAGCTAACTTCTCTCCCGAAAGTCCAATTTCTCTTTGTATTGTATCAAAAGCTCGTGGCTCTTGAGACTTAGCTAATCAAATGTTAGGTATTAAAGGTTTAATTTACAATGCATCGGGTGAAATTGTCGAAGCTCCAATTCTATCATCGTATAAATCAGGTTATTCACCTTTGGACTACTTCAACGTTACTCCTGGTGCTCGCAAAGGTTTAGTTGACACTGCTTTGCGTACATCCAGCGCTGGTTATCTTACCAGACGTTTAGTTGACGTTAGTCAAGATGTTGTTGTCCTAAATGAAGATTGTGGTGATGAAAAAGGTATTGAGATCAAAAGATTTACTGGTGAAGAATTAGTCCAAGCATTTTCTAAGAGAATTGCTGGTCGCGTTCTTGCAAAAGAAATTGTTTTGAGCGATAAAACAAAAATTAAGAAAAATACATTAATCTCTCGTTTAATCGCTGAAGAAATTGAAAAAGACGATTCTATTGATGTTGTTAATGTTTTTTCACCATTAACTTGTTTAAATACATCCGGTATTTGTCAAAAATGTTATGGCGCCGATTTAGCTAATTGAAATTTAATTAACAAAGGTGAAGCTGTTGGTGTTATTGCCGCTCAATCTATTGGTGAACCCGGTACCCAGCTTACATTAAAGAGTTTTCATAGTGGTGGTGTTGCTGGTGCAACAGATATTACTACTACTGGACTTCCATACATTGAACTATTAATCGAATGTCGTAATCCTAAAAACGAAGCTTTAGTTTCTGAAGTTTCTGGTACAGTTCATGAAATAATCAACAATCCTGGTGAAGAAACTCAATTAAAAATCATTTTAGATGACAAGATAAAAAATCCTGGATACAAGAAAGGTAATCGCAAGAGCAAGGTTCAACAAATGTTACAACCAGGTGAAATGTATACCTACTTAATTCCAGTTGATAAAAATATTCTTGTCAGTAAAGGGGATAAAATTGAAGTTGGTCAAATTTTAACATCCGGTATTGCTAATTTGAAAAAATTATTCAAGCTGGCTGGTATTAAAGCTACTCAAGACTATATCAAAAAAGAATGTGGTCGTGTTTATCAACTCGCTGGTAGTGAAATTCATGATAAACATTTCGAAATTATCATTAAGAAAATGTTCTCTCAATTATTAATTGTTAATAGCGGTGATTCTGAGTTTATTACGGGCGAAGTTGCAACAATTCGTAACTTTATTGAAACAAATTACAAATTAGTTAAGGCTAACAAAACCCCAGCCAAAGCTGTTTCAATTTTAAGAGGTATTACTCGTGTTGCTTTAAATTCTGATAGCTTCTTATCAGCTGCTTCGTTCCAAGAAACTTCACAAATTCTTGTTAAGGCTTCAATTGAGGCTAAAATTGATAAATTAGAAAGTTTGAAAGCTAATATTATTATCAGTCGATTAATTCCAGCTGGTACTGGTTTTCGTCGGGTTAATAACTAATTAACAATTTAGCAATGAAAAAACTAAATGATTTTAAAACTCAATCTCCAATATATTTTGATTACGCTGCTTCTACGCCGATTGATCCACTAGTTTTAAAATCAATGTATCCAATTCTTGAAAAATATTATGCTAATACTATGTCAATCCATAGTTTAGGCCAAGAATCAAAAGATTTATTAGAAAAAACTCGTGAAGGTTTTGCTAAGTTATTAAAAGTTAATTCAGGTGAAATAATTTTTACTGGTAGTGCCAGTGAAACTAATAATTTTATCATTAAGGGTATTGCCTATGCATACAAGAATTTGGGTAATCATGTTATTGTTTCCGATATTGAACATCCTTGTGTTTTAAATAGCGCTCGTTGATTAGAGAAAAAAGGCTACAAAGTTGACTATTTATCAGTTGATAAAAATGGTATTGTTAATTTAGAAGAATTAACTTCTTTGATTACTGATGAAACAATTATGATATCAATCATGCATGTTAATAACGAAATCGGAGTTATTGAACCATTGGAAAAAATTGGGAGAATTATTAGTACTGTTAAAGAAGATCGTTTAAAAAGAAAAGTTGAAGCTCCGCTATTGTTTCATACTGATGCTTCTCAAAGTTTTGGAAAAGTTGATATTAATATCAATAAAATTGGCTGCGACTTATTAACTTTAAGTTCTCATAAAATTTATGGTCCTAAGGGCGCAAGCTTAGCATATATTAGAAAGGGAACTAAGATAGCGCCACTGCTTCATGGTGGTGGTCAGGAATTTGGTTTTCGATCAAGTACTGTTAATACACCCGCTATTTATGGTTTTTACAAAGCTTGTGAGCTTGCTTTAAAAAGACAAAAACAGGACTATCATAAAGCCTATAAATTAAAAACAAAGATTGTAAAAACATTACAATCAAAATTAAAAAATTGTTATCTTAATGGTGATATTAATACTCAGATTCCTCAGATTGTTAGTATTCGTTTTGACTATATCGAAGGGGAGTCATTAGTCTATTTATTAGATACTAATAACATATGTGTATCTTCAGCCTCTGCTTGTGCTAGTTTATCACTGTCTCCAAGTCATGTTTTGCTTGCTTTAGGTTTAAAGCCCGAACAAGCCCATGGTACAATCAGAATTTCCATTGGACGCTATACTAGCAATGAAGATGTAAATTATTTATTAAAAGTATTGCCAGAGATAGTTGAAAAATTAAGAAATATTTCACCTTTTAAATAAAATTATGCAATATTCAAAAAAAGTTTTACAAATTTTTCAAAATCCAGAGAACTACGGCAAAATGCGAAATCCTGATGGGATTGGCCGAGCTGGAAATATTGTTTGTGGCGATGTTATGGCCATATATATTAGAGTAACTAAAAACAAATTAAACAAAGAAATAATATCAGACATTAAGTTTGAGACTTTTGGTTGTGTTGCTGCGATTGCCACCTCTTCGATTATCACCAAACTTGCTATTAATAAAACATTAGACCAAGCTTTAAAAATTGGTAAGCACAATGTTATTAAAAATCTTCATGGTTTGCCTCCAGCTAAAGTTCATTGTTCACTTCTTTCAACCGATGCTTTATTTGAAGCCATTCTTGATTATTACATGAAAACTAATCCGAAAAAGATAACAAAAGAAATGGAAAAAAGGCATTTACAGATAGTTGAAAATCAAAAAGAAATTAAAAAACGTTATAAAAATTGGGTCGATAACGAAGAAAAACAACTTAATAAATAAATTAAATTAATTAATATGTGAATATATATAATTTTAATTGTTTTAGCTTTAGTTACTGTTTCAATCTATAATAAATTAATCCGCGCAAAGAATCATGTTGAAGAAGCTAGCGCTGATATCAAAGTTCAATTGAAAAGACGTTTCGATTTGATTCCTAATTTAATCGAAACCGTTAAGGGTTACATGAATCATGAAAAAGAAGTTTTAGAAAGAATTACTGAATTAAGATCTCAAGCTTTATCAACTTCAGATTTTAACGAAAGTGATAAAATTAACAAAGAAATTTCAAAAAATATTGGAAATATTTTAGTTTCTTTTGAAAACTATCCTGATTTAAAAGCCAATACTAATTTCTTATCTCTGCAAAC
>CAZCTX010000021.1:0-9148 GCA_964502205.1 uncultured Candidatus Saccharibacteria bacterium
ATCTAGTAGGGCATTGGAGGTTTGATGAAGCTTCTGGTAATGCACTTGATTATTCTGGGAATGGGTATCATGCTACAGTTAATGGACCCGAGAGAGTAGTTACAACTGGCACCAACAAGGCAATGTACTATGATGTCAATGGTGCCGACTATATAGTAATTCCGAGTTTTGCTATACCTAATACAGGGATACTTACGATAGAGGTGTGGGTGAAGAGTCAGATTAAAGCTACTACTCAAACTGTGCTATGTGATGGAAATCAGAATGGCACGGTAGGATATATTTTTACATATAGAGAGCCTAGCACATATCATCTGGGTTCTAATTATGCAAAGGGAGATGGCGCTATGCAAGTTATATTTACTAATTTTTTTCTAAACCTAGACAATCAATGAGTTCATTTAGTAGTATTATATGATTATTCTAATAAAACAATAAAAGCATATAGAAACGGAGTTCAATACGGAGCTACTCAGAATCTTATAGGTACTCCTCAGTTTCCTTCAACAAATAGAGCAAAAACTATTGGTGCTTCTAATACAACCCAGTTAAAACTCACTGACGGTTCTCTTGATGAAGTAAGGATATACAATAGGGGGTTGAGTGCCCAAGAAATAGCAAGTATATACAATCAAACAAAAGGTAAATACCAATAGGAAAAAGACCTAAATACCTATTGAATATTTGGCATTTATATGCTAAAATATATTAATTAACTAAACCTTAAGAAAAATATATGGAAACAATAATTTTAGAAGCAAAAGCAAGAGAAATTACTGGTAAAAAAGTATCAGAATTAAGAGATCAAGAAATGATCCCTGGAATTGTTTACGGTAAGAAATTAGAACCTATTAATATCTCACTGTCAAGCAAAGAATTCACTAAGATTTTTAAACAAGCAGGTGACACCTCTGTTATTGATTTAAAAATTGATAATGAAAAAGCTCATAAAGTTTTAATTCAAAATGTTGATTATACTCCTACACGAGATAGAATAACTCATGTAGAATTATTAGCTATTTCATTAACAGATAAAGTCAAGGTTGGAGTACCAGTAGTATTAATCAACACTGAGAATCCAGAAAAATTAGGTGGAAACTTAATTTTAAATCTTGACGAAATCGAAGTTGAAGCTCTTCCAAACGATCTTCCTCATCAAATTGAAATCGATTGTTCGGTTTTCACTGAATTTGGCCATACAATTTATGTAAAAGATTTAAAATTGGATAGCAAATTAAAAATTCATGAAGAACCAGAAACACCTATAGTTTCCTTTGATGAACCGGAACAGGCCGAAGAAGAATCTAAACCAGAAACTACTGAGGAACCTAAGGCAGAAGAAAAGAAAGAAGAGTCAGATAATAAATAATATAAATACTGTTTATGTTTTGAAAAGAATTTAGAATCAAAAAACAAAAACACATAGATATTATCTTTGATCAACCTAAAAGCAACAAAATTTGGTTTGACAATCAATATTTAAATTTCTTAAAAGACAAAAAAACCATTTCCTTGTTGAATCTTTCAAAAAACGTTCTATTAGTTGCTTTTATCTTTAGTTTATTCTTTTTTAACAATCGCTTTGCCGATAAAGTTCAGGCACCGATTGGCTATTTTGAGGCAAAGGCTACTACCGAAGAAGAAAGAAAGCAGATGGAGAAAGAATTAGCTGAAATTGAAGCCCAAATAGCAAAATATGAAAAAGAACTTCAAACAACAACTAAAGAAAAAGCGACATTGCAAAACGCAATAAATACTTTAAAGACACAAGCAAATAAATTATCCTTGCAAATTAAATCAACCAAAGGTCAAATCACTTCCTTAACTGGAAAAATTAAAGACACGGAAACAGCTATTGATAAAACATTAAACAATATCAATAATACAAAATTGGAGTTGTCATCACTTGTCCAGGCATTCTATGAATTGTCCACAAAAAGCCAAGCCGAAATTATTCTAGCCAACAATACTCTTTCCGAGTATTTTACCGAGGTTAATTCTTTAAATCTTCTTGATCTAAAAATCAACAACAAATTAGAAGAATTACATAAACTAAACAAAGATTTAAATGATCAAAAAACAGATCTTAATGATAAGAAAGGGGACGCCCAGAGCATGTTACAAATCCAATTATTGCAACAAAATGAACTTGATAGAACTAAAAAAGAAAGAGAAAATCTTTTGACCGTAACAAAAAACAAGGAATCAACCTATCAACAAATACTTAGCGAACAACGCAAAAAAGCTAGTGAGCTTCGAAGCAGAATCTACAAAATGGTTAGTATCCAAACGAAAGTTACTTTCGGTGAAGCATTAGATATTGCAACCTGAGCCGGTAACCTTGTCGGTGTAAGACCAGCGTTATTACTCGCCATCCTTACTCAAGAAACTAATTTAGGTCAAAATGTAGGTACATGCAATAGACCAACGGATCCACCAAATAAAAGCTATAAAGTAATTATGAATCCTAAAGACCATGCTGACTTCTTAGATATCACTAAAGAATTAGGCATGAATCCAGAAGCAACTCCAGTCTCTTGTCCAATGTATCAACAAGGTAAGCAAGTTGGTTGAGGTGGAGCCATGGGACCAGCACAATTTATTCCTCGCACATGAAAAAGTTACAAAAACAGAGTAAGTAGTGTAACCGGAAGAAATCCAGCCAACCCATGAGATATCAAAGATGCATTTGTTGCTTGCGCCCTATACGTCAGTGACTATGGTGCCAAATCTCAAACATATGATGGCGAATGAAGAAGTGCTATGATTTACTTCTCTGGATCAACAAATACTCGCTTTAGATTTTATGGTGATAATGTTATGGCGATAGCTAAACGTTACCAAGCAGATATCGACGCTATTAAAAAAGCACAATAATAAATAAATTAAATTTAAAATATAATGAACCAAATTAAACAATGTTACTTTTGCCAAAAAGGCATAGTAAATATCGATTACAAAGATATCGATACATTAAAAAAATTCATCTCCAGTCAATATAAAATATTGCCTCGAAGAAAAACAAATACTTGCGCTAAACATCAACGCGCATTATGCACAGCTATTAAAAGAGCACGCATTATGGCCCTATTGCCATTCTGTCCAAATAATAAAAAATAATAAATAAACCAAAAGCAATATGGATTACATTTATCTTTTGGCACTACTATTTATAATTATTTTATTCTCAAAATACTTTTTATCAGTTTCTAAATTAAAGAAGGAAAACATTGCTTTAAAAAAGCAGATGGAGCAAAAAAAATGCGAAACATTTAATACTAGTATTAGTGAATTATCAGTTCAGCAAAAAGAAAAAGATATACAAAAAAATAAAATACTAGATTTTTTAAAAAAGCATGAGACAATAACCAATAATCAAGTTGAAAGTTTATTAAAAGTATCTAATAGCTCTGCTTATAGATTATTAGAAAGTTTGGAACAAGAAAAAAGTATATTACAAATTGGTAATACTGGCAGAGATGTTTATTATATCCTTAACCGCTATAAAAAATAATTAAAGCTATGAAAAAACTTAACTTCCAAAGCAAATGACACTTCCGACATATTCACTTTGTTCAACAAAGGAAGTTTTTTCATTTATTTAATTTGCATTAAGCATATTATTTAATATTAAATAAAAACACCTTTGTTGAGAAGGTGTTTTTTAATTATTTTAAAATTATATCATGTATTATTATACCAAACGGCATTGAGGGTTTACCCTCAAAAATCTATTACTTTCGTGACAATTAATAAAACTTAAAATTAAATATTATGTTAAAAAAAATTCCTGGCCTTAAGGTTGTTGATAGTAAAAAACCTGGCCCAACCATAACAATCATTGCCGGCACTCATGGTGATGAAATTTGTGGTATTAAAGTTTTTAAAAAAGTTATACCGAATATACAATTAAAAAAGGGAAAAGTGTATTTCATATTAGGCAATTTAAAAGCCATCAAACTAAATAAAAGACAATACCAATCTAATTTAAACAGATTATATAAAGACGATTCTCTTATCGATGAAAAAACAAAACAAAGCTATGAATACAAAAGGTCAAGAGAGATTATGAATTATTTGAATGATAGCGATGCTTTACTTGATATCCACTCTGCTATGAATAAAGATTCAACTCCTTTTACAATTTGCGAAAAATCTTTAATAAATATTGCAAAGGTTTTGCCTTTTAAAACAATTGCTACCGGATTTACTGCCATGGAGCCAGGCGGTACTGATGGCTATATGTTTTCAAAAGGGAAGATTGGTATTTGCGTAGAATGTGGCGATCATGTTTCGGATTTATCAAATTTCAATGCAATAGAATCAATATATAAGTTCCTCAACTATTTTGATATGGTTGATATACCGCCAACCAAAATTGTTAATGTGTATTTTATTTACAAAACAAAAAACAATTTTAAACCAATAAAATATTTTAAAGATTTCGAACGAATCAAAAAGGGAAGTCTTATTGGCTATGATGGAAACCAAAAAGTAATTGCTCAAAAAGATGGCTTTATACTTTTTGTAGTCTCTAGAAATAAACCCAATAAAGAAGCTTTTCTACTTGGCGAGTTCATTTAAAAAATATTTTCCCAGGATGATACCAACTCATCCTGGTTTTTTATTTGACAAAATATTAAAACAGTTACATAATATCAAAACTTGCATATTTTTAATTAATTCATTAAAATTTAAGTGTTTAATAAAATAATCATACACCATGAACGATCTAAATATTTATCTTTTAAAAGACATGCCACCAGAAGTGAAGGCAGTAACATTTGCAAAATGTTCAAGAAGCCCTGAGTCATTTAGTGATATTGCCAGGGAATTAACCGCCGACAAATCAAGAGAATTCCATGAAAAATGAGTAGTCGGTTATGGCCATTCATCTGTTGCCGAACATGCTGTTCTTTCAATTGCAATGGAAAATGTATCAATTCTTGCAACAAAAATAATTGAAGATAATCGACTTGCATCTTTTACAGAAAAATCAACTCGATACCAAATTTTTAATCGAGATAAATATTATATCCCTGAAAATATTTTAAAAGATGAGGAGTATAAAAAAATATATATAGAAACTCAAAATTTTCTTTTTGATACTTACGAAAAACTATCTGAAAAAATGATAGAGTATATGACTTCAAAAATAAAACACGAAGAAGGTATTCCTGAAAATCAATATAAGGCAATGGTAAAATCAAAAGCTTGTGATGAAATAAGATTTCTCTTAACCCCAGCAACACTGACTAATATGGGTATGACTATTAATGCTAGAAATCTTGAACACGCCATTACAAAAATGCTTAGCCACCCACTTACAGAAATACAAAAAATTGGAACAACATTAAAACAAATAGGCCAAGAGGAAGTTCCAACATTATTAAAATATGCTAATGCCAATACGTATATATCTGAAACTAATAAAAAGTTTAATATCATTAGCCAATTTGTTTTGCAAGAATGTTCCAATCCAGACGAAACAGATGTAAATATAGTAGAGTATGACAAAGATGCAGAAGAAAAATTAATTACCGCTTTGTTATATAAATATTCGACCCTTTCGTACACTCAAATAAAGGAGCAGGTAAAAAATATGCCATTCGAGCATAAAATTAAAATTATTAACGAAGCGTTAAATCAAAGAGGTCAACACGATCAACCATTACGAGAACTCGAGCACATATATTATACATTTGATATCTTAGTAGATTACGGAGCATTCCGGGACATTCAAAGACATAGAATGGTAACTCAAACCAACCAGAAATTAACTTCGGATTTAGGCTTCATGACTCCACCTTTAATAATAGAAGCTGGATTTGAAAAAGAATTTAATGAATGCATTGAGAAAGCAAAAATATCATACAATAAATTTACAGAAAAATATCCGAATGAAGCAGAATACTTATTACCTTTTGCATTCAAAAAAAGGGTATTAATGACCTGAAATTTAAGAGAATTATATCATTTCATATCTCTAAGAAGTGGTAAAATGGGCCACTATTCATACCGCAAAATAGCCCAAAATTGCTATAAAGAACTAGAGAAAATACATCCATTATTAGCCAAATATATTAGGGTAAATCTTGAATAAATAGAAAAACCAGGCCAAAAACCTGGTTTTTAAATGCGCACCCTTCCATATATACGTTTTTCAGGGAAGAGGGGCTTTTTGAGGCATTTAAGGCCCATAAAAGACATATATATAGTAGGAATTATATCCTATAAATATATCTTAGGAAATGTGCATAATAGGCTAATATATTAAAGCCTAAGCAATAAAGCCCAATAAACACGGGGGATTATTCATACACCGTGTCGCACAAGATATATTTCTCGACGTAGTATTTATCTATTAGGCTTTAAAACACTACTTCTAATCATTTTCCAATACTTTCTCCTTCTGGCACATTTTCTAATCTTGCTAACATATAATATTATACCTTCCTTCCAATATATTTATATATAAAAAATATATTTCTAAATAATATATTTTAATATTAAAAATCATTTGACTTCTCCCCTGTTTTTTCCAATCATCAGTAGGGGGTCTGTTTCAAAAATTTATAAACAAACTATCTTACAATCATTTTTAATATCTTTAAAAATTCTTCGACAACCGCTACCATAATCATGCCAATACCTTTAATGATATTGAGTATGCTTTGGAGCATTTGAACTTGGAAGATCTTCTCGACAACATTGTACAAAGAAAGCATTATTTCCATGAATATTTTAGCAATATTTTCTCATACTAAATTTAAATCCCACATATTTTTAATTTAATAATTTAATAAAATTATTTAATCGCGCAGTAACTCTCTCTTGTCCCATAACTTGCATAATTTGATACAAGTCTGGCGATTGAATTCTACCCGTAAGAGCAACTCTAAATATCTTAGCTACATCAGCAACATTGCCTTTAAAATTTTCAGGATTTAGTTTGTATTCTTTTAAATTTTCAGCATATCCAAATTGCTTTGCAATACTTTTAATTTTTGAAAATCATTCATCTAAATCATCTTTGAAATCACAAATATTTAAAAATTCTTGAACAATTAATTTAGCGTCTTCAAAGCTAACTGGCAATATTAAATTAATATCAATACCATTAAATTCTTCATCAAAGAAATAGCAAACTTCATTATATACATCTGATCACTTAGATATGTCCTTTCTTTTCTTTCCTTCCCCTTCTCTTTCAATATTAAAAATTAAATGAGCATATTCTTTATTCTTGAATAGCAAATTAAATAATTTTTCGTCATATGTTTTTGCCCAACCTAAAGCATAATTATATACTCCATCGGCCGTTAACTTAGCTATATACTCACGACTAAAGAAATTCAATTTGTCATAATCAAGTAATGATCCACTAATTTTTAATTTACTAATATCAATAGGAAAATCTTCTAAACCTTTATCTGGATTTAATAATTTTCAATCTTCGTAATTAGAATTAATTAAATTTAAAAAGTATTCCTTAATAGCCATTACTGGATATCCTGCTTTATAATAATATTCAATTCCAGCCTCTGGATCTTTTCTTTTACTTAATTTACGTCTTGATTCGCCATCCATTTTTTCAATTGGCGCCATATGGAAAAATCTAGGTATTTCAAAACCCAAAGCATTAAATAATTCTAAATGAATTGGCACTGAAGCCAATCATTCATCTCCTCTAACCACATCTGTTGTACCCATAAAATAGTCATCAACAACGTGAGCGAAATGGTATGTTGGCAGTCCATCTGCCTTCATTATAACCACATCTAATTCGTTTTCTGGTAATATAACTTCGCCCTTTATTTGATCAACAAAATTAATTTTATTTAAAAAATTACCATTAGATTTGTATCTAATTACAAAAGGTTTGTTTTGATTTAGATTTTCAATAACTTCATCTAAATTTTTATTCCTCCATATAGCTCATTCTTTACGATATCCAATTAATTCATTTTTTTCTGCCTGCATTTTGCTAATTTCTTCTAATTCCTCTGGTGTAGCAAAACAAACATAGGCCTTACCCTCTAATAACAATTTTTTAATAAAAACTTGGTAAATATCTTTTCTTTCGCTTTGAATATATGGTCCATAATTTCCAATTGTTTGGCCATCCAAAAATCCTTCATCAATTTTAATTCCAAAACGATTTAAAGCTTTAACAATCATATCCGCTCCACCTTCAACTTCACGTTTTTTATCAGTATCTTCAATCCTTAAATAAAAAATACCATTTGATTGATGAGCCATTCTTTCATCAATTAGTCCACTATAGATATTCCCAATATGAATATATCCAGTTGGGCTTGGAGCAAAACGAGTTACTTTAACGCCTTCCGGTAAATTTCTTCTCGGATATCTATTAATTATTTCTTCTTCAGTTAATTTTAAATCTTTAAAAATATAATTAACAATGTATTGTATTTTTTCTTGATCATTCATATTATTTTCTTAATTTATTATTGGTATTTAGATTTGGTTTGATTGTAGATTTGGGAGATTTCAAGATCGGATAAGGAACGATTATATATTTTAACATCATCGAGTGAACCTTCGGATAATCTATAGGCAGCCGGTGCGTAAGTACTGATATATTTTATTCTGTCATTAGAAGGAAATAAGGGTGTGCTGACAATATTCCGAGTAGTGCTAAATTGAAGCCCATTCCTATAAAATTTTAATGTTTTGTTAGGGTAATCACAAATAGCAACAAAAAAAATCCATTGATTTTCAAAATTCGTAAAATAATTATTAAAATAAACAATTTCGGAAGACCCACCATCTATAGAATATTGTCAGGCAAAATTATAACTATTGGTCGGCCTATATGCTATAATTGTACCGCCTGTAGTTGCATTCTCACCAATTATTGATTGATTCCCCGAAACATTCAAAATAATTTTCATTCACACTTCTACTGTAATTGTTCCTGTATTAGGTATAGCAAAAGAAGAAGTTTGTAAATATCCTGTCCCATCATTATACATTGCTTTATTACTTCCAGTTGTAGTTACTCTAGAAACTCCTCCATTTAAAGTAGCATGATACCCATTCCCAGAATAATCAAGTGCATTACCAGAGGCTTCATCAAACCTCCAATGCCCTACTAGATTAGTATCTCTAGATAATGGACTTG
>CAZCTX010000022.1:0-9128 GCA_964502205.1 uncultured Candidatus Saccharibacteria bacterium
ATCATCTTTAACATAAATCATAAATTCTTGAATTGCTGGTTTATCAATTCCTAATTTTTCATCCCCTCTTAATGCATGAAGTCCACCATTAAATATATTCATAAACATAGCGACTCTTCCTTTGCTACCATATCCATATACTTCATTAATATATTCATACAATTCCAAATTCTTCATCTTAGCTGATACTTTGGCAACAGCCAAAGAAACAGCTAATGTTGTATTGCCTCCTCATTTATCTAAATTATCCATCAAAATCCCATCAATCTCTTTCTGATTAAATACATTAATATCTTTCAAAACCAATTCAATCTCTTTAATGTTATTTAAAGCCTCCTTTGTTGAAACAACTGGTGCCTCTCCCTTACCAGTTGATTTACCCGCTGGCACCATTGCAAATTCTCCAGCAATACCACCTTCTAAAACAATTCTTGCCTTAATAGTTGATTTATTTCTTGAATCAAAAGTTTCAAAAGCTTCAATTTTTTCAATCAAATACATATTCTTCCTAACAACTTTCTTAACTAAACTTCTTCCCGTCATATTAACTGGTTTTTCAATTCCCAATAATTCAAGTATTGTTGGCGCTACATCAGCTAATCTTCCTTCTTCTAATTCAACATTAACAAATTTGTTATAGAAATCAGCTAAAACAAAAGGAACTGGATTTGTTGAATGTGAAGTTAATTTATTCAAATCCTTTTCATCTTCTTCTTCCGCATTTCCATGATCAGCAATTACAACTAAAGTATATCCTAATTCCTTAGCCGTATTAATCACTCTTCCTAATTGCTCATCAACTGCTTCTACTGCCTTAATTGTTGCGTTTAAATTCCCCGTATGGCCAACCATATCCGGATTAGCATAATTCAAAACAAAAAACTCTTGACTTTTCATCTCAGAAATCAATCTATCAGTTACAACCTTAATTGACATCTCTGGTTTTAAATCATAAGTAGCAACATCACGCGGTGAATCAACCAAAATCCTCTTTTCATTTTTCAGAACATCTTCTCGGCCACCATTAAAGAAATATGTAACATGAGCATATTTCTCCGTCTCAGCAATCTTTAATTGCTTTACCCCATTCTTAGCCAAAACATCCGATAATGTATTTTCAATTTCAACCTTCGGAAATACAACGCTAATATTCTTATCATTAAATTCCGAGCTATACTCAGTAAAACAAACTCATTTCAAATTATTAACTTTTGAAACCGAAAACTTATTAAACCCTTTTTCCATAAAAGCTTTAGTAATCTGACGTGTTCGATCTGATCTAAAATTAAAGAATATTAAAACATCATTATCTTCAACGATAACTTCTTCTTTTTCTAACAAAACAATTGGCTTAATAAACTCATCACTAACCCCCTTTGTATATGACTTATCAATTGCTTCTTCTCATTTACTAAAATATTCTCCTTCTCCTTTTCTTAATAAATCATATCCAACTTTCGTCCTATCTCATTTATTATCTCTATCCATCATAAAATATCTTCCGCATATTGTCGCCATCTTCCCAACTCCAGTTTCTTGTATTTTTTCTTCTACCTTTTTTAATCATTCTTTGCTACTTTTTGGCGAAGAATCTCTTCCATCAGTAATTCCATGAATTAAAACATCATTACAATTTTCATTCTTAGCAAAATCCATTAAAGCCATTAAATGATTCAAAGAAGAATGAACAACTGCATTAGAAATCAACCCCATAATATGTATTTTGGAATTATTCTTCCGGGCATATTCAAAAGCATTTTTCAAAGTCTTGTTTTCAAAAAAACTCTTATCTATTATTGAATTATCAATTCTAACGACATCTTGCTCAACAACTCTTCCAGAACCAATATTTAAATGCCCAACTTCCGAATTACCCATCTCGCCACAAGGAAGTCCAACATCTAATCCATGAGCTTTTAACTCTGTATGTTTAAAATTATTTCATAGATAATCAAAATTAGGAGTATTTGCCATTTTAATAGCATTACCATTAACTTCATCTCTTAATCCTCAGCCATCTAAAACAATTAAACCCATAGGCAATTTACTGCCTTTAAATTTATCTCTTTTCTCCATATATGCCATTCTCAAATATTTTGACCTCCTAACATCTTCATTATCCGGGCAATCTGGACTCTGATGGGGTGAACCAGTCTTCAGACCAAAAGCACCTGTGCTATAAGCAATATCAGCAATAGTTGTATCCAATGTCTCACCTGATCGATGCGAAACAACCCAAGAAAAATCATTTTCTTCTGCTAATTTTATTGCTTCAATGGCTGAACTCAAAGTCCCTATTTGATTTGGTTTTATTAATATTGAATTAGCTGCTTTTAAATCAATTCCTTTTTTCAATAATTTAGTATTAGTTACAAAAATATCATCTCCAATTAAAGTAATTTTATCTCCCATTACTTTATTCATTTTTTCCCAGCCCGATCAATCATCTTCGGCCAAACCATCTTCAATTGAAATGATTGGATATTTATCAATCAGCATTTTGTAATACTCTATCATTTCATCACTACTCCTCTCTTTATCTCCCATCATATATTTGCCATTTTCATAAAAAGAAGATGCGGCTGAATCCAAAGAAATATATATATCTTTGCCTGGCTCATAGCCAGCTTCTTTAACTGCCTTTAAAACTAATTCTATTACTTTTTCAGCATCATTAATTTTTCGAGTTGATAATTGTTGCAACATTTCTCCCAAAGAAGCATTCTTACCGCCAACGCTCAACACATCTTTCATTTGTACTTCACTAAATTTTTTAACTAAGTCCATATTAAAACATTTAAGGTTTTGATTATGTTATATAAATTATATTATACTTTTAATAAAAAATCAATTACTCAACTAGCTTAAATCTTGGAATTTCCAATCCATCAACAATTACATTTTCAAAAAACATTTTCTTCGGCCTTACTCATAATACCTCATCCCCAAATTCAGGACTAGAATACAAAGCTTTATACACTACCATCTCTTCTAATGTTTCGCTGTGCCTGGCAAACCCAACAACTTCATACAAATTACCTTTGTAATGTTGATATTTGCCTAATTTCATTTCTTCCATGATCTTTAATTTAATTTACTTAAATTATACTAAAATTTTCAAAAAAGCACAACAGAAAACCCAGATAAATAATCTGGGTTTTAATTTAATATATTTATTTCGGAGAATTCTTCTTTTCCGATATTTCTTCAAAAGAAGATCCTGGTGGTAGTCCATAATATTCAGCAATAATATCCAGCGTAAACGGAAAGCCATCTTCAGCTCTTCTCGTTGCTTCTTCTTCTACATCTTGCTCTGGACTCAAACCATAAATCTTTCTTAATTCTTCTTCAAAATATTTCATATCAAATTTATGTATTTCATCTCAAGAAGTAACATTGGAAATACCTCTCTTTACGGCTTCAAGCCCTAAATTGGGCTTTTCAACCTCCTTGGGAACTGGTGGTACATATTCCTCATTTGCTTCACTTCTTTTTATTCTCGGATCAACTCCTCCACCTTCACCCCCAAACAAATTAAAAAAATTCATATCAATGTTTTAATTTTTAATTATATATATACATTATACGAATAATTTATTTTTTTGTCAAGTCAATTTCAACAATTTTCTTTTTCAATTTTTGACCTAAACATATATGTATATTACTCTTTGGAACCTTAAAATATTTAGATAATTGCAATAAAACATCATTATTGGCCATATTCTCCCTTGCCTCTTTGTTAGTAAAAACAATAAAATGGCCATCAGCCATTTTCTCAACCATATTTTTCTTACTCTTTAATTTTACTTCAACTAATATTTTCATTAGCATATATTATTAAATATGAAAGAAGAAACAATGGAAGCTGTTTCCGCTCTTAACATTGTTGACCCTAAATTAACAATTTCAAAACCATTTTTCTCCGCCAAAAACAATTCATCACTCAAAAACCCTCCTTCTGGCCCAATAAACAAATTAATTTTTTCAATTTTCCTATCTTTTAATTCTTTCATTTTCTCAAAAATATTTACCCCCGATCTATCACATAAAATATTTAAACAACCATCCCATTCTTTTTTCAACAAAGAATTCTTAAAATCACAAATTTCATTTAATTCTACCTTCTCCGCTCTTTCTGATTGCTCAATTGCTTCTTTAATAATTTTATTTAATCTCACAAAATTCAAATTAGTTTTGACTGTTCTTTGAAAAATTATTGGTGTAATTTCCAAAACACCAACTTCAACTGCTTTTTCAACCACTAATTCAAAATTACTATTCTTCAAAACTGAACAACATAAATTAATATTAATCCCCGTAATATTCTTATTCTCCCCTAAACTTATTAATTTTAATTGAATGAATTCAGAAGAAATATTAATTACTTCTGATAAAGCTTCTTTTCTTTCGAAATTAACCAAAACAACCCTCTCGCCTTTTCTTAATTTTAAAACGTTTTTGAATTGATTTATCAATTCTCTATCTTTAATCATTAATAGTTCATCGCTAAAACGAAAATCATATACAAAACGATGTATTTTCATAAATTATTCTTCTAAAATTTTTTTAATCTCCGCCTGGTATTTACCCGCTAATTTTTGAGCAACCTGCATTTGATTTAAACCTGATTTCATCTCACTCTGCATTTCTTCTGCCATTTTTTTAAAAAATTCAGGATTTTTTAATATTGCATTTAATATTTTGTCTTGCTTATCCTTTGGCAAGCCCATTTTCTTCAATTGGGCTAGTAACATTTGTCTTAAAACCAAATTTTGTAATCCCATAATATTTAATCTTAAATTTATATATTGTTAGCCTACCATAAAATCAAGAACAATTCAATAATGAAACTTATTTAATAGCAATCGGCTGACTATATTCTTGAATTTCTTTAGAATATTTTTTCCTATCCGCCCCATATTTATTTCACATCTCATTTTTAACATCTAATTCCTCTGAAATACTTTTTATTGTTTTAATGGCGACCTCAACAAAATAATTAAAGGTTTTACCATTTTTCTTACAATTATTATACAAATCTTCAAAATATTGAGTTATCGATTGGTTTAAGCCATTACTATTAACATTCAAATATGAAATTATTGGATTGCCACGATACTCTTTTGAATTTAATATATTAATTAAAAGAGTATCTTTCAAAATTGGTACTACCAATATCTCTTTTAAAAAATATAATTCATTTGGTTTTAATTTGTATTTATCTTCAAAAAAACTATTCTTTAAAATCTTAAATAATAACAAATGGGAAACTTCGTGTGCCAATACAAACACAACCTCTCCAAAAGGAGACATTTTAGCACGCAATGACCCCAAGACAGAATAAAAAAAAGTATTCCCCTTGAAAGGTGAGAACGGAATAATAACAGGGATTATATCATATCCTTTATTATTCTCTTCTTTGTATTCCATTACCTCTTCTAGTTTTTCTAATACCAAACCACTTTGTTGTTTTAATTTTTCTCTTTGGATTTTCTCAAATTCTTCGAATTGTTCTTTTTTGGTATTTCTAAATTCTAATATATATTTTCCTAAAAATTCTTTTTTAGCTTCACTGCCTTCTATGCTAGACAATCTTTCTTGAAGATCAGGAAAAGAACGAAAAATTGAATTTCTATAACGCAAATTCTGCTCGTTATTAATAAACGCCCAAAATACTTCTAACTCCTTTTCAATATTCTGTTTGAAAGTTACAGGAATCATTTTAAAAGATTATATTTTATTAATATTCATATTGTACCATAGAACACACTTTTACACAATTTGATAAAAAATAAAAAATATACTATACTTATAACAACATTAATAAACTACCATGTATATAATCGAGGCAATACCATTACAACATCTTCCTAAAAATGTATCTCAATTACTCACATATTATTCAAAAGAACCCCTTGAAAAAGGGGTTATAGTTGAAATATTAGTTCAAACTAAACCAATCCTTGCTATTGTCGCCTCCTCAAACCCAATAGAAAAAAGAAAAAATGAATTAAAATCAAATTCATTTGTTTTAAAAAAAATCAAAAGAGTTATTACTACAAAACCAATAACTGATAAAACATTCTGAGACATTGCAAAGTTCGTTAGCATGTATTACTATGATGATTTAACCAGGGTTATTAAAATAATGCTCCCTAAAAACATTACTTCTTTAGTAAAGTATTTAAACAAACAAAAAATCGAAGAACAAGACCAACAACTAACAATCAACCAAACCACAAAAAAACTATTCCCTGACCAAACATACATAAATATCTTAGAAACTTTTAATTCAAAAAAGAGTATTCTCTTTGCCTTCCCAACCGAATCAATATTAAATTTCTATTTAGATCATTTCAAACAAATTTTCAACCAAGATGTATTTGTAATTCTTAATAAAAAAGTATCAACAAAAAACACCAACACCTGATATAGCCAACTTCTCAATAACCAACCAAAATTAATCTTCGGCCTTAGAAAAACAATTGGCTTCCCCATTAATAACGTTGATTTAACATATATTTTCAATAGCAACGACGAAAGCTATAAATCATGAGACTTACGTCCATATTTTAATTTCGAAACAGTCCTCCACTGATTATCAAAAAAACAAAAAACAAAAATATTTTTTCAAAAAAACCAGCTTGACTTATCTGCCATCAATAATTTCAATATCAACATTGAAACGTTTGATACCATCACAAAACCAACCAACCCAAAAACAGAAATAATTGTCAATCAAACATATAACAAAAAAGACATTCTCGGCCATTCAATTACCAAAGATATTTTCAAGAATATAAACAAAAACAGCAAATGAATAATCCTTTTAAACAAAAAAGGATTTTGAAATGGTGTCGAATGTAAAGATTGCAAAACAATGCTAAAATGTGAAAACTGCGATAAACCACTTACATATTTCAAAACCCCAAAAGAAAATTATCTCAAATGCAGTTTATGTAATAAAAAAACAAAAATCATAACCACCTGCCCAAACTGCAAATCAACAAATTTCCAACCAACAAGCCTTGGTATTGATAAATTAGAACAAAATATATTGCAAATTGTTAAAGAAAAACAAATACCAATATTTAATATTAATTCTGATATTGATGAAGAAACAATTGAGCAAACAATAAATACCTTCATCTCAACAAAAAACGGCATTCTTATCACCACATCATCAATTACCAACTACATATTGCCCAATATTGATAATGTTGCTGTAATTAACATTGATAACCTTTTCAGTATCCCTGATTACAAAACAGAAGAAAAGATCCTAACCATATTATTAAAATTAAAAAACCTAGCAACAAAAAACCTATACATCAAAACCAGCCACAATAACAATAATATCTTCAACACAATCAAAACTAATAATTTTCAAAAATTCTGAGAATCAGAATATCAATTAAGAAAAAAGTATGTATTCCCCCCATTTGGCCAATTAATCACAGTAGAATACCGTGACCCTAACCCCAACAAAGCCCAAACCGAAATACAAATATATTACGATAAAATCAAAAGAACAATAGAAAAAAACAATCTTAATAATAAATTCCTGATATCTCAACCAACTCCTAACTTCCATGAGAAAATAAACAACCAATATTATTGGAGTTTTAAAATCAAACTTAAATTAGAAGAGCCATTCATAATAAAACCTCAGGATATAAAAATGCGTAACCAATTACTTAATATCTTAACAAATGATTTCTATATTGATATAGATCCAATAAATTAATAGCCATGAAAAATCTTCAAAAAACAGACAAAGAGATGTATAATCTCTTTACAAAAGAACAAACAAGGCAACAAAATACATTAAGCCTTATCCCTTCAGAAAACATCATTTCAAAATCAATCCAAGAAACAATTGGATCTCATTTAAGTAATAAATATGCCGAAGGCTACCCAACAAAAAGATATTATCAAGGAATGGAATTCATTGATAAAATAGAAGCATTGGCAACACAACGAGCAAAACAACTATTTAACACAATATATGCTAATGTTCAGCCCTATTCCGGCTCAATTGCTAATTTAGAGGTATATCTGTCCATAATATCCCCCCAAGATAAAATCATGGGACTCAACCTCTCCAGTGGCGGCCATTTAACTCATGGCAGTCAAGCCTCATTCACTGGCAAGCTTTTCAAATCAATCAGCTACAATGTTGATGAAACCGGAAACCTAAATTACAAAGAAATAGAAAAGCTGGCTATCCAAGAAAAACCAAAAGTAATAATAGCTGGTACCACTGCTTATTCAAAAGTATTAGATTGAAAGAAATTCTCACAAATTGCAAAAAAAGTAAATGCCTATCTAATAGCTGATATCTCTCATATTGCTGGCCTTGTTGCCTCAAATAATTACCCATCTCCTAGTAATTATGCTGATATTATAACAACAACAACTCATAAAACACTTAGAGGTCCAAGAGGAGCAATAATCATGGTAACAAAAAAAGGAATTAAAAAAGATCCAGAATTAATTGAAAAAATTCAAAAAACAATTTTCCCTGGAATCCAAGGTGGCCCGCATATGAATATAATTGCTGGCATTGCTGTTGCCTTAAAAGAAGCTTCAACAAATTCTTTTAAAAATTACTCAAAGCAAGTAATCAAGAACGCAAAAACCCTATGCCAAGAATTAAAAAAATACAATTTTGATATTGTAAATAACGAAACAGAAAGTCATCTTATCTTAATCAACCTACAAAACAAAAACATCATCGGTAATTTAGCCGCTGAAGCCCTTGAATCTGTCAACATTGTTACCAACAAAAATTCAATCCCATTTGACCCAAATCCTCCATTTTATCCTTCCGGCATTAGGCTTGGTACCCCAAGCATTACTACCAGAGGCTTAAAAGAAAAAGAAGTTAAACAAATTGCAAAACTAATCAACCAAACCATAGATATAATCTCCAAAGAAAAACAAAAACAAAAAATCTCTTTCTCAGAAGAAAAGAAAAAAGAAACAAGAAAACAATTAATATCTAATTGCAAAAAAGATTTAGAAAAAATCAAAAAAGAAGTTTTACAAATTTGTAAAAAATTTCCAATAAAATAAATTAAAAAATCCGTTAAACATTAATTTTAACGGATTTTCTATTGATATTT
>CAZCTX010000023.1:0-7979 GCA_964502205.1 uncultured Candidatus Saccharibacteria bacterium
CTCCGGTGGCTTTTTTCAAGGTGCGAAATTGCGAACTTTAGTATACGCTATCAAAGATTCTTTTTCAGCATCAATACTAATATCTTTTTTATTTGGAGACACATAATTCAAAGAAGGAATAGCAAGGTTTCTTTCGTTTATCAGTTGTAATAAATCCGATATTGGAATTGCAAAGTTTACATTCTGACCTTTTACCGCTGTTAAAAAAGCAATACCAATTACTTCACCATTAGAATTTAATACTGGTCCTCCACTTGATCCAGGTGATACTGGTGCTGTAATTTGAAGAATATTTCTTGAATCAACACTACGAATACCACTGATAATTCCTTCAGATATTGTCCCTTCAAAGCCCAAAGGAGTACCAATTACATAAACCTTCTCTCCAATAGTTACAGATTCTTCTTTAATAATTGGAAGTGGAGTAGCATCTAAGTAACTAACTGAGATTACTGCTAAATCTCTTTTTTTATCTTCAGCTATTATTTTTAATAGATCATATTTTGTCTTTTTGCCTACTAAATTAACATATCCCTTTTTTGATTCTTCTATAACATGATGATTAGTTACAATAATACCTTCTCCAATAAAAAAACCACTTCCGAATCTCATTTCTTTTCCTTTTGAGTCTTCCATAACGACAGTAACCACTGAATTAATTGTCATATCAAATATTTCTTCTGTTGTGTAACAAAAACCATTAGCAGTTAATAAAAAAATAAAACATAAAATAAATATAATTTTTTTATAAATTCCCAATGAATAATCCCTCCTCAAAATTTCTTTCTCTAATGTAAATTTTAATAAAAAAGGAACAGAACTATTAAGACAAACTCATATTTAAGATTATTACAAACTATTCCTCATGGAAATAATCAGTATCAATTCTTTTGATTTCTAAGTTTTGAGCAACTGAGAAACCCACGTAACAGCTTCTTTCGAGTATGAGGATGTGGTAATTAAGTTAGTAAGATAGATTCGAGCCCAACCGATACGGTTATCAACAATTCGTTGAGTTCCACTGGGAAGAAGAGCTTTTCGTTCCTTATCCGACAAATTAAATTGGTTGGATAAGGTTTCAATGGTGTCTCTCATACTACGGACATTTCCATCTGAAGCGAGCAACAACAAAGGAAGGAAGAATGATTGAAAGTCTGGAATTGGCAAAGGAGTCCCCGTCCTTTTTTTGTACTTTCACTCAAATATTATATTAGATTTTTTAGTAATTTGCAGAAATATATTAATCCAATGTAATTAATTTTTTATATTTTGTATGTGATATTTTGTTTATTTGATAAAATAGGAGCTGTTATTGGTTAGTTACTTTTTTAATGAGAAAAAGTAGAAAAGTGCTCTAAAACAAAAAGGAAGAGGGAAGGAATGAAGGATCCACACTTTGTCCTTATCCGCAGTGATAAAATTAAGGTAATAGAGCGGTAAAGGACGATGAAACCTGAAGAAAAAGCAAGACAAGAGATCGACATTTTGCTGGAACAGGCGGGCTGGGTGGTTCAGGATTATTATGAGGTGAATCTCCAAGCCTCCCTGGGTGTAGCGGTCCGGGAGTTTCCTCTTAAACTCGGGTATGCTGACTATTTGCTTTTTGCAGATGGAAAGCCGGTGGCAGTTGTTGAGGCAAAGCCTGAGGGAACAACATTAAGCGGTGTTGCCGAACAGACTGCTAAATATATAGCTAACGTAAAAGAAAGCATGTCTCAACTAATAACCACTCCTCCTTTTTCTTACGAAACCACCGGTACAGAAACTTTTTTCCGAGATTTACGAGATCCTGAGTCTTGCAGTCGTAGAGTATTTGCTTTCCATCAACCTAAGACGTTATTGGGCTGGCTTTTTGAAGAGGATACCTTAAGAGAAAGATTGAAAAAGATGCCACCCCTTATCAAAACCGGATTGAGAGACTGTCAAATTGAAGCGATTGAAAACCTGAATAACTTAAGTGACAGGCACCAAACTATCAGGATGAATATGGGGTGAGAGCCCCTCACGCCATGGATGTCTTCGAGAGTGGTTTTGATGACGCGGTAGCGGTTTTGGGACTTCCCAAGAGGTATCGGATCAAACTCCGCACCACCAATTCTCTTGAGCGGGTGAATGAGGAAATCCGTCGACGGGAACGGGTGATTCGCATCTTTCCTAATCGGGAACCGAGCGTACGTCTCATTGGAGCTTTTCTTCTCGAATATGATGAGAAATGGTCGGGGAAGAGGTACCTCGAAATGAGTGATTCCTATGGATGGAAAGCCAGTGGTGGTCAGCTGAAGACTATTCAAGAAAGCATTGCAATTCTTCCTTCTCTTTAAAAAAGAAGTTTTTCCCTTATCGTAAAGTGTTTGCAGCGTTTTACAGTGAGAAGATTCTCCTCCTCGCCATCATCAGATGGAGACGGTGGGGGATTATTGTTTGGTCATGATCCCCCACCAGCACCCGGATTCACCTGAGGAATGGAACACAGGAGAACGATCTTTTGATAAGTTCATCATGGTTGGGAGGTGAATTGTCACGGTACGTCTTCCTGGTTTGAAATGGGTCAAACCAGGAACTTCTTTCAATACGCTTTAATGATACCACGGTTCTATTTATTTAACCGAGGTTGAATTTACACACAAAAAAGGAATTGATCCTGAATTCATTGTTATTTGACTGGAGTGTTGGTGATTAAGTAGTTTTTTAATAAATTTTAAACAGTGAGTTGGCAAATTTTCTCCCTTTTTCTTAATCAGTTATCAAATATTATATTAAAATAATTTCAATATTGTATAAAAATATAAATAAATTGATAAGAAATATTAAAATATGATTATGAAAAATAATACATATTTGATAGAATAAAAACTAGGTGAGGAGTGGAGGTAAAGAATCAATTGAAACCTTATTCGCTAAAGAACAAATTCTTTCTAAACTAACTTTTATGCAATTCAAAGGAGGTGAGGATACAACTATTAAATACTAAATCATATTTTCTTCATCTGGATACTTTATAATCAGAGATTAACCAAGTAGGAAGATTGCTTTCAGGTTATTTCCAAAAAAAAGTTGAGGGTATATTTGCGGATAATGAAACTAGTTTTTTTATTTTTTTTTATAAATGCTTAGATCAAATACGTTTAATTAGAATCAATTTAAGGATAGGAAATATGCTCGAACAAATTAATAACTTAAAGGAATGTGAGAATTTTTTAAAGGAGTATATAAAAAAGGAAAATATAAAAATTTTAGGTGATATTCCTATAAATGAAGAGGACTATTCTAAGCTAAAAAATTTTTTTTCATGTCAGAATTATAACGTGGATTATTTAATTGATAAATCTGAAATGTATCCCATTAGTTTTGCAGTATTTATAGTTTTTTTTGGAATATTTAAGTATCGAGAAGGAGTATTTTGGCCAACTTTTGAAAAAGAAATAAAAATTAATAATTTAACAATAATAGATGAAACGAAAATAAGAGAAAAGTTTGAAAATATTTTAAGTGAATATAATTTAAAAAAATTTAGAAGTTATAAAACTCATAAAGAATACAATAATCAAGATACTATTAACGAACAGTATATCCAGTCAATTCTAGCTCATGGTCGAATCCCAAATTATTATTTAGATTTATATTTTCAATTGCTTGATTCATTGTTAAATAGTTCAATGGTTTTATTGACTGAATTAAATGCAAAAGCATTCATTCAGAATTGGAGAAAGATAATAATTAATGAATATAAGAGAAAAATTTTAAGGGAGAAAATTCTAAATTATAAAAATGAAATAAAAGATTTGGAAGATCTTTTTAATTTATGGGATTTAATATCAGAATACGAACGAATAAAAAGGGATATACCATATCTCAATATTATCATCAAATTGCTCAAACATTCAAATAATCATCATACTTTAAAAAAACAAGAAATTGCTAATCTAAAGAATATTGAAATTCAAATTAGAAATCAAATCAGATCATTATTAGAAAAAATTCATACCATTGCACCATTCATACAAAAATGTGATGTCTATTTCTCAAGGTCGCAAGATAGCCATTACCTAATATTTGGATTAGTACTGATAAAAGAAATAAGTCAATATATATTACATAATTTTATTAAAAACATTATAAATAACCAATTTCTCCAGAATGAAAGGTTTACAATAAAATTTTATTTATTATCAAAACAACAAATCAATAACTGGTTAATGCCTTTATGTAAAAACACAAAAGATTATCTAAATATTTTAAAAGAAGTATTAAATTTATATAGAGAAAAAGCAATTACAGTAGAAAAAGAATTAAATGAATATTTTAAATACATGAGAATTTTAGGGCAAGGAAACTATGAGAAAGGGGAAGAAAATTATTTAAAATATAGTGATGTATTGAAAAAATTATATGATAAAGTTGAAGAACAGAAATTAGAAACATATCTTAAGAATAAGAAAAGATTTATTACTAAAGAAGGTTTACGGCAGGAGATTGAAGAATATAAGAGAACTATTAAAGACTACAAAATTAAATATAAGCAACAAAAGAGTGAAATTGATAACCAGCTTTATCTCTTGAGGAGATCTTCAGAAATATATTTTCTCGATGGTGAACAAGAAGCAGAATTCTTTTTTTATAATACATTATTAGCACTAAAAAAACTAAAAGAAGGTAAATTGATTGATAATGATATAAAACAAATTATAACCCAAAGAATATCAGATGAATTAGTTCTTTGGTGGCAAGGAAGACAAGATAAATCAATATATCCTTCTATTGAAAAAGATAATATTTTAAAGTTAACAGACCCCATTTATTATTTGGATATTAAAGATAATACTATTTGCATTTTAATAAAGAAAGTTACCTACTCAATACTTAATAACGATCTACCAAAAAATATTAAAATTAGCCTCGTTGATGAAGAAGACAATTGTATTGAGGAAAAAAGTTTGAATTTCTTTAAAGAAAGGGATTTTTTAATTACCGATGATAAAGTATTATTCTGCATTCCCTCACCAAACAAAAAATATTATATTAAATATGAGACATTAACAAATACAATAGTAAAGAAATTAAATAAGAATAGCAATGATATTTGGATTTTCGACCAAAAACAAAACTTTTTTTCTAACAATCAAATACCAGATCACAACAATGCTTATTTAGTGGTTCCCAAATCATATCAAGTTCATGAAAAGGATTTGATTATTTATGAGACACCTTTATTAAATTCGTGGGAAGAGTACAAGCGAATTGATTTATCCTTAGAAAACATTAATTTTATAACAATTCTAGATTCAAAAAATCAGAAATTTATTTTAAGAAAGAAAATATTTAATGAACCACAATTAATTGGTGGAAATTTAATAAAACCATTAACTATTGATGTATGTCTTGTCTATTCTGATAAATTACCGTATATAGACTTATTTTTGCTGGATAATAATGATATTAAGTATTGGGATATTAATATATTTAATCCCGGAAAAGATGAAAAACTTATAAATATTAGTGAAATAAATGATATTGATATAGAAGCATCAGAAAAGGGTACGAATGTACGAATTTTACTTGATAAATTAATAATTGAAAAAGAGATTGGAAAATATGAAATAATTTTAAGAAATAGAAAGAATTTTTTTAGAAAAGAATTTTATTTTTTTTATCTTAATCATATTGATTTAGTATTTTCCCCTTCTATTATTTATCCTAAAGATACAAAAGCTACATTGAAGATTAATAGTGTTTTTCCGATATCTTTTCTTCAAGTAGATCAAACTTATGAATTAATCAAAAAGAGCGACGATGAACACCTAATGATTATTGATTTATTAAAAAATTATAAAGAAATTGAAGGAATAGTTACGTTTAATAACGATAATAAAAAAAGTTTTACTTATAAAATTGAATTACCGAGTATTTTATGGAAAGAAAATAGCGAATCGATATGGAAACATAACATAGAAGAAGTTTGGTATGAAGGAATACAGGATATTTTTATTAAAATTCCGGGCAATTTTAATAAGCCAGTTTTAAAATATAAAAATAAAACTATAGAACTTAAAAGAAAAGAAGAATTATTTTGTTGTAATACTAAACAGTATTGCGATGAGTTATTAAATATTAATGAGAATGTTATTCCTATTGAATTACGGCTCAATGAAAAAGACGATGCCTTTGAACTTTTTAAAATAAGAACACGAATAGAATATATTTTAGATGTAAGGGAGTCAATTATTGATAATAATAAATGGAAAATAGAAATCAATCTTAAGGTAAAGGGTAAAAATACCGATTATGAAATGTTTTTATGGAATGTAAGTTCTAAAAATTGTGTGAAAAAGTATTCAAGTAAATCGCTGAAAAATATTACTCAATTTGAGCCAGGGAATTTTCAAATTATTATATTTGAAAATATATCTAAAGTGCCCTTTGGATTATACAAATTACAAGTTGTTTCTTCAGAAATAATTAACTGGTCTTATGAAATAAAATATCCTGATAATGAAAATAATGGTGTATGTTATGTCAATTTTGGAAAACAAGAATACTTTGAACAGTTAATGATGCATTTTGGAATCGTAATTAACCAGATAGATGGATATGATATGAAATGCCAAGAAAAGATTATCGATTGTAACAAAAAATATTTAATTCACAACATTAAACGTGAAATGGCTAAAGGTGGTGGTAATTGGTTTCATGGAAGTTTGTTTTTAATCAATAAAAATGGAAGAGAACCTGTTGAAGAAGGTAAAGATGTATTTTTTGATATTGATAAAAAAGGGGAAAATCAATTTTATATTCCTTATTTCGTTTGTTACTCCTTAGATGGAGCAATATATTGTACAAAGTGCGAGAAAATATTTTGGGATGAAAAAAGAGATAATCATAAATCGGAGGATCAAATATCTGTATATGCAATTAATGTTGATTTATATATGAGTGAGGAACAAAAGAATGGCTTTAGATCCATTAAAGACCAGTGACGAAATCAAAAAAGCTTATATTCAATATTTAACAACAACTTTTAGATTCCAGGATGAAGACCTAAATCGAGAACTTAAAGAACTCCTTGAATTTTCAGAAAGACTTATTAAAGGACCAATTATTGAAGCAATTCCTCCTTTTGAAACAGGGGGATCTTTGAGGGATTTTATTCAAGAAGGAATTTTATCAAAAGAATTTGAAAAGTTGATGTCAGATTCAATGCCTTTAGAAAGAAAATTATATAAACACCAGGAATTAGCGGTTAAAAAAGTAATTAGGGAAGAAAGAAATTTAATTGTATCCACAGGTACAGGAAGTGGCAAAACAGAAACATACTTGATCCCAATATTAAATAGTCTAATGAAGGAAAAAGAAAAAGGCATTCTAAATCCTGGAGTAAGAGCTCTTTTATTGTTTCCAATGAATGCATTAGCAAATGATCAAATGAAACGCCTTAAAATAATTTTGAAAAATTATCCCGATATTACTTTTGGAAGTTATACCGGAGAAACTGATCAAAATTATAATGATGCATTAGATTACTATCATAAAATAAATAAAAATGAGGAACCACTCGTTAATGAAATTATTAGCCGCGATCAAATGCAAAGAACACCACCGCATATCCTTTTAACAAATTATGCAATGCTTGAATATCTCTTATTAAGACCAAAAGATAATGTTTTCTTTGATGGAAGATATGCCCAAAATTGGCGTTTTATTGTTATTGATGAAGTTCATACTTACCGCGGAGCAAAAGGGATTGAAATGTCCATGTTGCTTAGAAGGTTGAAACAAAGAATATTAGCTCAGAATATTCATCGACTATATTACATTGCAACAAGTGCAACCTTGGTTGGGGGAGAAGAAGATTTTAAACAGATTGCCAATTTTGCAGCTTTGTTATTTGGGGAACCAAATTCTTTTCATGTTGATGATATCATTTTAGCTGAGAGAAAAGATTTATTAACAGCAACAGGTATTTGGGAGCCAGAAAATAAAAA
>CAZCTX010000024.1:0-7914 GCA_964502205.1 uncultured Candidatus Saccharibacteria bacterium
TATATGTTTTTTGACCATCAAACTGTTTTATACCACTACCTATAATTTTTGATAGTTCATTATCTCCCAAAAATCCAACTTTTCATCCCCCTGGAATTTCCCCTAATTCTGAATCTATCATTTTACCTCCACTCGATTTATAAGGTTTTCCATTTTCATCTGGAAATTCAAAATCTACAAATCAATGTTTAAATAATGCTTGCCCAATTTTTTCTAAATTTTCATTCATTTTTTGATTTAATTCTATTTTATCATCAAGAGATGATAAAATTTCAGCGATTTGGATTTGTTCTGACAATGACGGAATTGGTAATTTAATATTTCCAACTCCATATATAGGCAATTTAGGTTGCGCCACCCCAACAATATTTTGTTGAATTTGGTTTTGTCCAGTTTCTGATTTTAAATAATATCCAAGAAATAAATTGTTTAATTCTTTCAAATTTGTAAGCCGAACTGCATTCTCTGTAAGATTTGCTTCAGAAAATTTATCTTTAATTACCCCAACATAACCAATTGTGCCTGCAATAGAAATATAGACATCACCTTTTTTAATAATATATTTTTTAATTTGATTATAAGTCTTATCAGAAATATATTTAATATTTTGATCGTTTATTCCAAAATTTCCAAAATCAACAATTCTCAAATATGGATGATTCGTTTTTTGTTTTTGTAACATTTCGCTTTTGGGTAATCTTTTTCCTCCAAATATTTTACAATGATTGCCTAAAAAATCAAATCCTCATTCTAAAGGAATAAATCCTATATCTGTTTTTTTGAATTCAGTTTGTTTATTTGACATAAACATTATTTATAAATTATTTTTCATTCATTCGGTAACCTCACTAGATATGTTATATGTAGCCCAATCTTTAGAAATTTCAATAACAATAAGCTTGTCATTAGAATCTAGTCTTGACATTATTAAATCTCTTATATTAGCAGCATTTAAATCAGATTTTACTATTCAATCTGATTTAACCGGACGAGCTCAAGTTCCAAAAATAGATTTTAAATAATCAGAAAGCTTTATGTAGTCAGAATAACTTTCTGGAACGCCAAGATCGTAAGATACAAAAAATGTTTTCATGGCTTGATTTTTATTATTAATTAAAATTATTTGAAGTTTCTTTCTCAACACTGCTTTGTTCTAGTAACGGAGTAGCTAAAACATTCTGGTCTCCCTCTTTGCATTTAATTAATTCCGAATCGGTAACCTTTAAATTAAGTTTTTGCTCAGCATATTGCAGAAAACCTTCAAATGTCATCATTTTTAAATCTACACCTGCATAACAAAAAAGTTCATATACTAATTCTATTCTTGCTCCACACCTTATCTTTTTGTTTATATTCCACCAATCTTCCTTTTTATCATCTGTAATCATAATAATGGATTTTTTATATTTTTTAGCAAAATCTTTGATTTGATATCACGCTATAAGATCACCATATTGTTTCTGTTTAGTAAAATCATTTTGACTTTTTCCAACATCCATATACCCTGGAGGTATAAATTTTTTATAACGCCCTTCCCCCTCTTTACATATCTCCTGATATCTATCAAAGGAATATTCATCACCAATTTTATTATTATAACAATTCCATAGTTGAATTTTTACAGAATCATAATCAGACAAAGGGTGCTTCTTTTTTAAACTACTCAAATCTTTAAGCTTATTAATATGATATTTCTTGATTTCTTGTAAATATTTTTTAACAAAAACTTTTAAAACACTATGATTATAAAATTCTTTAATTTTATTGTCCTCTATCTGTATATTTAAATTTTGATCAAAAATATTCTTAAGTTTTGTATAAGCATCCAGCTCCTCTTGTAAAATTTGCACTCTATGCCTCTCAAATTCTTCAAAAAATTGATAAGGAGATCACAAACGATTTTCTTTTGATAGCCACGCCATGGCTTTCATAAATTTCTTTCTTTCAGTACTCGTAAAAGAATAAATTTTTAAAAGAGAACTAGCGTCAAATACAAAAACACCATTTTTATCAAGCCTTGCTTGAAAATTTTTATTTGGATGTTTGATTATAAATTCTTTTTTGTTCATAACTCTCTAAATCTTAAAGCCTATCTTTTTTAAATTTTCTTTGATTTGATCTTCTAATTCTTGCGATTGACCAAATTGTTCTGACAACTCTTTCGTCAAATTTTTCATTTTTTCTTCAAAAATTTCGTCATCTTCCATGACATAATCGGAGCCGACATATCGACCAGGATTCAAAACTCAATCATTTGCCTCAATCTCTTCAATATTTTTAATCTTACATAAACCAGGAGCGTCAGCATAATTATTATCTTTAAAATTCTTTTCCCAATTAGTTTTTAATTCATTTATAATCCCTATTCTATCATTTATTTCTTTTTCTTCATCATTAGAAGCTGGGTCAGTTTTTTTCAAAACCAACAATTGATCGTCTAAATATTTAGTAAAACTATCAATTTTTTCTCCCCTATACAACCTTACAATATTAGAAATATATTGAATTTGTTCAGGTGTAAACTCTCGATGTGCTTTATCAATTTCTCTAAATATTTTACGAGTGTCAATAAATAAAATTTTATCTTTTCTTTCTGTGTTTTTCTTCTCCTTATCCAAAAATCATAAAGTACAAGGAACAGAAACGGTATAGAAAAACTTATTACCAACAGCAACTATAACATCGACATCTTGATTTTGAATAATTTTTTTCCTAATTTCAACCTCTGCTTTATTTCCTGAACCTTCTGTACCCGAAGCCATAACAAACCCAGCTCTCCCTTTCGAATTTAAGCAATTATAAAAAATCTGTATTCATAAATAATTAGCATTATCGGCATTTGGAATTCCTAAAGAATACCTTTCGTCATTTTTCAATCTTTCCTTATCCACGCCCTTCAAATTAAATGGTGGGTTAGCCATTATAAAATCAAATTTATTTACAGAATCATGTACATCGTCATACATTGTATTAGCTTGCTTTATATCCCCACTTAATCCATGCACAGCCAAGTTCATTTTACACAAATAAACCGTTTCCAAAGTTTTTTCTTGCCCATATATAGCTATATTTTTATCTGGCGTATCCCCATTTTTTTTATGCTGATTGATAAAATTAGCACTTTGAACAAACATACCCCCACTACCGCAAGCAGGATCTAAAACTCTTCCTTTAAACGGCTCTATAATTTCAACTATTAATTTAACAATACTAGTAGGAGTAAAAAATTCTCCCCCTTTTTGCCCTTCAGTTCTAGCAAACTTTCCAAGAAAATATTCATAAATTTTTCCAAACATATCGCCTTCTGCATCTACAGGAATTTCAGAAAAATTCTTCAACAAACTTAATACAATACTATCTCCTAATTTTTCATAATTTTTAGGCAACGCCCCCAATAAATCAGGATTTTCTCTTTCAATCAATTCCATAGCCTTATTAATTGCCTTACCATAATTTTCTTGACTTGGTAGGTTTAATAAATATGAATATCTAGCTTTTTCCGGTAAATATATAACTCCCTCTGCTTGAAAATAATCTTTCGTGAAGCTTTCATCCATTGTAGAAGCGCCTGTATCTATCCTGCCTTCCTTTACCAAATTTAACCCTGCTTTTTCAAATTTTGCATCTGCAAAACGTAAAAAAATTAAGCCCAAAACCGGTTGAGCATACTCAGAGGCTTTCAAACCACTATTAGATCTTAATCCATCCGCAGCTCTTCAAAGTCTTTGCTCCAATCTTTCATTATAATTTTTTTTATTACTTTTTGCCATAATTTTAAATTAATTTATTTTCTTTAAAGCTAAATACTTTATTTTTTGTAATTATTAGATGATCCCATACAAATACCCCCATCAATTTCCCAGCCTCAACGATTCTTCTCGTTGCTGACAAATCCTCTTCAGAAGGCTCGCTATCTCCAGACGGATGATTATGAACTAATATTATACCAGCTGAAATATGGTCAGAGTTTAAAGCTTCAGAAAAAATCTCTCTAGGATGAACCAAACTGCCATTTAAAACGCCAATAAATACTTCTTTCTTAAAAACCATTTCTTTCCGCGCATTAAGATATAAGACAACAAAATGCTCTTGCTTTTTATCTCTTAAATCACTAACTTGAGCAACTATATCTTCTTTATTTTCTATTATTGGTAAAGTTTCTATTCCAATATCTAACAATCTCTTAGTAAATTCTATCGCTGATAATATAATGCAAGCCTTAGCAAAATTAATACCTTTATTTTTAACAATTTCATCATATTCTAAACTCAATATCTTCTTTTTGCTATATTTTTTCAAAAACCCTTTAGATAATTCTAACACATTTTTTTCTTTTGTACCAGTGCCTAATAAAATAGCTAAAAGTTCTTCGTCTTTTAAATTGTCTACCCCTTTTTTAACTAATTTTTCCCTTGGTCTTTCAACCTCAGGCAGATCTTTTAGCTTTGACATAAAATATATTTTATATTATTCGGCTAAATTTTAAAACTGGAATAATATTTACCTCTCTGCATTTTCTTGCAAATAAATCAATTTGTTGCTTCAAAATAATAGAATTAATTTGTGATATTTTTTGAGGCATTTCTTTTCTAGAAAGCCCTAATCATAAACAATATCTTGATGGTAAAATCAACGATTTCAAAATATTAGCATTATTTCTGATAATTTCTAAAGTATTAAAGGCTTGATTGCATACATATACTAATTTTTGGCTACTACCAAATTTTATAGCATATACAGTTTTACCACTTTTATCTGACAAATCTCAGGCTTCTATTTTATAGTTCCCCTTTATTTTCATTAAAGAAAAATTTTTATCTGCTAAATTATAGTTGTATTTGGCTAGTTTTAAATTAATATTCTTGCAAGATTTATCACTATATAAAAAAGATGGCTCACCTGATGGCATAATTTTAAATTCTTCTTCAGTCGAATCAATTTCAACACGATCAACTGAATTGTTAATTTGGTCTACATACTCATCATTAAATCTAATTCATTTTTTATTTTGGAAAATAACATTTTCACTGGGTATTGCATAAGTCAACAAATCTTTAATATTTTTTTTATAAGATTTCTGTTCATCTAGCTTAATTTCTATAATTATTTCAAATACATTCTTGGTTTGGATCTCATTTATGCTCATAAATTCCTTAAGATCGGTTAAATTTAAATCATTAAATTCATCAGAAAAAACACCTTCATAACTATAAATGTACCTTTCATTACCAGAAAAAATAAAATCTGTTCCAACTATATCATAAGAACTACTTATAAAATCAACGTCCGAGCCTTCCAAAAACATATCATTTAATAGTTTTTGTTCGTATTTCATTAAAGAACTGCCATCCTTAACTTCTATAGTCATTGGAAGCAAAAACCTTTCTTTTTGCTTTAAAACATACAATATGCGATCAAATAAATTAGGCAAATTAGTTAAATTTAAATCTTTCCTTGAAACAATCAGAGAATCTCCGAATTTAGAACTAACACCAAAAAAATCCCGTTCTTCTTCTATAATTTTAGCACTAATATAATCGACCGATTCGCCACTTTCATTATTAAGTTTAGAATTCTTGGCAAAACTATTTATTTCTTTTGTTTTTTTACCAGCAAATCTTTGCACGGCCAACTGTCTTATATCATTTTCATTTGCCACTCTCTGCGCAATTTTAAGACCAAAATTATGTTCACAAAAGTTGCGAATATAAAAATGCGCCTTTCCATTAGACAAGACAAAAAAATTATTATTTTTTTCACAAATATACGCAGAAAAATATATTTTATTCTCGACATCATCTTTAATAAAATCTTTAAAATCGTTTACTCATTTAATATCTTTGACTGCTGGATCGCTAGACATATAAAAAGAGCAGTTCCATCCGTCAATTATTTTAGTTTTTTCAAAAACAAGATTAACCCTTTTATCTTGAAATTTATCTTTCAAATTTTGAATATTTTCAGATGGAATTTTAAATATATTTATCTTCATAACAAATAGTTAACTTTTATTTAATAAAGACTTAAAACTTTCTACATCCTCACTTTTTAAGTGCAATACTACAGCCGGAGTAACATTAATTTCTTTATTACGATTACTAATTTGTTCTTGGGAAGCAGTTCAAATTCTAATTGATTTAATGCCAAAATTGGCCTCTAGCATTCCTTGTCCAACATTAACATTCTGTATTTTAGCTAACATAACATTTTTAGAATGCTTAACTAAAATGCCATAATTAAAAACCAACTCATTATCATTAACCATAAAGCTAGTACGATAATAGCCTAGATTAATTTGAATTATAATAGACACAACTATTAAACCAATGAATCAAAAGAAAAATTTAAAAACACCTCAACTAACAGCTCCTATAGGTAATAAAAACAACATTATCAACAAAAATTTTAAAACAGCATAAGTATTACTGTATCTTAAAGCCTCTATAGGCATTCGATATAATTCATTTTCTTTCATATATATTTCTTAACTTTTATTATATATATATTATACTACCCAAATTACAATAAATCAAGAGCTGTATTACAAACCCAAAATCTTGACAAAATACTCAACATATGATATAATATCATTATCTTAAAAATTTGCACCTTGTATTTTAAAAAAACAGAAAGGGAAAAAATGTCTGAAAAAATAATATACAACTTAATGGGTCAAAAAATCACAATCGATACTTCCAACCAAGCGTTGGAAGATATGGGTTGTGCAAAATTTGTCAACAACAGAACTGTTGTTGACCCATGGGGCGACACCGTCATAATGGAGGGGGTTGGCTTCGGCTCTCAGAACTGGCAATTCACAAAAGTTATCTGGTTTTCCTGTCCAGAATTAGAAGTCTGTTTTTTTTACGGCAGACTTCGCGTAGGAGACAATTTTAAAATAAAAGAATAAGTCTCTATCTCCTCCAAAACTGCCAATACACCGAAGAGGTTGAGGCAGTTTTTTCTTTTCCAAAAAACAAAAAAAGAGGAGTCCCCTCCTCTTTTTTCTTACTCCCCTAATTCTTTAATAATCTTAAAGACTGAATCAGGATTTAAACTCAAAGAATCAATTTCATTTTCAATTAGAAACTTAGCAAACTCAGGATAATCACTTGGCGCTTGTCCGCAAATACCAATATATTTCCCTCTTGCTTTACATTTCTGTATTACCATCCTAATTAATTCCTTAACCGCCTCATCATTTTCATTACTAATATTTTGAATTAAATGATTTGCATCTCTATCAATTCCTAAAGCTAATTGAGTTAAGTCATTAGATCCAATTGACATTCCATCAAATATATCCAAAAACTTATCTGCTAGTATTACATTAGAAGGTATTTCACACATCACATAAATCTTAACATCCTTAATCCCTGATAATTTTATTAATTCAATGACTTTATTACCTTCCTCAATTGTACGACAGAATGGGACCATGATAGATAAATTCTTCAACCCAAACACATATATTACCTTCTTAATAGCTTCCAGTTCCAACATAAAAGCATCTTTAAAAGCTGGACTGTAATATCTTGAAGCTCCTCTAAATCCAATCATTGGATTTTCTTCATTTAATTCATATTTCTCTCCTCCAATTAAATTACGATATTCATTAGTTTTGAAATCAGATAAACGTAATATTACCTCCTTCGGATAAAAAGCACTAGCAATCTTTCCAATCCCTTCCGCTAATTTATCGATATAGAAAGATTTTTTATCTAAGTATCCAAAAGTCAATTCATCAATCTTCGCCTTAACCTCCTTATCTTGCTTCGAATATTCAATCAATGCCTTTGGATGAATCTTAATATGATTAGCCACAATGAATTCTTCTCGAGCTAGTCCAACTCCATCATTAGGTATAAAACTATTCAAAAAAGCTTGATTTGGATCTCCAATATTCATTGTAAT
>CAZCTX010000025.1:0-7906 GCA_964502205.1 uncultured Candidatus Saccharibacteria bacterium
TTGAATATTCTTCAGTAACAATCTTAAATAAAACAAAGCTTCAACTTTCATTTTTGCTCGGGCAGAATCTTTTTGATTTTCGGTCAATAATTCACCTAAACCGGTTAAAACCTTATCTTCTTCTAATAATTCTAGCTTTTCTATGCATTTAATTACAAAATCATTCATAGATAACCCCGTTCTGTTTTTAATAATTTCCTCATTAATTGGTCACATTTTCTGTAAAAAAAATCGAACATCATATATATCTCGGCTAGTTTTTCCGATCCTCTCATACATAGCAACTAGCTTATTAGCAACCATATCTTCTTTAACCATAACATTCATAGGAATTCCTAAATATGTCTTTCCCTCATATTTTGAATCAAAATGTCTAATATTTATCTCTACTTTTAATTTTTGATCGCCTATCTTTCTATCGGTATAACTTAATGAAAAATACAAAGTAAATCTTTTTTCTTTAGCTTCTTTTAAATCACCGTATTTAGCTAAAACTTTTTTTATATGTTCAAAAACATAGTCTTTTTTAGATAAATCCAAGAGATCAAAATCCAAATCAACAGAAAATCTATCTAAATCATAGAATAATTTAGCAGCTGTACCACCTTTAAAACCCAATATTGGTTGTATTGTATGGTCTAAGAATATTCCTTTTAAAACACTGATCAATATATTCTCATGCACAATTTTATTTAAAGTCATATTGTGTTATTTAATATTTTGTTTAGACAAAATTTCTAATTCTTTAACTTTCTTTACTATTCTTTTGTTTCTATAAATTGGTAAAATCTCATATACCTTTTCTCAATTAAAAATTGACAAGCTATCAAAATAATAATCTTTATTTAAATACAATATATCTAACAATGCTCTTTCAGGAGAAGCAATATGATAATTTCCCATATTTACAATCCCTAAAGAATTAGTTAAAATCTCCGGCTTTATAGTTCTAAAACAATATTTTTGTCCATCCACTTCAATCACTTTTGTCTTATAAGAAGCAACGAATATAGAATCGTATCACTGGAAAATAGCACCAGCATTTCTCAAAACTGTTTCAAAACTAATATATGAAGGAATATATATTTTTGTCGCTAATTCATTCTTATCATAATTATTATCTTTCGCATATAACCCCCTACGCAACCTTATTAATTGATTATTCTTTACATAATAACTAACCCTAGCAATAGCCGAGCTTGTATCCATTTCTTTTCAAGATAAGATAATATCACTAAAAGAAAACACCGTTTTATCTGATCTTAATAATTTTGACAAAAAATCGCCTTTTTTCATATTTGGAGTCTAAACATTAGATTAAACCTATGTTCGGGACTTTATATTGAATATTATACCTTAAATATCAAAAAAGTCAATAGTTAGGCCTTTTCAAACTTGAAATAAGAAAAATCCTTATTTCAAGTTTAGACCCGAACTTGAAATAAGGATTTTTACAACTTAAAGTCCAGGACCACTGTTTAATCACACTCCGGAACTTTAATTATTCAATACAAAAATGAAGACACTAACAGAGTTAGTATCTTCATTTTTGTTTTCGAAATTTTTCAGTTACTCCAAATGGTTTAAGCGTAAGGTCCAAAATATAAATATCTTGGGACGACCTTGGAAATAGTTTAATTTGACGAATCAAATCAAACAAAAGTTCCTAAAAGAAATGTTTCACCTCCACCTTCCGGTAGCGGTACCTTGTTACGACTTATCCCCTGTCATTGATCCCAGCCTAGCCCCTTTGCAGAGTCTTCAGCTGTTACCAACTCCCTTGAATTGACGGGCGGTGAGTACAGAGCTCGGGAACATATTCACCGTGGTATGGCTGACCCACGATTACTAGCGATTCCAACTTCATGAGGTCGAGTTTCAGACCTCAATCTGAACTGAGGTAACTTTTTTGGGATTAGCTCCGTCTTACGACTTGGCAACCCTTTGTAATTACCATTGTAGCATGAGTGTCGCCCAGGGTGTCAAAGGGCCATGCTGATCTATCGTCATCCTCTCCTTCCTTCTGTCAAAGACAGACAGTCTCCTATGACACTTGTAACATAGGACAAGGGTTGCGTTCGTTACCCCACTTAAGGGAACAACTCACGCCACGAACTGACGACGACCATGCAGCACCTGTGTTACTGTCCTTGCGGAGGGTCAATCTTTCGAAAGACTTTCAATAACATTTCAAACCCTGGTAAGGTTCATCGCGTGCCGTCGAATTAAACCTCATGCTCCACCGCTTGTGCGAGCTCCGGTCTATTCTTTTGAGTTTTAGCCTTGCGGCCGTACTACCCAGGCGGATCATTTAACGCGTTAGCTTCGCCACTTAAAGGGTCGACACTTCAAGAAGCTAATGATCATCGTTTAGGGCGTGGACTACCAGGGTATCTAATCCTGTTTGCTCCCCACGCTTTCGTTCATGGAGCGTCAATAAAGAGATAGTTAATTGCCTTCGCTTTTGGTGTTCTACACGATATCAACGAATTTCACCTCTACACCGTGTATTCCATTAACCCCTCCCTTATTCTAGTCTTGACGTTTCTATCGCACTTTTCTGGTTGAGCCAGAATCTTTAACGATAGACTATATTCAGTCCTTTATAAAATAAAAAACTAAACTTTCTTTCGAAACAAAACCGCCTATGAACACTTTACGCCCAGTAAATTCGAGTAACGCTTGTGGCCTACGTATTACCGCTGCTGCTGGCACGTAGTTAGCAGCCACTTATTCATTGGGTACCATCAATAACTTTTTCCCCAATAAAAGCAGTTTACAACCCGAAAGCCTTCATCCTGCACGCGGTGTCGCTGGTTCAGGCTTGCGCCCATTGACCAAGATTCTCGGCTACTGCCTCCCGTAGGAGTGGGACCCGTGTCTCAGTGTCCCTGTTGGGGGCCATGCTCTCACACCCCCTACCTGTCGTCGCCTTGGTGAGCCATTACCTCACCAACTAGCTGATAGGCTCTAGGCCTTTCTCTAAGCGGCTTGCGCCTTTACCCTTGTTAGGGACTATTGAGTATTAGTCCATCTTTCGATGGATTATCCTCATCTTAGAGGTAAGTACCAAGATATTACTAACCCGTTCGCCACTATTCTAAAAAATTTCTTGCGAAACCCTTTAGAACCGTTCGACTTGTATGCCTTATCCACACCGCCAGCGTTCACTCTGGACTAGGATCAAATCCTCATCCAAAATAATAACTGTATATTTTTTAATAAAAATAAAAAAACTTTTTAAAAGAATAAACCATTGGAGCAACTAAAAAACCTCGAAATTTTCTAGTTGTTAAAATGATCTGTACATTAGAGTGTAAAAGAACACTTCCATATTTCGGAAGTATCTGAAGTACAATTTAACAAATTTTTATCAGTTTGTCAATAGCCTAAATTAACACTTTATCCACTTAAAACCTAGACATTTTAGCTACCACTAATTCCTGTTTTTAAACGACTGAATTAGTGTTTCTGTATCCGCAAATTCAACCTCACTACCAATCGGCAAACCAACACCTAATTGAGTGATTTTTACCCCATAAGGTTTTAATTGATTTTTTATTTCATTAGCAGTTAAATACCCTTCAGAAGTAAAATTCAAAGCTAATATTATTTCTTCAACTGGTTCTTTTTTATTTAAACAATTTTTTATTCTGACAATCAATGGTTTTAAATTAATACTTTTTTCAATATCATTTTCAAAAGAATTAATTAGCCCACCCAAAACATAATATACCCCTTTATATTTACCTGTTTTTTCAATTGAAATTACATCTGTATCTTTCTCAACAATACAAATAAATTTACCAATTCTCTTAGCGTCACTACATATAGAACATAGTTTTTGATTTTTAATTTCCCTTTCAAAAACAAAATTACAATTTTCGCAAATTCCAATTTTTTTAGAAATATCTCAAAACAATTTAGCAATTTCATCTAATATTTTCGGGTCATATCTAGCTAAAAAATATGAAAGTCGCTTAGCTTGTCTAGGCCCAATATTAGGTAATTTACCCAATAAAATACTTAATTTTGAAATCAACGAATTTTTATTCTCCATATATTATTTTAAATATTTTTGTATATTAATATTATGCCCCTCTAAATTCTTAGCAAAAATAGCATTCTTTGTTTTAGGATCGGTAATATAATAAAAATAATCAGTATCAATATTAACTAATACCTCCTTAAAAGTATCATAGTTAACATTACAAATTGGTCCCGGAATCATTCCTTTTACCATATAAGTATTATACAAAGATTCTAGTTTTTTATCAACATTAACTAATTCCCCACAGTCTATTTCCTCCCCTTTTAAATAGCTATTTTTCATTTTAATATAACATAAAGTAGCATCAATCTGCAGTAACATATTATTTTCCATTCGGTTTTCAATAACCGAAACCACCTTAGAAATATCATTTCTATGATAAACTTCTTTCTCTGCCATTGAAGCAATAATTAGTTTATTATAAAAATCATCCTCTCCCATATCTCCAACAACCTTATCATAAATCTCTTTCCCAAAGTGGCTCAAAAACACGTTAACAACTTCGCCCGCCTCCATGTTCTTTAAAAAGAAATAAGAATCAGGATATAAGAAGCCTTCTAAATTATCTTCTAAATCAACATTTTTCAAAAAAGGATATTTCTTAATCTTATCCCCCAAATCTCCAACCGTATAATTAACCAAATCAAATTTATTATTAATAATTCCTTTTTTAATCAACTCATTCTCAACTTGAAAAATATTATAACCCTCTGGTATTACAACCAAAATACCGCGATTATTTTTTAAAACATCCAAAATCCCCCTCATGGTATAATTACCATCAAAAACATAATCACCTGGCTTGATATTTGAATAATCACCCGAGAAATAAGAAACAACAACAAACAAGTTCTTGTTTTCAATAATTCCTTCTTTTTTCAAATTTGAAGCAATCTTCAAAAAATTATCTCCGGGATTAACAGTAAACGATACATTGCTAACATTCCCAGAATAATTAATTATGCTTTTAAAAACAAAAACAACTATAACACAGACCAATGCCAAAACAATCTTTAAATTCTTTTTCATATTTCTATCGATTATTAATATTTAAAATTATACCTAGTACAATAAAATCAACCATAAGATGAGACCCTCCTAAGCTAACAAACGGCAAAGCAATTCCGATGACTGGCAACAAGCCAACATTAACCCCAATATTAACCAACATTTCAACAAAAATTTTAACCCATAAACCAACAACAATTAACTTACTAAAATTGCTTTTTGCAAAAGTAATTACATCAAAAAAATAACTATACATCAACAAAAAACCAATCAATAATATACTTATTCCCACCATCCCCAACTCTTCCGCAATTGAAGCAAATATAAAATCAGTTTTAGCTTCGGGTAAAAATTGCAATTGTGTTTGGGTTCCTCAACCCAACCCCTTGCCTCAAAACCTACCACTCCCCACAGCAATAACTGATTGCCTCTGATTGTAATTTAACCCAGTTGGATCTAAATTAGGATTCACAAAAGATATTAATCTATTTCTCTGATAGTCCCTCAAAACATATTTAAAACCAACAAACCCAACAGAAAAAATAATTAACATAATTAAAATCAAATGCTTAACCCTCAAATCACAAACAATTAACATTACTAACCAAATAAAAAACATAATAATAACCGAACCCAAATCTGGCTGCAATAACGCCAAAACACAAGGTATGCCAACAAAAATCCCAGTCTTAATAATATTAATTAGATTTCAAATTTCAGATTTTTTATCATATAATATCTTTGCCAGCAAAACAATTAAAGCTATCTTCATAAACTCAACCGGCTGAACACTGAAAAACCCAAACCTAAACCAACCAGTAATACCTCTGGTAGTTTGTCCAACCACTAAAAGCAACCCCAACATTATCAACCAGGTTAAATAAAAAATCAAAGAAAAAGATGAATGATTTTTTAGAAAATTAAAATCGATTTTAGAAAAAAATCACAAAAACCCAAAAGAAATTATCAAAAAAACTGCCTGTCTGTAAAAAGCATCTAGATTATCAACTTTGTTCATGCTTAAGCTAGCTAACATTAATAAGCTCAATGTGCTTAATATCGCCAAGCTAACAAATAGCTTTCAATTTTTTAAAATATATTCTTTAAATTGCATAATATTTTATATATAACTTCTATTATCTTAATATATTATTTTCATCAAACACATTGGTATAAACTTGGAGCCCTCCTGGACATACATCAATTCCTTCTGGCATCTGATGAGTTCATGATAATGTTGTTTCTTTAGATTTTTGGGCTAAAACATCAGTGTTTGTGCGGGATATTGCCACAACCTTAGCATTAGCATCGCATAAAAATCCAACAATATTAACTTCTTTCCAAGAAGCATTGGCATTATTAAATATTGTAAAACTAAGATTAGCTGTAACCCCTGGAGGAACATCACTGCCACCTGTATTTTTATTTAACAACAAATTTAATTGTGTTCGAGTTGGCGTATCAAAATCTCCAGTAACTTGCAAACCATATTGAGCTTGAAATCTTTCCATCGCCTTTTTCAATAAATAATCAAACTGGCCAGTTATTCTTCCTTCTGGATATATGGCTGGAGATTCTTTCAAAACTCTTTGCAACTCACTTACTTCTGATCCAGTATCTCCAAATTTCAAATTATTAGAAAAACTAAAACCAGAAACACTTGTCGTGCTCTTTGTCTGACTTCCAAAAGATTGATTTAAATATTCTCTAGTTTTGTAATCCACAATTCCTGTTTGTGGCGAAATACCAATAGATTTTTGGAAACGAATAACTGCCTTGTAAGTCGCCATATCAAAAGTCCCATTTACAACCCCTTCTGGATATATAGCAGAATCCTGAGCCAATATAGACTGCAAATTAAAAACATCTTCGCCTTTATCATTTCTTTTTAAATCTTTTTTAAATTCATAAGTAACACTTCCTGCCTTAGTTGTAGTTGTAATAATTTGACCACTCCCAGTTTTCAAAGCAATATTGCTGATACTAAACAGATTCGCCTCAATAAAATCAGAACTCAAAGGTTTGCTTCAAGATATTTTCTTTTCATCAATTCTAAATAAAATTTTATCAAATTTAAAATTAGGTTTTTCAACAATATCAACAATATATTTTACTTGATTAGGTAAAATATATCCCACCCCTTCAATTTTCTTTTCCACTTTTTCTTTAGTTTTTCCTTTTTCTTCAACAAGAGAAACAAAATAAAAAGTATAAAAAAATTCTTTAACCCCCCAATCATCATTAGAATTTGTAACACGATTGTATATAAAATACTTATCTTGTTGCAAAAAAGCTGATGCATTTTCAATATATTCAAGTGCGCTTAAAGATCTAATTTCGCATGATTGGCATGGCCCACCACAGTCAATCCCTTCTTCGCCATTATTACGAATATTATCAAAACACGAAGGCTTTGCTTGAAAGCTTTTAAAAGTAAAAAATCCAATAAAAAAAACAACAACAAAAGTTAAAATAGAATAAAAAGTTTGTTTAACAAAACGTTCTGGCATAATAAATTTTTAAATTATTACTTTTAGTATACTAAATTTTTCAATTTTTTACAATAGCAAAATCAAAAAGCCGGCGATCTTGGTTGCCCAAAACCGCCGGCATAAATGGCTGGCAAACTCTACCTTCCCCTTGCGAGTATTATCAAGCTATGATACTTTCACGATCGTGTTCGGAATGGGAACGGGTGGTACATATCATAATTAATCACCAGCCAAAATTTTGTTTTATAAAAGTAAAAGGGTCGTTATACATATTTTCTCCCTACTAACTCAATTAATAAGTTAATAAAGATGAGGATGTGGAAATTAGTACTCCTCAGCTAAAACCATTACTGGC
>CAZCTX010000026.1:0-7902 GCA_964502205.1 uncultured Candidatus Saccharibacteria bacterium
TAAGAAGGTCGTGTTTGTGAAAAACAAAATGATAAATTTTGTTGTATAGTTAAAAAATTAAAAAATACATATGAGTGCTTTGGATGATATTATACAAGAACGCATAGCGAAAAAAGAAAAATTGTTAGAAAGTAATATTAATGTTTATCCGGAATTGATGGATAAGATTAATGATATGGAGGAATTGTTAAATTCTTTTAAAGAAGGTGGCAACGTTAAAATTGCTGGTCGAGTAATGTCAATTAGGGCTCATGGAGCTTTAGTATTCTTTCATGTTAAGAATGACAATACTAAGATTCAAGTTTTATTGAAAAAAGATAAACTAAATGATAGTTTTGATTTATTTGTTAATACAATTGATATTGGTGATTTTGTTTATGTTGGTGGTAGTTGTTTTTTGACAAAAACAGGAGAAAAAACTGTTGAAGCAGATGAATGAAAAATATTATCAAAATCAATAAGACCGATACCAAGTGAGTTTTATGGATTAGAAAATGTTGAAGAAAAATATCGTAAAAGATATTTGGATATTTTAGTTAATCCGGAAAGCAAAAGAGTTTTTGATTTGCGTTGAAATATCATATATCAAATCAGAGAGTTTTTGAATATTGAGAAATTTGTTGAAGTCGAGACACCAGTATTACAAGCAATTTATGGAGGGACATTGGCTAAGCCTTTTATGACCCATTTGAATGATTTAGATATGGATGTCTATTTACGGATTGCACCAGAATTGTTTTTGAAAAGAGTTTTAGTTGCTGGTTATCCAAAGATTTTTGAAATTGCAAGATGTTTTAGAAATGAAAGCATTGACAGGGAGCATAATCCGGAATTTACTTTGCTTGAACTATATCAAGCTTTTGCTAATCGAGAAGATTTGATGATTTTGATGGAAAATTTGTTTAAGGCTTTGGCGGTCAAGAACAATATTGAGAAATACAAAGATGTTAGTTTGCCTTTTGAGAGACTATCAATCATTGATTTTGTTAATGAAAAGAGCGGACTGAACTATTTCGATAATACATTGGAAGAATTTACTGATTATTTAAAGAAAAACAATATTGAGGTTGAAAAAGGAATGTCAAAAGCAAAGATGTTTGACGCTGTGTTTAAAAAATTTAGGGGCGAAATTAAGGGTCCATTGTTTGTGATTGACCATCCGATTGATTTATCGCCACTAGCGAAAGCTAAAGATGATGATCCTAGAATTGCTTCAAGATTTCAATTGCTAGTTAATGGGTTAGAGGTTTGTAATGGCTGATCAGAGTTAAATGATCCAATTGAACAATCTAATAGATTTAAATCTCAGGAAGAGAATAAAAAAGCAGGAGATAAGGAGGCACATCCTTATGATAAAGATTTTATCGAAGCATTGGAATATGGTATGCCAATGGCAGCTGGAATTGGAATCGGGGTTGATAGATTAGTAACTGTTTTGGCAGAGGCTTCAACTTTACGCGATACCATTGTTTTTCCTTTTATGAAAAATATTAATTAAAGCGGATGAAAAATTTTGTTTTTATGATTTTAACTTTAGGTCTTGTTTTGTTGGTAATATTTTTTTATCAACAAAGTTTTGATAAAGCATTAATTGGTTTTAATCGAGCTTCTGAAGTTAAAGAAAAAACCGATGATATAAGAGAGAGTTTAATGCAAATGAACTCGGCTTTAAATGAATTAAAATCAACAACAGAGTTATCTAATAATTTTAAGAAGAATAAAAAAGAAATACAATTAGGAGATGAGGAGGATAAATATGTTTTTGTGAACGAAAATATTGGTTTAAAAATGTTTTTTGATAAAAAAATATTTAGTAATGAGGGGGGCAGAAATTTTGTATTTGATGATGGTGCTGATTTTATTGGTTTTTTTGACGGTAGATACTTAAATAAAGAATTAGCTATCTCAGTTTTAGCTAATAGAGATATTGAAAATTGTTTGAAGGATAAGGAAATTAAAATAACTAACGGTGATAATGTTTATTCCTGTAATGATACGTTAATGCCGGGAGATAAATACAGTTATGGTATTACTTGCAATATTGTTAAATATGATTATTGTTTTAATTTTGAATATATTTCTTTTACTGATAAAATTGATGATGAGATAAAAGTCGAAAATATTTTGTTAAATAATATTTTGTTTGTTAATTAATATGATTAAAAAATTGTTATGGATTTAAAAGTAGGAATTGTTGGTATGCCAAATGTTGGAAAATCAACTTTGTTTCAAACGTTAACTAAAAAACAAGTTGATATTGCAAATTATCCTTTTTGTACAATTGAGCCAAATATTGGAGTTGTATCAGTGCCGGATTACAGGCTGGATAAATTAACTGAATTTAGCAATTCTAAAAAAACAATTTCAGCAATTGTTGAATTTGTTGATATTGCTGGCTTAGTTAAGGGAGCGAATGAAGGTGAAGGGTTAGGAAATCAATTTTTATCACATATTCGTGAAGTTAATGCCATTGTCTATGTTTTAAGAGCTTTTAAAAATGATAATATTATTAATGTTTTAGATGATGTTGACCCAATTGGAGCTAAAAATGTTTTAGATACGGAATTGATATTAAAAGATTTAGACACAGTTGAGAAAAGATTAATTTCTTTGGAAAAAGAGGCGAAAACAGGGAATGCTGATTCTAAAAAAGAATTAGTTGTTTTTGGAAAATTAAAAGATAATTTAAATAAAGGAATACAAATCAGAGATATTGATTTAGATGACAAAGAGAAAATTTGTTTGAAAAATTATTCTTTTTTGACGAATAAGCCTTGTTTGTATTTATTGAATGGGGTTGATGAAGATGTTGATCCTAAGATTTTGTCTTTTTTTGAAAGTAATAATTATCCGTATTTAATAATTGATGTGAAAACTGAATTTGATGTTGCAAGTATGACGAGGGAAGAAAGAGAAATGTTAGGACTTCAAACAGAAAGCGAATTAGATATATTAATTCGCCGAAGTTATAAATTGTTAGATTTAATTACATTTTTTACTACAGGCGAAGATGAGACTCGAGCTTGGACTATTAGCAATGGTACAATGGCACCAGAAGCGGGTGGAGCAATTCATAGTGATTTTGAGCATAAGTTTATTAAAGCAAGTGTGATTGATTGGAAAAAACTAATTGATTGTGGATCATTTGAAAAAGCAAGATCTTTGGGTTTGCTTAGGAGTGAAGGCAAGGAGTATTTGGTTAAGGATGGCGATGTAATTGAATTTAAGCACGGTCAATAAAAATATATTATGGAAATACCAAAGAAAGATAAAAAAATACCTGAATTTGAACTTAGTTTGTTCAAAAAATCTTTGAAGTTTTTTGAGAATGCGGTTTTAATGTTAAAAGAAAATATTTCTAATAATATATATGATGCTGTTGTTGGAGATGATGTGTCGGGTAGGTTGCCGACCTTGGTTTTGTATGGAGTGATCAAGAAAATTTGTTCAAAGAATAAAGTTGATGTACCTAAATTGTTGTTTTTCAAGGGCAATAGGGGCGGGTGAAAAGTTTCTGAAGAGGATGTTGAGTTATGGAAGAAGAATATGCAAAAAGAATTAGAAAGATACGTACAGGAGAAAACATTAGAAAAAGGATCTAAAATATTAATAGTAACAGAGTATAACCAAACTAATAATACTATTTTGAATTTTAATGAAGTGTTTGGTAAGGCGGGAATTGGTTTTGATGTTTTAGATTTGCAAAGACATATTAATACTCCATATTTTCGAGAAGGAGAAATTAAGGTATATGATGCTGGAATTGTTCAGGATAGAATTGGTTCAATTTTGTTTTGAAATTCAGACGATAAGGAACTAACGGGGGTTAAAAAGAAAAAGGATAGTGATGTTTTTGTTCAGGCAAACAAAGAAGCTGACAAAAAAGATGTTAAAAAAGCAAGAGAGGATGTTAAAAAAATGATAGATTATTTATTCAAGTATTATGAACAAAATATTGGATAATTGAATGGGAAGAGGTAATGAAGATATTAAAAATCGATATTTAAGGACATCGGTCCGTACTTTTTGCAATTTAATAAATAAAATGAAAGAGGATATCAAAGAACATAAATTTGATATTGTTATTGGCGAGGATCGTTCTGGAAGAATTCCTGCTTTGGTTGTTGGTGGGTTATTAAAATTGATATACGCTGAAGATAAAGTTGAGAGTCCTAAAATTTTGTTTGTAACTGGTCCATATGAAGATGAGCCGACAGATAAGATGGCTTCTAGAGAAAAATTATTAGGGGAATATTTTGATTATTTGAAAGCCAAAGGTGTTATTAAAGAAAAAAGTTCTGTTCTATTTGTTACTGAATTTATTTGTGTAGGAGATAGTTTAAAAAGTTTTATTGATGTGGCGAAGAAGAAAGGCATAAACGTAACGATAGCTTCTTTGGAAATACTTTCTGATAATGTTTCTAAAAGGATTCAGGAAGAGAAGGATTTAAAAATTTATCGTGGGGATGTGGTTCAACCTTTGAGTGACGCGGGTATAGCACTTTATGACCCTCATGGGTTTAAAGGTATTGTTGGACTTAAAAAAATTATGGTGAAATTTTTGCTAGGAAATACAAAACAAGTTATGTAGATGTTAAATCAATTCGTAATGATGTAAAAATGATTATTGAAAAGTTAAAAAAACATTATGATAAAATAAAATAGAAATATGAAGTTTTTTGATTCGCATTGTCATTTGCAATTTGATGCTTTTGATGGGTTAAGAGATAAAATTGTAGATGAAATAATTAAAAATGATAGCAGGGTAATAAATGTTGGTTCAAGTATTGAAAATTCTGAATCAGGTGTTTTGTTAAGCAAAAAATATCCTGGGAATTTGTTTAGTTCTGTTGGAGTACATCCGTTTCATAGTTTGGGTTTTGAGATTTATAAAGATAAGGAAGAAAATGTTAACGAAACTAAATATCCACAGGATTTAGAATTGTTAAGGGGTATGATTGATGAAAATGTAAAGGCAATTGGAGAATGTGGTATTGATTTTTCATATTTAAAAGATTTAGAGGGAGATAAGGAGGGTTTTAAAAAAATGCAAATTGAATGTTTTAAATTTCAAATTAAATTAGCTCAAGAATTTAATTTGCCTTTAATATTACATGTAAGAAAGGAATATATACTGGCATTAGAAATTTTGAAGGAAATGGGGTATATGGGCAAAGCGGTTTTTCATTTTTTTAAAGGTAAGTATTCTGATTTTGAAGAAATTGTTAAAAATGAAAATTATTTTTTTGGTTTTTCGAATGTTATTACTTATGACGATAGTATGGATAAGGTTATTTTAAATGTTCCTTTGGAAAGGTTGCTAATTGAAACTGACGCTCCGTATGTAGCGCCGTTATGCAAAAAAGGAGAAATTAATGAACCAAAGAATGTTTTTTATGTTGCTGAAAAAATTGGTAGTGTTTTAGGGGTTGATACTAAATATATATTAGATATTAGTTATAATAATGCTAATCGGTTTTTTGGTGTTTAATATTTACATATTGGAAAAAATGTGATAATATATTTAAGCAATGGGCCGTTGGCTCAGTTGGTAGAGCACCTGCTTTGCAAGCAGGGGGTCAGGAGTTCGAATCTCCTACGGTCCACAAGGTCAAGCGAATTTTTTATAAATTCGCTTGATTTTTATTTGATTTTTATTTATAATATATGTATTAATATCTAAATACATAAATATGAAAAAGTTTTTGCTATTAGTTGTTTTTATTTTTTTGATGGTTGCTAGTGTTGCGTTTGCGCAAGAAATGGCAACAGTTGAAGAAGAAACAACAACTACTACTGTTGCTGTTACAACAACAGTACAGAATAAAGTTACTATGCCAATAGGATTTAGTATTGGTAAATGATTTTTGGAGTTAAGAAAGGTTGTGACTACAAATTCTGTTGCTCGAGCAAAAATCGAAAATCAGATAATTGAGAGGGACGAGAAAATGATAAATAAATTATTGGAAGGAAATAAGATTGAAGCAATGGATAAAATTATTGCTAATCACATTCAAAGAAGAGATAATGCTTTAAGCCAATTAGAAAAATTAAAACAAGAAGGGAATGATGTTAGTGATTTAATTAATAAAGTTAAGAGTAATGCGGTTGATCCTAATTCTGTTTTGTTTAAAAGATTGGAGAACGCAACTGATGAACAGAAGGCTAATATTGTTGCTAATTTAGAAAAAAGACAAGAGAATATTCAAAAAAGAATTGAAGTTAAGGAGGGGTTACTTCAAAATGCTAAAACAGATGAAGAAATTCAGAATTTAAAAGAACAGGTTACATTGTTGTCCGAAGAGAGAAAACAGATTTTGAACAGTTTAATGGAAATGGTGAAGGAAAAATTAATGTTAATGAATGAGAATCAAAAAAGTCATTTTACTAATTATTTAAGATTAAGAATTTCTAAGTTAGCTAAAGAAGGGTTAGAAGAAATGAAAAGTAAGATTGCTGATGGTTCAATTAGAGGTGAGTTAGAAAGTATAATGGCTAAAATTGTTCAATACAATAAACCGGTTATAAATATCGAGAAAAAAGAAATCATTAAAGAAAAGGTTGAATTAAATCAACAAATTAGAGAGGAGAAAAAGGATATATTAGAAACGGCAAAAGAAAAGTTTTCTGAGTTAAAAGATTTGAAAATTCAAACTTTAACACCAGAGCAAAAGCAAAAAATAGTTGAAGATGCTAAAAAAGCTCGAGAAGAGAGTGTTGAAAAATTAAAGCAATTAAACGAAGAGAAGAATAGAAAATTGCAAGAAATGAAAGATAAGATGAATTCTATGCAAAAGCCAGCAAAACCAATAACTCAAACACAAGAAGCTTTGGATAATGTTCAACAATAAATATTTAAAGAGCGCTTAGAATGCGCTCTTTAAAATATACTTGATTTTTTTTAAAAAATACATTACAATATTAATAAATATACTAAGGTCGATTAAGCTTTTTTAAAAAATTTAATAAATTTAAAAAAATATTATGATCGAAAATATAGCTGTTTCAACACAAATTGCTTTGATGAATCTATGAAATGCTTTCATTATGTTTATGCCTAGATTCATTGGTGCTTTAATAATATTCTTTGTTGGTATTATTATCGCCGCTGGTATAGCAGAGTTAATCGAAAGAATTATCGATGCTATCAAAATTGATAGAGTTTTAGAAAAAATTGGTTTTAAAAACTTTACCGACAAAGCAGGTGTTAAATTAGACGCTGGATTTTTTGTAGCTCAATTGACAAAATGAATGATTATTTTAGTTTTCTTATCAGCTACATTAGATTACTTAAATTTAAATGCTTTTGCAATGTATTTAAATAAAGTAGTTGCATATATTCCTAATGCTATTGTAGCTGTTTTGATTCTTTTGGTTACTGCTTTGGTTGCCGACTTTGTTGGCAAGATAATCAAAGCTTCAGCTAAAGGAAGCGGTATGAGAATGTACCAAACAACTTCATCCTTTGCTAAATGAGCAATCTATATCGTTGGATTTTTAACTGCAATTGAAAAATTGGGTATTCCAACAATGTACTTGTCAACAATATTTACTGGTTTAATAGTTATGTTAGCTATTGCTGGTGGTATTGCTTTTGGTATTGGAGGCAAGGAATTTGCTAAGGATATCTTGGAAGGTATTCGTGGTGAAATGAAAGAATAAAATATGTTTGAGACAGCGCCGTAAGGCGCTGTTTTTGATTATGTGAAAGGGCCATGTCTGATGGCCCTTGGTGGGGAGATTTCCCCAAAAAATTATGAGCGTTGGTATACGTAGGAACAAGTACTAATATTATTATATTACATTTTGTTTAGAAACGCAATAGCAAAAGGCTTGATTTTTGATACTTGTTGTGATATAATAGTTATGCGGGATAGAGAAATGGTATCTCGCCAGGCCCAT
>CAZCTX010000027.1:0-7454 GCA_964502205.1 uncultured Candidatus Saccharibacteria bacterium
GATCCCATTACGGAGATGGTATTATAACTATTTTTACAGAACATCCAGATTTTTTACTAAGGAAAGGATCAACTGCAAAAGCAGAATTAGGAGAGATGAAAATAACTGCTCGTTTAGCTAATTATTTATCAGCAGTTATTTCTACTGAATTTAAAGAAATTTTTTGGCAACAAAAAAAATTAGAGCCAGATAGAAAAACAATATTAAACCAACAAGTTGATTTTATTTTTGTATTTGAAGAAAAAATGAAAGATTTTATTGATCAACCATTGTCGTATTTAGGAAAATTAAAATAAAAAAATAACAAATATGATTAATTCATATAAAAACACATTAGTTCAATTAGTTGATTATTTAGCTCCGATAAATAATGCCTTTAGGACAGAAAAAGATGCTATTAAAAAAATTACAATATTGTGAGATTTTGGCAATATTTTAAATGACTATTTATTAGAAAATAATCTGAAATTGCATGATCTTTTGTATAAAATTTATAATCCTCATAGTAATATTAAAAATAGTTATATAACTCGTGATTTGGGTAGTTATGCATATAGAATTTTCTGTAATTTTAAGTCAAAAAAGGAAATAGAAGAAAAACTTTATGGATTAAAAAATTATAGCTTATTTAGGGAAGCTATACCGCTTCTTTTTAATGAAAAATATAAGATTGATCAAGTTGAAAAAAATAAAATCATCAAAACAATAACTTCTCAAGGTGATAGTCAAAAAATAATAAAACAATTGAAAAATATAAAGAAAAATATAGTTCCAATTTATAATTCACGCATACAGAAAAAAAATGATTTTAATGATGAGAAAATTTATTTAGAAAATATGTTTAATAAATTAAAAGGTTTTTATAATGATAATTTGACTTTACCTGACTCTGTTATTATAAATCATAGTTTTGGAAATTCTGAATGTCGCAAGGAATTTGTTTTAATTCTTATGTCTTTGGCAAGCGATTCATTTTTAAAACAAATTGACAATATGAATACATGCATTGCCGGAAATGAACATAACCAATTTTTATCAATTGCAAAAAAATCTAGTATAGATAGAGCACGATTTAGAAAATGAGTTATGTCGTCTAGCCAATTATTGGAAATAGCAGAAGCTATAAATTCATTAGAAAATGAATCTTTTTATAGAAATTCAAGAAGTAAATTGGTGAAACAATAGGTTTTAATTGTTTGAAAGGGGAAAGAAATAAGAAAAGACTATGTATATGAAAATAAAAATGATTGAGAAAAATTAATATTGGAATAAATAGATAGATTGATTAGATACCCCCTCTAATGCTTTACTTTTAAGAGTGTCTAATATTAAATAAATAATGCTTTTTATTTATGTGTGCTTATTATAAATAGCTATATTAAAATGGATAGTTTATAATAGAATATGCTCTTATGAGACATATTTTAGATTGATTTGTAAAAATAGTAAAAAAGTGGTATAATATCAGTAATAAAATTAAAATTAAAATATGGATAAAAAAATTAAACTGTGAAAAAATATTCAAAAATGGATTTGCTATAGTTGAATATTATGAGGTTTAGCTCTTGCTTGAGATACTTATGGTAGTAGTTTTGTATGAGAAGGATTAATATTTAGCTTTGTGTTGATATGGCCAATTTTGTTTTTAGTTTTATTAATTTTAACTTATTATGAAATAGAAAAATTAAGATCAATAAATGATGAAACAGATGTTAAGATGAATAAATTAAAATATTTATCAATATTAATCAAAAAAATTGTGATTGCCTTGAATATTTTTTGATTGGTAAGAATATTTGTTCCGGACATAGTTCCTGGATATACCTTATGATTACAGTATCTTAAAATATTGGCATTGATTGGTAGTTTATATTATTTGGTGGACTGGAGCAATATAAAAAAGTTTTTTAGAAGATTGAGTATTAAAATAGAAGATTAAGAAAATAAATTAATGTTATGGAAGACATATCTTGTCCATTATGTAGGGAAAACATGATTATTTGTGAAAGAATAAGTTGGGACAAACATATCGGCATAAAGAATGACTCAAAATTAAAAGGAGTGATAAATTTGTATACTTGTAATAAAGGTGGGCATATTACTCAACCATTACAATATATAACAATTAATAATCAAAAGTTTGGACCATTTCTTTTTATTTCAAAAGGAATTATTTTCATAGATTATGATAATGGTAAAAAAACTTTTGCTTTTATATATAAGGATTGGGATGGTTATTTTGTCAAAATTAATGATAAAAAATACGGTCCCTACACAAGATATCCATTTTTAGTATATAATAATGGTTTTTTTATAATGAAGCCTTATAAAACTAATTTTAATTATATTTATCCAGACAATGCAAGCAATTGTTATGATTTAAAATATATGGCATATGTAGAATTTGGTGAACGTATTAAAGAGGCGCAAGATGCATATAAAAAAAATCGAAAGGTCAATAAATATTTAAGTGAATGAAATAATGCATATAAATTATATTGAGAAACCAATGATGGTAATTGTGAAAAGAGTTATGAGATATATTGCGAGTTTGTGGAGTTTATGAAAAATGCAGAAGATGGGTATATGCAACATGGGATAGTTAAAAAATATATAGACGAGTTATGAGCTGCATATAAAAAATACCTAAAAGAAATGAAGAATATATTTCTGGAAGAAGAAATGGAAATGGCTGAAATAGATCTCTTTGAAGACCGCTACTATGAAGATGAATATGATTATGAACATTCACAAGATGGTGTGTATGATGTTGTTAACGATTATGACGAAGAAAACCCTTATTATGAGGATTAAATTTATAAGGATGTCCCGAAGTATAATTAACACGACGATACTTATATTTCTGGACCAGACTAGCTTTAAAGACAGTTTATATCTTGGAGTTATAAATAAAGTAAGGGGGGAGTGTCGATCATTTAGGTTATAATAAAAAATATGAATAAGTTTTATCTTATATGTGTTTTTTGCTATAATTTAACAATATTAACCTCGTTTCTCATAAAGAAAGTTCTAACTTCATTGAGTCAGGCCTGCCTTATAGAGTAGAAGGTATTAGCTCAGCATCACGCATGGTGTTGGGTTTTTGTTTTTGCAGAAATATGGTATAATAGATGTAATTAAGGCAAGAATATGAAATGTATTAGAAAAATACAAATTAGAAAGGTTAGAAAAACTGATTGAAAGTATTTTAATGTATGATGAAAAAATTCAGCATCAAGTGATTCAAGTAACGAGATTAACCAAAAACACCTTACGGATAAATGGTTGCTTGGAAGTTTTACAAGAATGATTAATGATCCAAAAAGATTAGATTACATTGTATCAAATGAGAAAGGAGTTGTAATTGGTCATTTTAATTTAATTTTATATAAGAATTATGTGCAATTTGATATTAAAATTGGTGAAGAAAAATATCGGAATAAAGGTTATGGAACATTAATGACTGAAAAAGCTATTCAAATTGTATTTAGAAAATTAAAATATAAAAAGTTGATTTTGGAGGTAAAAATTGAAAATGTAAGAGCGATTAGAGTATATGAAAAATGCGGGTTTAAAATAGTAAAAAAATCAAAAGACGGAAAGTTTTATAAAATGGATTCATATAGTCAACGGATTGTAATTTAGCAATATTAATTTCATTTATTGTAAAGAGAGCTATAGCTTTCTTTAGACTTTTTTCTAAGCTAGTGATAAAGGATAACAATTTTTTAGTTGATTTTTGTTCAAGAATAAGTTACAATATGCATAATTAAAAATTGTTAATAACTATTTTAAATATGAAATATGTATAAAATTGCCGTTGGGACAACTTCAAGTCAAAAGATTAAATATTTGAGAGAGGTTTTAGATGAGTTGGAACTTAGTTATGATATTGTTCCTGTTGAAGCAGAGAGTGGCGTTGCTTCTCAACCGATGTCTTCGAGTGAAACAAAAAATGGCTCAATTAATAGAGCCAGAGTATCTTTAGAGAGTGTTTATGATGCTGACTTTGGTATTGGTGTTGAGGTGGGATATGAACTTGAGGATAGTCGTTATTCCATTTTTTGCTGAGCGAGTATTATTGATAAGCATGGCAATGTTTTTTCTGCTCAATCTGAAGCTTTTAAATTGCCTAACTTTCATAATGAAATTATTACGAAAGGTGGATATTTGGGTGATAAAGTAAGAGATTATTTGAATATGCAAACGGAAAAATTTAAAAAGGTATTAGCGGTTGATATGGTTGACCGAACTCCTTTCATACCGGTTGCAATTCGAGGAGCATTGCTTTATTATTTAAACCAAGAAGAATATAAATAGAATATTGAAAATATTGAACGGGCATCTTATACAGTGCCAGGCTTTCGGTTTTTAAAAATATGATATAATATATGTAATTAAAAACTTAACAAATATTATGAAAATTGTTGTATTGGGAAATGGAGCTTGAGGATCGGCTTTGTATTCCATAGTAAAATCTAAAGATAAAGAAGTTAGTTATTGAGATGAAAAAAATAAAATTGATTTAGCCGATGTATATATTGTCTGTTTGCCAGTGCAAATTATGAGAAGCGCTATTAAGAGAGCTAAATTCGAGAAAGGTAGAAAAATAGTAATAATTAACTGTAGCAAGGGAATAGAGAAAAAAACTAATAAGCTACCTTTCGAAATAATTTCAGAAACAGTAAAAAGCGATTTTGATTATTACAGTTTAATTGGCCCTAGTTTTGCAAGCGAAGTAAAAGAAAAGAAGCCGACATTGGTAAATGTGGGGTATAAGAATAAATGTAATACTAAACTAATTAAAGATTTGTTTGTTACTAACTATTTTAGAATTAAATTTACTAAGGGGGTTAAAGAATTAGAGCTATCAAGCGCTTTAAAGAATGTTTATGCTATTGCTTGTGGTGTTTGTGATGGATTGGGGTATAAAATTAATACCAGATCTTTAATTATTAGTAGTGCTATTCAAGAGTTATATAAGATTATAAATTTGAAAAGAACTGGAGTCATTGGCACTATTGGTGATTTGGTTTTGACTTGCAGTAGTAATGAAAGCCGTAATTTTAAATTCGGACAATTAATTGTTAAATACAAAATTAAAGAGGCTTTAATAAAAGTTGGAGCAACGGTGGAAGGCTTGGGAACCGTTGATTCGGTGAAAATGTTCAATAAGCCATTATTGAATTTTGTAGCTACAATTATTAAAAATGATAATCCTAAGAAAGTTAAAGAAAGGTTTGATGAGTTTTTAAATAAAATATAATAAAATACAATGGAAAACGAAGAAAAAGATTTTTACAACAAAATAGCAAGTAAATTTGGGGGATATGGCTTTAATAATAAAAAACCAGAATACACAACAGAATATATAAATGGGGAACCAGAAAAGATTTTTAAAGAAAAAATAATGTTTTTGGCAGATAAGAATAAAAAGGTTCTTGATGTTGGATGCGGAGATGGTATTTTTGCATTTAATCTGGCGGACTATTTTATGAATGTTGTTGGTATTGATATATCGGAAGGATTAATAGAGGTTGCAAAAGAAAAGCAAAAAGAGCTTGGTATACATAATTGCGAATTTAGTGTACAAGATGCTGAAAATATTAATTTTGAAAATGACTCTTTTGATCTTGTCTTTACTCGTCGTGGGCCAACTCCATATAAAGAATTTTATAGATTACTAAAGCCAGGTGGTTATATGTGCGCTATTAATATTGGTGAAAAAGATACAAAGCCATTGCAAGATGTTTTTGGCAGAGGTCAAGGCTATGGCCAGTCTGATGTTTTGAAATTAAATAGAGATGTTAAAATTTTAGAAGAAATTGGTTTTAAGGTTGTTTTTGCAGAAGAATACTTTTATAAAGAATATTATCCAACATATAAAGAGATTGATTTGTTTTTACAGGGAGTTCCAATTTTTAAAGATTTTGATTCAGAAAAAGACAGGGAATTATTGGAGAAATATGTTAGTGAAAATATTAGTGAAAAGGGGGTTGAATTGGAAAGACACAGATATGTTTTATCAGCCTTAAAAGAATAAAAATTTATCACGATGTTTGTTGAAAAGAATTTTAAATTTTGATATACTTTTAATAATATTAAATTAACTAATATGGTTAAATATGACGGTGCCCCTGGGTTTTAGTTAATGCCCTGAAAAAACGCACATTAAATGTGCGTTTTTTAGTTATTTGTTATTGTGAACTAGAAAAATAGAATAAAGATGTTAAAAAAGACCCTATATTCTATAATTTGGAATAAGGGGCTTATAAACCTTGACTTATTCCAAAATATATGATAATATTAGAATAAGAAAACCATAAGTTTATTATAATATGGGGCCAATTATTTTAAAGGAGTTGCCGTTAGACTCAATACCAAATAACATTAATATTAGTAATTTATTACCTGATATTATTTCCGCTAATAATGCACTAGCTAAGCTAGACGGCGCGTTGCTTTCATTAAAAAATCCTGGCATTTTGCTTTCTCCTTTACTTCACAAGGAGGCTGTTTCTAGTTCTACAATTGAAGGCACTCACGCGACATTAAACGAGGTTTTAGAATACGAGGCAGTTAAAAACAATTCTGAAAAGAATGAAAAAGATCAAGACATTAAAGAAATTCTTAATTACAAAAAAGCAATAATTAGAGGTATGGTTTTATTAAAACAAAAGCCTTTAAGCGAAAATTTGATTAAAGAATTGCATGGTATACTTCTTGGTTCTGTTCGAGGCAAAGGGAAAAATCCCGGTAGTTTCAGAAAAGGTCTTGTCTATATTGGCAGACCGAACTCTTCGATTGATGAAGCTTCGTTTATTCCTCCTTCTCCAGAGAATGTTACTTCTTTGTTTAGTAATTGGGAGAGATTCTTAAATATGAACAATTCTTTAGATCATTTAGTCAAAATCGGCATAGCTCATTATCAGTTTGAAGCTATTCATCCTTTCATGGATGGCAATGGCAGGATCGGCAGATTAATTATTCCGCTATACCTATATCAAAGTAAATTGCTTTCTTATCCGATTCTTTATATTAGTTCGTATTTAGAGAAATACAGGGGGCAATATATGGATTTATTACACAATATAGACGGGTCAGAAAACAATTGAGAGGCCTGATTAAGATTTTTTTTGACTGGCATTAGGGTTCAGTCTGAGGAAGCTAAAAATAAAATTCATGATATCCTTGCTTTGAAAGAAAAACATATTCAAGAAATTGCAAGACAAATAAAATCATCTTATACTAACGAATTTATTGAATTTATTTATTCTCAGCCAATTTTTACTTATAAAAATGTTTTAGAATATTCACAAATCAAAACGCCTCAAACAGTTTATAATCTCATTAAAAAATTTGAATCTGCGAATATTATATCTCGGGTATCTGAAATGAAAAGAAATAGAGTGTATACTTTTAATGCTTTATTAAAAATTATCAATAATTAGAAA
>CAZCTX010000028.1:0-7437 GCA_964502205.1 uncultured Candidatus Saccharibacteria bacterium
AATTAACTGGTACTCAACCAGTTGAATCTGTTTTTCTTAAATTACTTGATGTTACACAATTGTATGTAAATCCTGTAGGTAAGGTTGGCAATGCATAACTGCTACATGTTGCACTTGAATCAGGAAGACTAAGATATACAGTATTAGCATTTCCATAATTAATACCGCTTGTATGCCATGATTCCATGAATGTTATTGCTTTATACAATGTTTGAATATCTGTTACTCTCCTACTATCTCTATTCTTTTTAAATATTTCTGATGGATTTAATGTAAAAATTACAATTGCAGATAAAATTGCAAGGATTGCTATTACTATCATTAATTCTACTAGGGTGAAGGATTTTTTCATAAAATTATTTATATTTATACATACATATATTAAAACAAATTTAAGTTAAAAAATCAAGCAATTATTAAATTAATTTACGCTAAAGCTATTTCCCCACCATCTTCAATAAATTTTCGAACAATTTTGCCACAACAATCGGCCCAACCCCATTAGGAACTGGTGTAAAAAAATTACATTTTTCTTCAAAATCACAATTATCTTCACAATCTCCACAAATTTTTTCATTTTTTGAACAACCAAAATCAAAAATATTTGAATTGTCTTTAATATTTTTAAACAAAATTAAATTAGGCAAACCAACACCCGTGATAATAGAGTCAGCCCCTAAACACAGTTCATTAATATTCTTACAAGAACTATTAATATTAATAAATTGTATATTATTGTTAATTAAATATTGCGCAATTGGTTTTCCAATTAATTCCCCCTGCCCGACTAACAAAACATTCCCTAATTTTAATTCATATTTTTTAATCAAAAAATCTAAAGCTGAAACAGTTGGTGGCATTATATCACCTCGATTCTGATAAAATTTTCCTAAGTTTCTATAACTCAAGCAATCAATATCTAGCTTCTCCGGAATTGCATTAATCAACATATTTTTATTCAAATTTTTAGGAATTGGCAATTGAATAATCACCCCTTTAACAAATTTCTCTCTAGAAATTAAGTTAATTTCTTTTCTTAGCTCTTTACTTCCCTTTGATTCATCTAAATAATGAATATCACATTCGATATCCAATTTCTCCGCAAAAGATTTCTTAATTTTAACAAATGATGTATTGGCAACATCATTTTTAAAAGTAATAATTTTTAATTTAATTTTAAAATTAAATTTCTTTCTTTCAATTTTCAATTTTTCTAAAATTTCATTTGCTAATTCTTTTCCCTGTATTTTCATTATTCTTTTTTAACCTATTAAATTTGCTTTTATCCTTCTGACTCCCTGCGAAGAAGCTTCTTCTTTAATTATCTTCAACTTTCCTAACTCTTTTGTATTACTAACATGTGGACCAGCACATATCTCTTTGGATCATTCCCCCATACTATAAACAGTAACGTTATCCGGGTACTTAGACATAAAAGATCCTAAATATCCGGAACTTAAAGCCTCTTCTGTTTTCATTTCTTTGCAAATTATCTCTAGCCCCTCTGAAATCCTTGCATTTACAATTTCTTCAACTTTAGCTAATTCTTCTTCTGTTAATTTACGCCCAAAAGTAAAATCAAATCTCAGTCTTTCGTCATTAATATCTGAACCTTTTTGGAAAACATCATCTCCTAAAACCTCTCTTAAAGCTTTTAACAGCAAATGAGTTGCTGAATGCAATCTAGTTCGTATTTTATAACTCTCTGATTCAGTATCTAAAGTTGACAAATTATGTCCTCCAAATTTACCTTCCAGTCCTGCCCTTGATATTTCTTTATGTTTTTCAAATTCATTATTAAAACCAACTTCATCCACAGCAAACCCACGACTACCAGCCTCCTCTTTAATCAATTCAATTGGAAATCCAAAGGTTTCATAGATATAGAAAGCTTTTTGGCCATCAATCTTTTTACTATTAGAATCGCTGAACAACAAATTCAATTCTTTTAATCCATTTTCCAAAGTTAAATTAAACTTAGAGACCTCTTTTTCTAAAACATCCAGTATCTCATTAGACTTCATAATCTCAGCATAATACTCTCCAAAGTTTGATTGTAAATCGCTCAATAACAAATTAAAAATATTTTCTGAAATTCCTAATTGCTTTAAATGTCTTAAAATTCTACGAATCAATCTTCGCAAAACATATCCCCTTTCAACATTAGAAGGAACAACCCCATTAGCAATCAAAAACACGCTTGCTCGAAAATGATCAGCAATAATTTTAGCACTCCTTTCATTAAACTCGCTTGACTTCTCTTGTATTAATTTTATTTGTTTGTCAAAAATATCTGTTTCATAAATATTATTAGCATTATTAACAGCTACTAATTGCCTTTCTAATCCGCCTCCCGTATCAACTCCAAAACTTTCTAACAATCTCAAACTACCATCAATATTTTTGTAATACTGAACAAAAACCAAATTTCAAATTTCAATACCTTTAAAAAATATTTCTGAGCATGGGCCACACACACCCTCGTCACCAGCTGGCCCTCAGAAATTATCTTCTTTTGAACAAGAAACAATTTTATCTTCACTTATTCCCTTTGCTTTTCATAAATTATAGCTCTCTTGATCAAAAGGAACCGTATCATCCCCCTCAAAAACAGTTACATAAATATCTTTCCAATCTAATTTTAAAACATCATTAATATATTCAAAAGCAAAATCAATTGCTTCTTTTTTAAAATATGTTCCTTTAAAAGAAAAATTACCCAACATCTCAAACATTGTTAAGTGTCTCTCATTTCCGACTTCATCAATATCAATTGTTCGAACACATGGCTGAGATGTTGTAACCATATTTGACCCTAATGGCTCTCCCAGACCAGGATGCACGTCTTTAATCGGATCTTTCTTCAAAGCATAATATGGCTTGAATTGTTGCATTCCGGCAACATTAAACAATACCGACCTATCTTCGTCTGGTACCAAAGAAGTTGGCTTAACAATTTTATGCCCCTTTTTCTCAAAAAAATCCAAAAAAACTTTTCTTAATTCTCTAGAGTCCATATTAAAAATTTAAAATATTTTTTAATAATTTATTTATATATTCAAAACTACCATCATTAGTAATAACCACATCAAATATTTCTAAAAACCTTTCCTTTAATTCTTCTTCTTTTTCATTTAAATAACCAATTTTAATAATATTATCATATTTGATATTTTGTACCATCCCAATATCTCCCTCTCCATCTCCTAACAAAATTATATTATTTCTATCTTTTATTCTCTCAAATATTCTTTGGTCTTCGATTATGACCTCATCTTTATTCAAAACATGAATAATCGGCTCTTTAATACCAGCAAATTTTCCAAATTCATCTCAAATAATTTCATTGGCCACCAAATAAATATCATCACTCTTTATATTAAACCTATCTAAAATCATTTTTATCACATCTCCACCCAATCCATTAGCTGTAACCAATGTTAACGGAACATTAAAAACGTCTAGCATTTTAAAAAATTCTTCATACCCTTCTCTAAATAAAATACTGTCTGACTGTATAATTGATTCTAAATCATCTTTGGTTAACCCACATTCTTTTAAAATAACATAATGAGTTGATCACCATTCTAGCATTTTTGCCTTTCTGTCTTCCCATAAAATACTTTTATCAATTTCAAAAGGATGATAAGTTGTAAATAATTCTTTCGCCCTGACTGGATAATCTTCTGTTAAATATCCTTCGTCTCGCAAAATAGCAATAACTGAACTAACCGGCTTTCCATTAACCCGATATCTGGTAATCGTCTTATCGAAATCAGAAACAATGTGTAATTTGCTAGCTCCATCAGCCTTAATTAATTCGATTTTCCTTTCTAATTCATTTTTATTACTAATAAAAACATTTTCCATAATATTTGTATTATATCAAAATTATACCTAAAAAACAATTACCTATTGAAAAATTCATTAAAAATGGTATAATGTATTTACAAGGACGATTAGCTCAGCTGGTTAGAGCACTTGGTTTACATCCAAGGGGTCAGAGGTTCGAATCCTCTATCGTCCACATAATATTAAAAACATATCATGCTTATTGACGACGTAACCATAAAAATAAAAGCTGGTGACGGCGGAGACGGTGCCGTAGCTTTTAACAAAAACATGATGGAATTAGGTCCAACCGGCGCTCATGGCGGCCGTGGTGGCTCTGTTTTTGGTATTGGTGTATCTGAATTAGACTCTTTAAAGCAATTCCGATATATTAAAGAAATAAAAGCCGATAACGGCAATGATGGTCGCAGTCAATATGTTGATGGTAAAGACGGAGAAGACGCTTTTATCAAACTCCCTATCGGAACCGTAATCCATAACATCGAAACAAATACAATAGAAGAAATAACCAAAGTCGGCGAACAAGTCCTTCTTGCCAAAGGAGGTAAAGGTGGTAAAGGCAATTTTCATTTTAGATCATCAACTAATACTTCTCCTAAACAATTTGAATACGGCAAAGAAGGCGAAGCCTTTACTCTTCATTTAGAGTTAAAAATGATTGCCGATATCGGACTTGTTGGCCTTCCAAATGCCGGTAAATCAAGTTTAATAAACGAAGTCACTAACTCAAAAAGCAAAATAGCAAACTACCCTTTTACAACCCTTGAGCCTCATCTTGGAACTTTTGAGAATTTAATTATTGCTGACATTCCCGGTATCATCGAGGGTGCGTCCAGTAACAAAGGCTTAGGCATTAAATTCTTAAAACACATTGAGCGAACAAAAATAATTTTCCATCTCATTAGTTGTGAAAATGAAGACTTAAAGAAAGCATATAAAGAGATAAGAAAAGAATTAGAAAAATACAATAAAATATTTAAAACAAAAGAAGAATATCTCATAGTCACAAAAACAGATCTTATTGATAAAAAACAATTGGATAAAAACATCAAACAACTCTCAAAATTAAATCCTAATATTTTTAATATTTCTATTTACGATTATGATAGTATGGAAGAACTCAAAAAATTACTTTATAAACTAAGTAATGAAAAAGAAAAAGGTCAGATATAAATCTGACCTTTTTTAATTATTTGTTCATTAATCTTCCGAATCCCTGTCTTAGCCCTTTTTGTTTCATGCTTGGACCAGAACAATCTCCTTTTTGGCTTTCAACTCTTTCTTTCATCGTCTTTGCCTGTTCTTCAGTTATTTTTTTATCTTGCAATAGCTGATTAATATCATTGATTTTAGCAGCTTTCACTTGCGCTCTAAATCAGCTAATATCTATCCCTTTGCTTTTCAAAATATCCATAAAATTTTTACCGGATTCAAGTTCTTTTTTCATTCAATCCACAGAAACATTTAATATCTTAGCCTTAGTTTCCATGTTTCTATTAAAACCTAATTTCTTCCCTTCGTTAGAAAATCTTTGATTTTTTGTTTCCGCAAAAGCTTCATTGCTTAATAGTCCCCCACATAAAACCAAGCCACCCAAAACAATACTTGTTAATACTTTTTTATTCATAATATATTTTTAAAATTTATTATAAGGAATTGCTTTTCGACCTTTATACTTGTTATTACAACCTGGGCATGGTTTTATTTCATTTTCAAAATTATATGGCCTTATCCTAAATATTTTGATTCCCTGATCGCATTCTTTAATACTTACTCATACCCTATCTCCTTTTTTAAAATCAAACGCCTTCTTACTCCCAGGACTCTTACGCTCTAATTTATCAGTTGAAATTATTGATCCATCCTCTAGCTGGACCAGAATAATTCCATTCTCTTTCGTTTCAATCACATTGCCTAGCTTAACAAAACGAAACAAGCCCCTCTTATACTCTCTATTCATTAAATTATTAATCAATGGCCTTGACTCATATATATGTTTAAAAGCCTTAGTATTATTAATTATCGCTCCAATGCTTATAAACACTAAAACTAATATTATTAAAATAGAAGATTTTGATTTGCGGTATAGTGGCATAACATGCCCTAAACAACTCAACATAATAAAAACAAAAGTGATCATAACCAAAATTAAAACCCAAGGCAAAGCCTTAATTACCATTCCAAACGTAACCATATCTCTAAAAGAAACAATTCCAAACCCGAAAATTAAAAAAACAATTGCTCCAAAAACAAACAAAGACAATATCGCCACCACAACAGAAATACTAACAAACAAAAAAGTTTTTAATAAAAAAACTCATCTTGGTTTAATAGCAAGACCCCCTTGTTTTATCTTATCCATCAATTTTTCTTTGCTAAATGGCATGTCCTTTTTTATTATTAATATGTTTATTATAGTTTTTTCTAATCAAATCTTTTGCCCTTCTTATTCTAACCCCAACAGTTGCAATCGGTATTTTAATAATATCTGCTATTTCTTTATACGGCATTTCCTCAAAATAATATAAGACTAAAACTTCTTTGTATTTATCGGGTATTTTAGCAATATCATTTTTCAACCATCTTTCCAGATTATTTAAATCAATTTCTTCATCAATATTCCTGCCTACATTTAAAGGCATGACAATGTCTCAATCAACATCAAATATAATCTTATTCCTTTGTTTTTTCTTAATATAATTAACTATTTCATTATGCGCAATTCGATAAATCCAAGGAGAAAATTTATAATTAAAATTAAAACCATTTAAATTGGTATAAGCTTTAATAAAAACAATTTGCATTAAATCTTCTGCTTCATTAATGTCATATACAAATCTGTTAATATACCGAAAAAGCTTTTTTTCAAATCTATATATTAAAACCCCAAAAGCATCTTTGTCGCCTTTTAAAATATCTTTTATAACCTCTTCGTCTTTTTTATCTGTATTAATCATCAATTGTGTTTTACAATATATATTACAACGTTACTTCCTTAATATTTCATATTATAACACAATTACAATATTAGAAAACCCCCATTTCTGGGGGTTTTTGATTTGTTTAACTATCAGTTGTTTCTTTGACCACCGAAACCTCCACGGTTTGGACGGTTGCCACCAAAACCACCACCTCTGTTGAATCTACCAGCTCCTTCTTCTTTTGGACGAGCTTCGTTAACAGTTAATGGTCTTGCTTCGAATTCTTTTCCATTAAACATTTCTATAGCCTTTTGTGCTTCTTCATCAGTTGTCATTTCGACAAAACCGAATCCTTTTGATCTTCCTGTCATTTTGTCAGTAATGATCATTGCACTTTCAACTACACCAGCTTGTGAAAAATATTCTTTTAGTGATTCGTCAGTCACACTATAAGATAAATTTCCAACATATAATTTCTTTGCCATGGTATATTTTTAGCCTAGATAAAATAATTAAGCGACCTATCCCTACTCATTCTTTCTAGCTTACATCATTTTATCTATGTAAGGAAAAGGACTCATAAGAGAACATTATTAGTATAGCACATATATTAGAATTGTCAAATTATCAATTCAAATAGAATAAGTTTAACAATACCTAGCGG
>CAZCTX010000029.1:0-7337 GCA_964502205.1 uncultured Candidatus Saccharibacteria bacterium
AAAAACAACAGGCTAATATATTACTTTTTGGTGGTAGATATTTTTTATCTTTCAAAACTAAAGTAATATATAAAAACAACATTATTGATATGATAATTCGAAAAGCAATTGTTTTTCCTGTAATATATGGATAAATAACATTATTGGTATAAATACCCGGAGTTAAAGCTAATATAAAAGTTAAAAAATATATTGCTTTAGTTAAAAATTTTTCAGAAAAATATTTTAATAACATATTTAGAGATTATTATGTTCATAAAATTCCTTTAAACGATTAATCAAAGGATGGTTTTTTAATTTTTTCAAAGCTTTCATTTCAATTTGACGAATACGTTCACGAGTAACGCCAAAGACCTCACCAACTTCTTCTAAGGTATGCGGAATACCATCTTCTAATCCGAAACGCATACGCAAAACCTTTTGTTCGCGTGGAAGAATATCTTTTAATATTTCATTTAATTGTTGCATCATAAGATCTTGAGAAGCTGAGTCCTCAGGCGAAATAGTACTTTCGTCTTTAATAATATCTTTGTATGAGCTGTTATTATCTTCATCATCCGAAAAAGGCTGATCCAATGAAAAAGTATCTTGGTTAATTTTTTTCAAATATCTTACTTCATCAACAGATAATCCTAATTCGGCAGCTAATTCTTCAGCTGAAGGTTCACGATCTAATATTTGAATTAAATTACGGTTAGCTTTTCGATAGCGAGTCAAAACTTCAACAATATGAACAGGAATACGAATCGTACGAGAATGATCGGCAATGGCACGAGAAATACCTTGACGAATTCAACAAGTAGCATAGGTTGAAAAACGATAACCTTTTTTAGGATCAAATTTTTCAACAGCACGACGTAAACCGATATTTCCCTCTTGAATAAGATCTAATAAATCAAGACTACGGGTTTGGGCGGAAAATTTCTTAGCAATATTTACAACTAACCTTAAATTAGCTTCAAGCATTCTTTTTTGAGCTACTGGATCATTTTTCATTAATTTTTGATATAGTTCTTTTTCTTCTTCGGGAGCAATTAAAGATACTTTACCAATTTCTTTCAAATATGTTTTAATATTATTTGGGGCGTTGTGTCATTCTTCTAATGAAGTTGAGCGAACTAATTCTTCAACACTCAAGTCTTTATCAACCTCTAATATATCCAAATTCTTTGTAATGGTTACATTGTCATCAAACAAAACATTAAAAATATGGTCTAAACCTTTAACATTTAATTCTGGATAAGGAATAAGATTTAAAATCTCGCCAAAAGTAACAAAACCACGGACATCGTTCTTTGCTTTTAGGATATTTAAAACTTCTTTGATTTCTAAATCATTTAATTTATGTGGTTTTTTATTTAAAATAATTTGTTTTATTTTAGCATTTTTGCGAGTTGTTTTTTTAACAACTTTTTTAGTTGTAGCTTTTGGCTTACTCTTTGTTGTTTTTTTAACAACTTTCTTGACTACAACTTTTGCTTTAGCTGGTTTTTTAACAACCTTTTTTGCTACCTTTGCTTTTTTGTCTGTCTTTTTTGTTTGATTGGCCATAAGATATATTTTTAAAGTTTGTTAAGAAAATCACATATGTTATTTAACTCACCCAGTAGTTCATTGATTTTAGCGACATTATCCTGAGTTTCGGCGTTCTTTATTTCATTTTGAATAAAAGAAATTTTGTTTTTATAGTATTCTTGTTTTAAAAACTTTAAATATTGAGATATTTCTTTTATTATTACGTCTTCTTCTTGCTTTAACAAGTCTTCATTTTTAACATTATTAAGAAACAAGAAGTCAATCATTTCTTTTAAACTAATATCAATTTTAGGATTATTAATTATCTCAATTCCGTTTTCTTTAATATTAGTTAATAGATCTTGAAACTTAAAATTAAAAAATTCGGAATTTTCAATTATTAAATTTTTTAAAATTAATGGTTTTTGAACAAAAATTGATAATATTGTTTCGGAAATTGATTCTGATTTAGATTTTAATATCTGAGTATTATCATTTTTTAATATATCCTTGCTTTTTCGAATAATCTCATCTTCAACTTCTTCGATTTTAACTTTTTTGAATGTTTCTTCTAAAGCACTTAATGATACATCAATTAAACTAGTTAATTTATTAAGATAATGAGATATTTTAATAATATCTTTTTCTCATTTTAATTTTGGAAGAAAGTAGTTTAAAAATTCATTTTTACCAGCAAGGGTATTGGTATTATACATGGACATACCATGATTGATAAAGAAATCCATAACCGGCAAACTTTCTTCAATTTTTTTACCCAAACCATCAGGAAAATCATTAATAAAATCAGAAATATCTTTTGATTCATTAATATCTAATATTTTAATTTCAAAGCCAAGATTTAAAGCTAACTTAATATTTCTTTCCGTTGCCATTTTCCCAGCTTCATCATTGTCGTAAGCAAGAATTAATTTACTGCATAATCTTTTAAGTAATGTTAGCTGATCTAATGTCAAAGCTGTGCCTAAACTAGCAACAATGTTTTTTTGATCTTTAAGATAAGCTGATAAAAAATCCATTGTGCCTTCAACAACTATGGCTTCATTTTTTTGAGAAATATATTTTTTAGTAATGTTTAAACCGTAGAGTATTTTGCTTTTTTCGTAAACTTTGGTTTGAGGTGAATTAACATACTTCCCTGTTTCATCAATATTTTTAATTGTTTTTAATTTTTCTTTACCTTCAAAAATTCTACCAGTAAAGCCAACAGGTTCATTAGAATTATTAAAAATTGGAAACATAATTCTGGAGCGAAAGCGATCATAAAAGTTATTGATAACTGATGAATTAGAACTATCAGTTTTTTGAATTAAGAGCCCGGTTTCCGATAAGTCTTTTAAACCATAACCTTTACCAGTTAAATATGTTAAAGCATCATTTCAGCTATCTTTGCTAAAACCTAATTTAAATTCATTAATAACTTCATTAGTTAGGCCCCTTTTAATTAAATAATCTTTGGCTTCTGAATTTGAATTTAAATTCTTTTGGTATAGCTCGATTACATCAGAAAATATATTGTATGTTGTTTTGTTTTGTGAACTGATTTTATTATCAAATTTAGGCAATCTAACTCCGGCCTTATCAGCTAAAATTTTTAAAGCTGTAATAAAATCAACATTTTCAATATTCATCACAAAAGTAAAAATATCGCCAGATTTCATACAACCAAAGCAATGTCATATTTGTCTTTGAGGAGATACAAAGAAAGAAGGAGTTTTTTCATTATGGAAAGGACAGCAAGCTTTGTAGTTTGTACCGGCTTTATGTAATTGGATATACCCCGACAAGACATCAACGATGTCTAATTTTGATTTTATTTCTTCTTTTGCGTCAAATTCCATATTAGAATAAACTTAATATTTTAGGTAAAAAAATTATTATACCAATAATACCAGCACCAATCGAAACAATGGCAACACCACCAGCCATTAAGTCTTTTATATTTTTTACTTTTTCGTTTTTTTCAGGATAAAACAAATCCAGAAACTTTTCCATGGCAGTATTAAATAATTCTAAAGAAAAAACACCGGTAATCAAAATTAGTGATACTAGTCATTCAGTATTTGATATTTTAAAATAAAAACCACCAATGATTGCTATTAAACTGATAAACAACATGATGGTTAAATTTTTTTCTACACCAAAACAGAATCTAATACCATCTCAGGCATATTTGAAACTTTTGAGAGTGGATTTGACAAATGAAAGCATAGAATTTTTATTTATTTTTTATTTGGCGGAGAGGGCGAGATTCGAACTCGCGGTACCGTTACCGATACAACAGTTTTCAAGACTGTCTCCTTCAACCACTCAGACACCTCTCCAAAAATGAAAAACACCCTTGTCAAATAGCCTGCAATTGCTTATTAATGCTATTTCGCGATAAAACAGTAATACCGTTTTATGTGACCAAAGAGTAATGTTATTATACTAAAAATATGGTCAAAAGTCAATAGATGCGACTCTTATTAGTTTACTATATTTTTAGGAGTATTATTAATTTGAGAGCTAATATTTTCTACTCATTGTTTTATTACATTTTTTGATGATTCTTGAGTGAATCAAGCAATTGGCGGTGTGATATATATATTACCTTCATAATCTGTCATTTTTCTTTTTTCAGACTCTATAGCTAAACCAGAAATTTCTTTGTTCTTTATTTTTTGATAAACATATTCGAAGTCAAAAAGATTTTCATCTGCAATACTGATAATAAATGAATTTTGAGAAATTAAATCCAATTTATTATTAGATAAAATGCTTTTAGTTTCTTCATTTCTTGCAAGAGCAGGAAAAATGAAATCGGAATTTTTTAATAAACTATCTAATTCTTGGTATTCATAGTTTTCGTTGCGACTATTTTTTGACCAATATATTACATTCATTCCCATTTGCTTTCCTAGTTCAGCAATCCGAGAGCCAATAAAACCTAAGCCAATAATACCCATGGTCTTCCCTTTTATTTCACAACCTTGGTGTTGGTCATAATCTAATTCTCAATTATTTTTAACAATTAAGGGTAATTTTTTAGCAACATTTAACATTAAAGAAATGGCATATTCAGCGACAGCTTCGGTAGTTGTATGAGGGTTGTTGATTAAATTTATGCCTTTACTACGAAGGAATTTACCATCAAGTCATGAAAATGAAGAAGTGGTTGGGCAAATTGCTTTTAGATTTGTAACCTTGTCTATAAATTCATTTGAAAGTTTCCAGGAAATAATCTCTGGAGCAATGGCAATTATCTTTTCTTTAGAATTTTGAAATACTGGATTATTAATATAGTCACTGCTTTCTATTCATACGACTTCTCCTTGTGACTCTATATTAGTAATTTGTTCTTGAGAAAAATCATTTTTAGTACTTAACATTATTATTGTTGTATTGTTTGGATCCATGATTTAACAGTTATTTTTTATTAAGAGTTTAATAAATATTGCTATTCAATTATTATAACCTCCCCATCATGTAAAGTTTTAAAAGAAATATTATTTTCTTTGTAGTATTCTACAACTTTTTCAATCATTTCAGATTCAGGATGATCGGATTGGTAATGAGGAACTATAACATAGTCAAAAACAGATAATCCTTCTCAAACAATATCTTTATCGTCACCATATGGCTTTTGAGTAAGATCATCATCAATTTCTAAACCTTTAAGGCTAGGGCCTAAAATACAAACTCCAGCGCTATAACCACTATAAATCATATCGGAATTAGAATCAATCAATTCTTTTAAAATTTTATCAAATCCACTTAATTTCATGGCTTGTCTTAGAACAAAAGCATTACCGCCTCTTACCCAAATAATGTCATATTTTTCTAATTCTTTTTTTAATTCTTCGGGTTTATTGAAATAATCTTGTAAATCTAAACGATTTATTACAAAATCTAACTGCTTTAAATCCTCGAAATCTTTGTTTTCACTTAATTTTCTTCTTTCCAAGTCGGTTGCTCAATCCATAGCATTAGGGATATAGGCCATATTTTTCTTGCCCTTTGTCATTTCTTTTAATTTTTCCTGATTTTCAGGGCTACCCATTTTATATGAAGAAAGATAAAATTTCATTTTGTTTAAATTAATAATTTTTCTAATAATATTTTCGACGTATTAATATCTTCGCTGTCTTCAACTTCTAAAAAGTTAAAACCATTTTTTATCAAAGCAATGAGCATTGCTTTTCTAAAATTTTGAGTTTTTACTTTTATGCTTTTATATCCTTCTTTTTTGGCTCAATTGTATATATATTGCATCAAAACATTCATAACTCCATGTTCTCTTGCTTCAGGCACAACCCCAAGAAGTCATAAATAAGTTGAGCCATCATTGTAGCGGTCATAACAAATCGCATAGCCAGCATCCTTTTTTGATATGGAAGCGGATAACATTAAGGTTTTAGAATTTTCTAATTTATGAATGTTTTTTTGAATATATAAAGGATCGAACTCGGGTATAAGCTCATTTATTCTTTCGGCGTCTTCAATTTTTGATTCAAATATTTCAACCATAATATATCTTGTAAATGTATTAATTATATGATAATATTTAACTATTGGAGAGGTCGCATAGTGGCCGAGTGCGCACGCTTGGAAAGCGTGTATACCGAAAGGTATCGAGGGTTCGAATCCCTCTCTCTCCGCAGAAAACTTAATTTCAAAATTAAGTTTTTTTAATTTGTTCTAAAGACCTAATTCTTTCCTCAACAGGCGGATGAGTTAAAAACAATTTATTGAACCAAGTAACTTTTTGCTTAGCTGGATCTGAGATATACAAATTACGAGTATAATCATTAACTTTTGCCATTGGTTTTTGATAACTAGATATTTTTTGCAAAGCAGAAATTAACCCCTCTGGATAGCGAGTCATTAAAGCTGCACTTGAATCAGCTAAGAATTCCCTTTTGCGAGAAATAGCTAACTGAATTAAAGTAGCAACAATTGGTGATAGAATCGCAAAACCAATTAAAAAAATCAAACTGATTAAAGCAAAATATCCGTTACGATCATCATTTTTAGAACGCGAATTTCAACTTCCCATTCTTAGAACAATTTGTGATAATCACATTATAGCGGTTGCTAAAACAACAACTAGGCTAGCAATCAAAATGTCATAATTTTTGATATGAGATAACTCATGAGCAATAACTGCTTCTAATTCTGATTTATTTAATGTTTCCATTAATCCAGAGGTTAAGCAGATAACTGCATGCTTCGGATTTCTACCGGTTGCAAATGCATTGGGTGAAGGATCATTAATAACATAAATTTTAGGAACAGGCAAACCGCTAGCAATACATAAATTTTCAACTAAATGATAAAGATCTTGATTGTCATCGTGTTTTATTAACTTTGCATTAGACATTGATAAAATAATTCTATCAGAAAATCAGTAGCCAATGAATGAAGATACAATGGCATAAGCTAAAGCAATGTATATAAAAATTGAATTCTCGAAATAATAAGAGATAACATAGCCGAATATACCAAAAAAGAGGACAAAAACAAACAACAAAAGGTATGTTTTAGATATATTACGACTTACATTGGTATATAGGTTCATTTTTAAAATTTAACGGTTACGTTTTTAGCCTCTTCTTCAGTAATATCAAGTAAAGGCTTTCTTAAGTGATTAAATATTTTAGCAAAAATATTAGTTGGAATTGTTTCGATTAAAATATTGTAATCCTTAGTAACATTATTATAGAAACGTCGAGCAGCTTGAATTTTGTTTTCAGTATCAACTAATTCAGTTTGCAGAGATAAGAAATTAGTATTGGCTTTTAAATCAGGATAGTTTTCAAAAG
>CAZCTX010000030.1:0-6953 GCA_964502205.1 uncultured Candidatus Saccharibacteria bacterium
TAAGTGTTACTGGTGAATCAATTAGTGATCTTGATTGGAATGGGTTAAGTTTGGACGAGGGAAGTTCGCCAATTGAAAAAAAAGATCAAGTTAGTAGAATAAACATGACGGTAAACAAGGAAATTATAAAAATGGGTGAAAGATTTACGGTAAATTGATCAACAGGCGATATTCCGGCTTATTTTTGTAAATTTTCTGCTTCTTCGGGGTTAAGCAATTTCGCTTCACCCGTTTGGTCGAGAATAAACCAAATAGATTCTTTGCCAGGAGAAGGTGTTAAAAAATACGATGTAACAAGCGGTAAGTTTGATTCTTCTCTTTTCGCTTTTACAACCGGTGGTTATTTTAGAATAGATTGCTTAAACAAAAATAATGAGGTTGTGTTTGGAGTTTTGTATGTAGAAAAGGATAAGCCACCAAGGTTTGTTTATAACCCCTCTGATTTTAAAAAACTGGAATTATATAATTTTCCAAAATTCATTTCTAGAGATGAATTCGGGGTTTTAGTTGGTCAAACTGAATTGACGTCTGAATATTTTGAAAAATATATAAATACTGGTAAGGCGTTACAGACGGAGTGAGAGTACTATTTTGAAAGGTTTTTGCGTGACGCGCCTTCTTATGGTTATGTTGAGCCGATTCCTCAAAAGCCATTTTTAGAGGATTGAATACAAATATGAACTCATGGTGGAATAAGAAACGAAGAGAAATATTATTCGAGAGAAATGATCTTTGTCTACCCGATCTTTAGCTCAAAAATGATAAAAAAATACGAGGAAAGTATAGATCTTGGTTATGGTGAAACATACAATAAATTAATACCTAGGATAAGAAAGCAAGAAATTAAATTAGAGCAAGGAGAGCTAGTGAACTACTCTTCTTATGTAGAAAAAGATTTGACTTTTAATTATTTATTGGGGCGTTATCCTAATTTTGATAATAATCAACTTGATTTTTCTTATGAAAAATGAAAAGAGAATGTCTTGGCTTTTATGAAGGGGGAAACTTATTTTAGAGATGGTTTAAACTATCAAATAGCGTCTTTAAAAGTTGAAGATAAAATGGAGGTGAGTGATAATACAGTAGAAGTCGTTTATATTTTAGATTATTTTTTAGGAAATGAGATATATAAAAGCGAGGTCCTTGACACATATACATTTATTGCAAAAACAAAGGGAAATAATGGCGGGGAGCAATTTAATTATGAAGGCTTTAAAAATATATTTTCTAAAACAAACCCATTGCAGTGTAAATTGGGTGATTTGGGGGCAAGAAAAGAGTGCGATGAATTTTTTTATAATTCGAATATTTGTTCTATTGTTTTAGGCAAGAATTTTGACAATAACATGATTAAGCATTTGTCTAATTGTTTGTATATTGCGGAAATTCCAAGTGTTTCTTTTTAATAATTTCAGTAAAATAAATTTATGAAAAAGAGTTTAGTTAAAATTTGTTTAATGATAGCGATCTTCTTGATGATTTTTTTGTTGCAAAAAAAGACGGTAGATATTAAAAATGTATATGCAGAAGATGGTGATATATTTGATGTTGGGTATACCACTTGCGCACAAACTAATTTTGGAACTGCAGGATGTGAAAAATATTTGAGAACAAGCGAAATGGTTTGCTCCTCGCACCCGGACGCAGATAAGATGAAAGGTTGTGAATGATATTTTAATATTCCAATAAAAGAGAGAGTTTCAAAGTATAGTTCTTGAAAATATGTTGATACAGATGGGCTTGTAGAGTTTTGAAAAGAGCGAATTGGATGCGTTTGAATCTCAAGTGGCTGGTATTTGGGAAAGCAAACTTTGTTTACTCTTTGTAATTTTGTAGTAAGCAATTTCCACCCAGGAGGAGTACTTAAATGATTAAACCTTGCAAAATTACCTAAAATAATTTCTATAGAGCATGATTATATTAACAGAGAAAAAGAAAGAATTGAAAAAGTTAAAAAAGCGAATGAAAATATTAAAAAAGAATTATATCCGGACTTAAAAATACAAAGCGTGTCTTTTGTTTCTAAGCTTAATCCTGCGCCATTTATCGAGTGATGGACGGATAAAGAGATAGTTTCTCGAGGTGGATCCTTGACTTTTTCTTGGGAAGCTAAAAACGCTACTCATTGCGAACTTAATGGTAGGCGTTATCCGACTAAAGACGCGTATACATATAATAATGTTTTAGATGAGTTTAAAATTAATCTTGTTTGTTTCGGCGGAGGTACTTATAGAACGGTTACGTTGAAAGTTCCGGTGGGAATTCGTTTTGTTTCTAATGTTGTTTATGGTAGAAAAACGACCGCTAGAGAATCGGGGCCTGGAGAGAAAATACGTAATAAAATGAAAATTACTATTGAAAATAATGGCGCAGTTGAGGCTAATGCAGTTGAGCTTAGGTATGTTCCGACAGGGAATTTTTATCCGTTGGCTATTGAGGGAGTGTATCTTTCTCCTAAAGACGTGGCACCAAAATATATAGAACGAAAAGAAATTATTGATGGGAGAGAACACACAATTATCTCTGAGGCAAAAATTTCGCCTACTGTATTTGAGGGGCTTTCTTATATGAAAAATATTGACAATGAAAATGTAAAGAGGTATTGCTTAGAAGATTTTGTCCATTGAGATGTGACGGAAATAGCAAAAAGAAAAAATTTTTGCACAACAGCAAATATAAAAGCAGTAACAACCTTAATGGGCAAAAATATTGGTATGGGTGGGGTTGAATGAGAAGGTAATTTGCCGAATTATTACAATGACTCTAACGGGACGATGGGTTTTCCAAGATTTAATAATAGTTGACAAAGGTGAACTGTTGAATATTTTGACAAATTTGTAAAAAATAAAAAGCTTTCTGGGGTAGTAGGGTCTCCGTACGCTCCATTTTCTAATGAAATAGAGGACGGTCTCGGTAAAAGTGAAAAAATTGAGGTTCCGCAGATTAAGTTTTCCAAAGACGGTGTTGGAGATTGAAATACAAGCATTAATTTTATTATAGATAGTTTGGAGCCTAGCAGTAAGCGAGATTTTGAGTTTTTTGTTGAGTTGCCATGATGCGATTGAAAAGTTGGATATCGTTGTGATCCTAATTTTATGCAGTATGGCTATTGAATGGTTGTGTCTCATGCGTATAAAAATTATGATAGTAATACTCTTGACAATTTCTATTTTAAAAATAGAGTAGATTATGTACAGGATATGGTTGACGGAGGTGATATAGATAGTTGGGTTAAAAGAGATGCAAGTCGAGAGAAGTTTCCTTGAACAATTTTGGATTATGTATATGATTCAGGAATAGTAATTTTTGCGAATATGCCTTTACGCTATTAGACCTTGATTTATTGATGTTTATATGGTATAATAACACCATAATAAAAATCGGTAAAGTCCGTATTTTTTATCATCAAAAGTTGGTAAAAAAGTAATAACCGTGGACTTGCTTAATAATATATATCATGGATATAGATCAAAAGAAAATTCAAGATATGATCCAAAGTGGTCTTCATTATGGGCACAGAAAAAACAAAACCCATCCAAAGGCTGCTAAGTTCATATTGCCAACCAGAAATAATATTGAAATTATGAATCTGGAGATTACTTATGGTAAGATTGTAGAGGCAACAGAAATGATTCAAAAAGTTATTAGTAACAATGGATTAGTTTTGTTTGTCTCAACATTACCTTCAGCTAAAGATTGTGTCAAGGATATTGCTAAATCTTTGAATCAACCGTTTGTTGTTAATCGATGAATTGGTGGATTGTTAACTAATTACAAAACTATTAGCGAAAGAGTCAAGCACTATGTTGAAATAAAACAAAAGCTAAGCGATGGTGAATTCGATAAATACACCAAAAAAGAGAGAGTTAAGATGGAAAAAGAATTAGAGAAATTAGAAGAAAAATTTGGAGGATTAGTCAATATGCATAAAAAACCAGAATTGGTATTTATTATTGATCCTCGTTATCATAAGACAGCTGTTTTAGAAGCAAATTCTAGTAAAATTGATGTAATTGCTGTTTTGGATAATGATGATAATCCAACAACAATTACATGTCCAATTCCAGCAAATGATAGTTCAGTTTCTTCAATTAGCTATATCTTAGGAGAAATTAAAACTAATATTCAAAACAAGAATAGTATTTAATAATTTATTAAATTTTAAATATGGATGCAATGGAATTAATTAAACAATTGAGAGATGAGACAGGGGTATCGGTTATGGATTGCAAAAGAGCTTTAGATAAATCGGGAAATGATTTAGATAAGGCTAGAATAATTTTGAAAGAAGAAGGTTTAGCCAAGGCTGATAAAAAGGCTGAAAGGGAAACAAAAGCCGGCGCTGTTGCTATTTATGTTAGTGAAGATGGCAAGAAGGGTGCTGTTGTAGAATTCAGATGTGAAACAGACTTTGTTGCTAAGAATGAAGAGTTTATTAAATTAGCAAATGATATTGCTAAAGAAGTGACTAATCATAATCCTAGCGATGTTAACGATTTATTACAAAAAACTAATGGAAATGGAGAAAGCGTTGATACATTAATTCGTAATTTAGTTGCTAAAATTGGTGAAAAAATGGAAGTGGCTAGATTTAATGTTATTAATACTGCTGGATATTTAAATTCATATATTCATGCTGGTAATAGATTGGGAGTATTATTAGAAATGTCTTCTGATCAAGATGTTTGAAGCAATAATGTTGCTAAAGAATTATCTTATGATATTGCAATGCAAATTGCTGCTATGGCACCAGTTGCAGTTTCTCCTGACAATTTATCAGAAGAAGATGTAAAAAATGTTAAGGAATATATTGAAGAGGAATTAACTAAGGAAAACAAACCAGAAGAAATTAAAGTTAAGATAAGAGATGGCAGAATTCAAAAGAGATTTTCAGAGATTTGTTTAAATTTTCAACCTTTTATTAAAAATGATTCTTTAACAGTTGAAAAATTAGTTGAAGAAAAAAGTAAAGAATTAGGGGCAAAGGTTAGTATTGTCGGGTTTATAAGATACCAAATTTAATATTATGTTTGACTATTGGCTTTTATTAACTTTAACTGTAGGGGTAGTAGGATTATTCTTTGTAGTTAATAAAAAAATACAAGCAAATGAAGCGGAATGTATTGAAAATGATTTGGATACTTGTAATTCTAAAATTAAAAAAATTAATCTAGAAGATGTTGAGAAGAAGATTGTCCTTGTGTTAGAAAAAATGTTAAAGAGATTAAGAGTTTTGGTTTTAAGAATGGACAATAATATAAGTAAGTTTTTGAAGAAATTAAGAAGCCAGAAGAATGAAGAAAAGATTTTTTCAGTGAGTAAATTAACAAGTTATGAAATTGTTTCAGATTCTGAAAGGGAAACTACAAGAATTTTAGAAATTAATTACTTAGAAAGTATTAAAAGTAATCCTAATGTTGATAGTTTCTTGAAATTAGCAGAATTGTATATGAATTGTAAAGACTTTAATTCATGCCATGCCTTATTGTTTAAAGCCTGGGAAATGGATAAAGGAAATGAAAAATTACTGAGGTTAATGAAGGATCTGAAAGATATTGAATGTAAAAAAGAAATGTAACTTGAAAAAGTTACATTATGCCGAGATAGCTCAACGGTAGAGCAACGGTTTTGTAAACCGTAGGTTGAAGGTTCAAATCCTTTTCTCGGCTCAGCATTATTCTCGATATTGCTAGGATAAATTATTGGTTGTTAAAATTACGTCGACTTTTAATTTATGGTTTTAAGAGCGAACATTTAAAATGGCTAGAAGATGAACAAAAAATGAAGAGAGGGAAAAGTATGTAGAATTAAAAAAGCTATATATAAAAGATAACAAAGCTATTGGTGAGATAGCAAAAATATTAAATATTAGTCAATCTTCAGTTTATGATAGATTATTACGATTAAATATCCAAACCCAACCTTTCAAAAAATTGCATTATAAGAATAAGCAATACTATGTAAAGATTCCAAAGATTTATTCTAATGATTTGGCGGAGTTTATAGGCATTATGCTGGGAGATGGTCACATCAGTCGTTTTCAGGTTACGGTTACCTTGGGGACAAAAGAATATGAATACGTTAATTATGTTTCCAGATTGATTAACAAAGTATTTAAAACGCAATCAAAGGTAACTGTTAGAAAAAGTGGATATAAAACAGTATATGTAGGCTCAATAGATGCTGTGAAATGGTTAAAGGATATGGGTTTGGCACATAATAAATTTAATAGCCAAGTTGATGTTCCGGCTTGAATATTGGAAAGAGATTGTTTTATTAAGAATACATTAAGAGGCTTAATTGATACTGACGGTTCTATTTATAAATTAAGATTTGGTATTCAAATTTCTTTTTGTAACAGATCGATGCCACTTCTTGCAACAGTGAGAAATATGTTTGTTAAATTAGGGTATCATCCCTCTAGGATTAGTGGTTATAATTTATATCTAACAAAGAGAGAAGATGTTTTAAGGTTTGGCAAAGAAATAGGGTTTCATAACTCTAAACACCAGAGACGTTTTCTGGAGTTTATTAAAAAATATGGGTACGTCGTATAGCGGCAATTACAACAGACTGTAAATCTGTCGGTCAAATGACCTCCGTAGGTTCGAGTCCTACCGTGCCCACCAATATTCGTAAGAATGTTGATCGGTTGACACTAAACTCTGCCGGAGTGGCTTAGTGGTATAGCACGTCATTGGTAATGACGAGATCGAGAGTCCGATTCTCTCCTCCGGCTCATAATTATTTTATGAATAATTAAAAGGTCATTTATATATATATTAAAAATGTAAAATGAAAAAAGAAGTTTTAGCTAAAATGCAATGCAATGATTGTAAAAGTATTAATTACTATACAAGAAAGAATAAGAAGATAAATAAAGAGAAGTTAGAATTGAAGAAGCATTGTTCAAAATGTAAAAAACATACCGTACATAAAGAAATGAAAAAGTA
>CAZCTX010000031.1:0-6918 GCA_964502205.1 uncultured Candidatus Saccharibacteria bacterium
CCTAAAGGTAAATTCGAAACATATTTTATTCTTAAGAATGTTGGTAAAATAGATGTAAATTATTCTTTTGATAAAAACAATGAAATAGAAATAGACCCAATATCAGGTAATATCCCAGTATCTCAAGAGCAAAAGATTAATTTAAAAGTATTGAATTCTAAATCAATTAATCTTCAATCAAATGAAGATATAAATACAACCCTTAAATTAAGAACAACCAAGATATATTTTAAATCCAATGCTGGAGATAAAGAAATAACAATTAAATATTGAGGAATATAATCCAAAAACTCTCACTTATGTGAGAGTTTTTTATTTTGATAAAAACTGTTAATATGATATAATATATGTGTAAAATATTTTAAAATTTAGTTATGTCAAAATGAGGACAAGGTGGTAATTTAGATTTAGATGGTGATCTTTTGAGAATACTAGATCTAATGGAAAATTCAAAAGATAATTTGTTTGTAAGCGGTAGAGCTGGGACGGGCAAATCAACCATGGTAGATCATTTTAGATTACATACAAAAAAGAATTGTGTAGTACTCGCACCAACAGGGGTGGCGGCTTTAAATATTAAGGGCCAGACAATTCATTCTTTTTTTGGTTTTAAGCCAGGTGTTATGCCATCAGAGATAAAACAAATAAAGAACAAACAAAAAGTAACAATGTTTAAAGAAATTGATATTATTGTTGTTGATGAAGTTTCTATGGCGAGAGCGGATTTAATTGATTGTATGGATGTTTTTTTGCGAATGCATACGAGCGAGCCATTTGAACCTTTCGGAGGAGTGCAAATGATATTCATCGGAGATTTGTATCAATTGCCTCCAGTTGTAACTGATTATGAAAGTAAAGTTTTTTATGAACGATATGATAGCCCATACTTTTTTGACAGTAAGGCTTTTAAGAGTTTTAATTTTCGGTTTATTGAATTGAATACAGTTTATCGCCAAAAAGAAGAAAATTTTGTCGATGTTTTAAATGCAATTAGGCTAGGAGATGTTGATGATAAAATAGTTGAAATTATTAATAAAAACGTTGATAATAATTTAGAAAAATATTTAAATAATAACTATATTTATTTAACAACAACTAACTATATTGCAGAAAAAATTAATAACGAGAGATTAGGTCTTGTTTCTGGTAAGAGCAAGGAATTTGTTGGGTCGGTAACTGGAGATTTTCCAATGGATAAATTGCCAACGCAATTTAATTTAATGCTCAAAGAAGATGCTCAAGTAATGTTATTGATTAATGATTTACAAGGCAAATATGTAAATGGTGACATTGGTAAGATAAAAGAGATAGTTAATAATGAATTTGAATCTAAGGTGTTAGTTGAGTTTCCGGGCAAGGGGGTAAAACAAATTGTTCCGTATAAATGGGAAGTGATAAAATATGTTTTTAATAAAAAAGAAAATAAAATTGAAACTAAAATAACCGGAGCTTTTTATCAATATCCATTGAAATTGGCCTGAGCAGTGACAATCCATAAATCTCAGGGGAAAACTTTTGATCGAGTAGTAGTTGATTTTGGCGGTGGAACATTTGCATCAGGCCAGGCATATGTGGCTTTGAGTCGTTGTCGGACATTAGAAGGGTTGGTTTTGAGAAGGCCAATGGACAAAAAATTCATTTTTATTGACAAAAGAATACAAGATTTTTATAAAAAACTTAAATAATATATTATGGCTAAATTAATAATTGATATTGAGACTGTTGGTGAAAATTTTGAAGAAATGGATGATGTTTCAAAAGATGTTTTGACACATTGAATTAAGAGCACAAGTAAAAGCGAAGAAGAATATGCCGGAGCATTGAGTGAGGTTAAGGAAGGATTAGGCTTATCGCCTTTAACAGGCGAAATTGTTGCCATTGGCGTTTTGGATTATGAAAGAGATCAAGGGGTGGTATATTATCAATCGCCAGATATTAAGGCGGTTGAAACAAAAGAAGGGAATTTCAAATTTAAACCAATGATGGAATCAGAAATGTTAGAAAGTTTTTGGCAGGGATTGCAAAGCTATGATGAAATTATTACTTTTAATGGTAGAGGGTTTGATATTCCATATATTATTGCGCGTTCAGCGAAATGACAGGTTGAAGTTACTAAGGATTTGATGTCGAATAGGTATATTGATAGTCAGAAATATGGGGTAAAGCATACTGATTTATTTGATCAATTATCATATTACAATGCAGTGAGAAGGCCAGGAGGATTACATATGTGATGTCGTTTGCTAGGAATTAAAAGTCCGAAGGAAGATGGGGTGAAGGGAGATGATGTTCAGGGATTGTTTAAAAATCAAGAATATTTGAAAATTGCTCAATACAATACTCGAGATTTAGTTGCAACTAAGGAATTGTATGAATATTGAATAAGATTTATGAAGTCTAAAAATTAATAAATTATTAAAAAAATAATATGGGATTTACTAGACTGTATGATAAAAATTCTAAAGAACCTTTTAAATTATCTCGGACTAAAATTGAGAATTTTATTAATTGTCCGAGATGCTTCTATATAGATAGGAAGTTGGGAGTTTCGCAACCGCCAGGATTTCCTTTTACTTTGAATAGTGCAGTTGACTGTTTGTTGAAAAAAGAATTCGATGTTTATCGGGCAGAGAAAAAGATTCATCCTTTGATGGAACATTATGGCTTGAAGGCAGTTCCATTTCAAAATGAAAAAATGGACGAATGAAGAGAAAATTTTGTTGGAGTTCAATTTTTGCATAAGCCAACTAATTTATTAATTTTTGGAGCTGTTGACGATATCTGAGTTAACGATGATGGTGAATTAATGGTTGTTGATTACAAGGCAACAAGTTCAGAAACAAAGCCTACTCTGGATGCTGAATATCGACAAGGGTATAAAAGGCAAATGGAGATATATCAATGATTATTGCGTAATAATGGTTTTAAAGTTTCTGATACCGGATATTTTGTATATGCCAATGGAAAAAAAGATTTAAAGGCTTTTGATGGTAAACTGGAATTTGATGTTGATTTGCTGGATTATACGGGAAGTGATAGCTGAGTAGAAGATACTTTATTTGAAATTAAAAAATGCTTAGATAGTGATAAGATTCCGGGGTATACAGAAGATTGTGATTATTGTAAATATCAACAAAAAATATTAAAGATTTAATATATGTCAAAAGTATATGTAAGTTTGACGGGGTATGATTATGCAACTTTTGAAAGGAAATTCAAAGAGTTGGAAAAGTTTAAAATTACAGAAGTTTGTGTTTTTTTATCAGCGTTAAATCATGCTCATCATAAATATGTTTTTGAAAAATTATTGAAATCTAAAATAAAATACATACCACTGGTACATATATGCGATAAGACAACTAAGGCGGAAATACATTTTTTTAGGAAAAATTTTAAAACTAAATATTTTAATATTCATAATTGTAGTTTGAAAGATTTGGATAAATATGGCGAGTATGCTAAATATATATTACTCGAAACTCATCCAGAGGTTGTATTTAATGAAGTTTTGTTTTCAAAAACTGGTGGTTTTTGCATTGATGTAGCTCATTTCTGAAGAGCTAAGGAAATACAATCCAAAGACTATTTCCAAGTTTTAAAATTCAAAAATATGAAGAAATTGTTTAAAGCTAATCATTTGAGTGGGTATAAAAAAGGGTGAGGGGATTTACATGATATTAAAAATGAAAAAAGTTTTGAATATTTAAAAGATATCCCTAAGTTTGTTTTTGGAGATATATTAGCAATTGAAATTATGGATACAATAAATATGCAATTAAAAGTTAAAAAATATATTGAAAAAATATTATGTCTAAAGAAGAAATAATACAAGAATTAAAGAAAAATGCTAATCCAAAGAATGTAATTGGGATGAAGCGTTTTGGAATTCAAGGAAAAAATATGTTGGGGATTTCAGTTACTTTTTTAAGGAAATTTGCGAAAAAAATTCCTAAAGACCATAAATTAGCTATTGGATTATGGAATACAGGAATTCATGAGGCAAAGATGTTGGCGACCATGTTAGATGAATTAGAGAAAGTAACTGAGGCGCAAATGGATAAATGAGTTAAGGATTTTGATTCATGAGATATTTGTGATGGGGCATGTATGAATTTATTATGCAAAACTCCTTTTGTTGATAAGAAAATTTATGAATATGCTAAGAGCGAAAAAGAATTTGTTCGTCGTACGGCTTTTACTTTAATTGCTTGCTTATCTTTTAAGAAAAAAGAGTGAAAAGATAAAGATTTCGTGAAATATTTTGATTTAATAGAAGAATATTCTTTTGATGAAAGAAATTTTGTTAAGAAAGCGGTTAATTGGGCTTTAAGGCAGATTGGGAAGAGAAATGCTAAATTAAATGCAAAAGCAATAAAAGTAGTTGAAAGAATTAAAAAACAAGGGACAAAATCAGCCAGGTGGATAGCTGGCAATGCTCTAAGCGAATTAACTAAAGTGACTAAATTCAAGATGTAAGGCTTGATTTCTTTGCTTTTGTTTTATATAATGTATATATAGAATTAAAATATTGATATGAAAAAAAATGTCATAATCGTTGGGGATAAATTAGCTAAAAGATTAAGTAAAAAAATTGATGCCGAATATTTGAATGTTGAATATCGTAAGTTTTTTGATGGAGAATTAAAAGTTAGAATTCCTAAGATTAGGAAGGCTGATTATGGAATTTTAATGATTGATTTGGTTCAAGATCAAAATATTAATGAATATTTATTAAATTTTTTGTTTTTAAGCCAGAAATTAAGAGAGTCTTGCAAGAAGGTTATTGGGATTATGACTTATTTGCCATACAAAAGACAGGATAAGGAATTTTTGAAAGGGGAGGTTATTTCCAGTAAGGTAGTGGCTAAATTCATCGAAAAGAATTTAGATTGTTTTATAACCTTAGATTCACATGAACATAGACTAATGATTGAAGATATTTTTAGTATCAAAGTTTTTAATGAATCCATGTTTATGGATTTAGGTAAGGAATTTATGGATTTTAAAAAAGAAAAAACTTTAGTCATTGGGCCTGATTCAGAGGCAAAAGCTTTTGTTGAAAAGTTTTGTGTTTTTAATAAATTTGATAATATAATATTACCTAAGAAGAGAGATACAAAGACAGGAGAAGTAGTAATTAATATCAAAGATAAAAGTATTTTTGTTGACAAGGATGTTATCATTGTTGATGATGTTAGCGCTAGTGGTGGGACAATACTTCATTTAATGGATTTACTACAGAGTTTGAAAGTTAAGAGTGTTAGCGTTGCCTTGTCACACGGTTTGTTTATTGGTGATGTTGAAAAGGAACTTAAAAAAAGAAAATTAAAAAGAATTGTAACTTCTAATACAATTGATAATGAATTTATGAAAGCGGATTGTGTTGAAGTTTTAAGCGAAAGATTAAAAACTTTGTTAAAAAAATAATATGAAATATGCATTAAAACAGGAAGAACTAGATCAGAAAAATGAACATCATTTCTTTTTAAAAACAAAGAAAATTAATATTCGAACGGGTAATGCTTTTGTAATATTAATTAATCAAGCAGATGCTGATAGATTGGGCATTATGCCAGGAGATGAATTAAAATTAGATTGAGATGATAAGAGCATGGAGCTTTATACCGATATATCATCTGATTTAGTTAATGAAGGCGAATTTGGTTTGTTTTTAGACATATTTGATAGATTTGATATTAAGGAAGGGGAGTTATTAAGATTAAGTTTTGCGAAGAGAGCGCCTTCACTAAAGGCAATTTATAAAAAACTTAAGGGTGGGGTTTTGAATTTTAATGAAATTTATCAGATTATTAAGGATATTGTTGATCATAGATTAAATGAATTAGAGGTTACGTTTTTTATTGCTCCAAGTTTTAATGAAAAGAACGTTGATTTGAATGAAGTGTATTATACAACTAAGTCAATTGCAATGTTGGGTGATACTTTTGATTTTGGAGAGATGGTGGCTGATAAGCATTCAACGGGTGGATTGCCAGGAAATAGGGTAACACCAATTATTATTCCAATAGTTGCTAGTTATGGAATTTGTATTCCTAAAACATCTTCACGTTCAATTACTTCACCAGCAGGTACAGCGGATGCGGTGGAGACAATTATGAGGGTTGATTTTACATCTGATCAAATAAAAGAAATGGTGAAGAAGAATAATGCGTGTTTGGTTTGAGGTGGTGCTTTGAAATTAGCACCAGCGGATGATATAATCATACACATTACAAGAGCTTTAGGAATTGAGCCATATTCTAAAATGATTATTAGTGTGATGGCGAAGAAAGTTGCTATGGGAATAAAACATTTAGTAATTGATATTCCAGTATCAAGAGGAGCTAAAATCAAAGACATTAAAACAGCTAAAAAAATTGAAAAGTTATTTATGTTTTTAGCTAATAAATTTAATATTAAAACCAAGGTTATTGTTAGTAAGAGTTTTGGACCGATTGGAAGAGGTGTTGGTCCAGCAATTGAAATGAGAGATGTCATGAGAGTCTTACAACAAAAAGAAGATAGGCCTTTTGACTTAGAAAACAAGGCAGTTAAATTATCCGGAGCTATTTTAGAGATGACTGGAGTTGCCAGAAGAGGGAAAGGAGAGGAAATGGCAAGAATTAATTTGAAGAATGGATTGGCTTTTCAAAAAATGATAGATATTATACGTTCTCAGAATGGGAATGAAAATATTGATTCGGAAGACATACAAATCGGACAATATTCTTATAAATATATTGCTAAAGAAAAAGGAGTTGTTAAATCAATTAACAATGCTGATATTGTTGAATTATGTAGTTTATTAGGCACACCCCAATTAAAGGGTAGCGGTATTTATTTAAATAAAAATGTTTCTGAAAAATATGTTAAAGGTGATGTTTTGTTTACAATGTATAGTGAAAGTGAGCAGAGGTT
>CAZCTX010000032.1:0-6594 GCA_964502205.1 uncultured Candidatus Saccharibacteria bacterium
CCTTAGGTAGTCCTAATAGAAGTTGAACAAGTCCATTATCTAGAGATGTAGGGCTGAGGCTATATGTTGATTTTGAAAATAATATTTATGATAGATCGGGAAATGGAAATGTAACTAGTTGATATGGTAGTTCAGTTAGTAGATATACATCTACTAATAGTTCAAATACAAATTATACTGGTAATTTTGTAAGGGCTAATAGTGACTCTGTTAATTTAGGAAATAGATTAAATAATTTAGGACTTTTATCGATTGTGGCTTGGATAAATTTTGATGCTTATGGGGCCGCTGATCGTCAGATTATTGTTAACTCTGAGCAATCTTATGAAAATGGCATATCGACAACTGGAAGATTTGATTCAGCTTTTGCTAGAAATACATGTGCTAATTGGGGCTGATTCGGGTCTTCTAATATTTGGAATTTGAATACTTGATATTTTGTTGTTTCTACTTGAGACGGGTATGTTGCTAGACATTATGTTAACGGTAATATAGATTATGTTTTTGATCTTTCGGACGGAGACTTAGTTGCTACTTGTAATTGCCATGCTAAAATTGGGGCAAGGGGTTGTTCTGTGGGTTCTGGTGTTGCTTTATTTTCTGGATATATAGACGATGTAAAAATATATGAAAGGGCGTTATCAGCCGAAGAGATAATGAAAATATATAACAACACTAAAAACAAATATCAATAAAAAACATCAAAGTTATTTGATGTTTTTTACCATGTAAGTTTCTTTTTCTTTGTAGCCTAATTTTTTGTAATATTCTCTAACTCCAATTCCGGATATGATTGCCATTTTTGTTAAGCCAAATTCTTGCTTGGCTATTTCTTCTGCTTTTTGGATTAATTGTTTGCCTAGGCCTTGATGTTGAGCTGAGTTTGATTGTTTGTTGACTTTTATTTGTTTGCCGTAGGTATGAACTTCTCGGATAATCGCAGAATTTTCTAGGGTCTTAATTACTGGTTTTGTTTTGGATGGTATACGTAGTCTTAAGAGGCTGTATAGTTTTGTACGTTCTTGATCTTCAAAGCTTAAGAAAATTTCTTTGCCATCACTGGCATCGTAATTTGTTCTAAACATTTTAAGTTTTGTATTTTGTTTTCATTCATCTTTGATTTCTCGGAATCTAATTTCTCAAACTATTTGGTTTTCTTGTCTTAATTCTTTTTCTATTATTTCTCTAAGATTTGATATTTTGACACCGCCGACTACACTTTGGGCGGGAATATCTCTAATTAATCTTTGAACGCGGACATAGGGAGGGAGAATTAAGAGAATATCTTTTAATAGTTTTGATAGGGTTTTGTAGGTATATGGTTTATATAGTTTTTGTTTGTATATGTTATATAAATCTGCTTCTTTCATAACCATACAAGGATATATTTTTAGCATATCGGGTTGGAAATCTTGATTTGAAAAAAGTTCTTTAAACATTTGAAGATCTTTTTTTGGAGTTGAGCCATAAAGATTTGGCATCATATGATAGCAAATTTTAAAACCAGAATCTTTTAATAATTTAGTGGCGTTGATGGTTGTTTGGATTAGGTGACCTCGATTGTTAAGTTTTAGGACGTCGTCATAAATACTTTGAACTCCAAGTTCAACTCGGGTTACGCCGAGTTTTCTTAAATGTTGTATTTCTTTTGTGGTTATGAAATCTGGTCTGGTTTCAATCGTGAGTCCAATAATTCTGTTTTTTGATTTTTCGTTTAATTTTTGGGCAGAGATTAGATCTTTTGATTGTTTTGAATTGCAGGCATCAAAGACTTTTTTTATGTAATTTTCTTGGTATTGTTTGTTGAAAAATGAAAAAGTACCGCCAATGACTATAATCTCTAATTTGTCAGTTGGATGGCCATTAAGAGCCAATACTTTAATTCTTTCTTTGACTTGGAGTGTTGGGTCGTAGTTATGTCTAATGGCTCGCAAAATGGCTGGCTCGTTATCAAGATAGCTTTTAGGGACTGATTTCTGGGTTGGGCAGTAAAGGCAGTTGCCAGGGCAAGGATAGGGCTTACTGGATATGGTAATAACAGAAACACCAGAAAGAGAACGACTGTTTTTACCAATAAGGAGTTTTTCAATTGCTGGATTTGGCTTGATTGTTTGATTTTTTACTAAAATCTGGTAAAATGATAGTAATTCACTATTATATATTACATTGAGTTTATATTGCTTGCATAGCTTATGCTTAAAAATCTCAATGTCGTTTTTTGTTTGAGGTTTGTATTTAATTAATTCGGTTATAACTAATTTAGGATCCATTATGAAAAAAGATTATGCTGATTATTTATTAAAATATAGTATGGAGGTTTATGATGATATTGCGGTTCAATTTTCTAAAACCCGTAATGGGTTTTGAAGTGATTTAAATTTTTTAATTGATTATGCTAAATCAGGTTTGAAAATATTGGATTTGGGATGTGGTAATGGTAGGTTGCTGAATGCTTTGAAAGATAAAGAAGTTGAGTATGTTGGAGTTGATAATAGCGAGAAGTTACTAAGTGAAGCTCAGAAGAATTATCCGGAATACAAAGATAAATTTTGGAAAGCAGATGCTTTAAATTTGCCTTTTGCTGAAAATGAATTTGATATGATTTATTCTATTGCAGTATTGCAACATATACCATCTAGAGAATACCGAATGAAGTTTTTGAAAGAATGTTTGAGAACTTTGAAAAAAGATGGTAAACTGGTGTTAACAGTATGATTAGTTAAGAATGGATCTAATCATTACAAAAAAGCTAATAACATATTTCAGAGGGTTAAGAGTTTTCTTAAGTTGTCTGATTTTGATTATGGCGATGTAATGATTCCATTTGTTGTAGATAATGTTAATTTAGGAGATAGATATATTCATGCTTTTTCTTTGAAGGAACTTGTTTGGTTAGTTAGGAATGCAGGGTTTAAACTAATTGATAGTGGTTATACCAAGGATGATTCAGGTAAAAAGCGTAATATATATATAGTTGCATCTAAGTACTAATTTACCATACTTTTTAAAAAAATCAAAATATAAACAACAATTATGGAATTAATATTAAATTTTTCAATCATATTCTTTTCTTTAGTTTTGCATGAGGTTTCTCATGGTCATGCAGCTAAAATGTTAGGGGATAATACAGCAGAGATGCAGGGAAGATTGAGTTTAAATCCCTTAAAGCATATTGATGCTATTGGTACAATCTTGGTACCATTTATGATGATAATGCTGGCTCGGATGAGTAATTCTCGACCAATAATTTTTGGTTGAGCTAAGCCAGTACCAGTCAATCCATATAATCTAAAAAATCCACAAAGAGATATGGCAATTGTTGCTTTGTTTGGGCCATTATCTAATTTTTTGTTAGCTTGTTTTGTTTCAATAATTATTCGATTGAGTGGATTTATTGGTATGTCTTCGGATATTGTTAATATATTAGTAATGATTGTGTATTTAAATATTTTGTGAGTGATATTTAACTTACTGCCAATACCACCTTTGGATGGGTCAAAGATCTTATTCTATTTCTTGAAAAATGAAAGATTAGAAAGAACAATGAATCAATTTGGATTTATGTTTTTGATGTTAGTAATATTTTATGGTTTTGCGCCAATACAGATGGTTGTCGGGTTAATTACTAGGGTATTGATTGGTGGCTAAGTCATTGTTATTTTTTTAAAACTTTGATAGAATTAAGTTAGTAAAAAAGATAAATATTTTAAAATGGCAAATACAAAAAACAAAAATGTTAAAAAAAACAAAGAAAAAGAAAGTGAGCAAATGGCAATGCATTTGCCTAATCCATTTGATACTTTAAAAAGCGAAGTTAAGAGGGGCATTGCTTCTATTTTTATGTTTTGTTTAGCATTGATTTTTGGTTTAAGCGCCTTTTCAAAGGCAGGAGTAGGCGGTAGTTTTATTTACAAAATATTTCATAGTTTATTTGGTATTGGATACTATGTAATTCCGGTTTGTTTTTTAATTATGGCAATACATTTATTAAGATCAAGGAGGGAGAAGAATCCGCATTATGCTTTTACGGTTGTTGGTTTGTTGATGTCAATTTTTGGTTTTTTGGGAATGATTGATTTGATAAGTCCTATGGCCGGAGGGTATTTTGGGAAATTCTTTGGGGCAATTGAAAAACTATTTAATATATATGCTGGGTTTGCTATTTTATTAAGTGTGTTTATCTCGGGAGTCATTATTGCAACTGAAGCTCAATTCAATTTGAATATATTATTAATGATTTTAAATAAATTTAAAAAGAAAGGCGATAAAGAATTGGTTGTTAAGGGGGAGGAAGTTGTTGAGACAAAGATTGATTTAAGAAAAGAAAATGTTGAAGAAAAGGTTAAGAAACCAGTGGAAAGAGCGGAAGTTAATATTTTAAATGGAGAACAAGAAAAAGCTAAAGAAGTTGAATTATTAAATAAAAGAAAGATTGAGAATTACAAATTGCCGCCTTTGGATTTATTAGAGAATCAAACTGGTAAACCAACAGTTGGAGATGTAAGAGCAAATGCAAATATTATTCAAAGGACTTTAGAGAATTTTGGAGTCAATGTTGAGATGTGTGATGTTTGTATCGGGCCAACAGTAACCCAATATACATTAAAGCCAGCCGAGGGAACAAAATTATCTAAAATTACTGGACTACATAATGATTTGGCTTTGGCTTTGGCAGCTCATCCAATTAGAATTGAAGCACCAATACCAGGTAAATCTTTGGTTGGAATTGAAGTTCCAAATAAAGCAGTAGCAACAGTAAGATTGCGTAATTTGTTATCAACCGAAGATTTTCAAAAATCAGAAGAGTGTTTACTGTTTCCAGTTGGACGTAATGTTGCGAATGAACCAATCTATGCTAATTTAGCTAAGATGCCTCATATGTTAGTAGCTGGTGCTACTGGTACGGGTAAATCGGTTGGACTTCATTCGTTTATTATGTCTTTACTATATCGTAATTCACCTGATCAATTGAAATTTATCATGATTGATCCGAAGAGAGTTGAATTATCTCATTATGAAGGTATCCCACATTTAATTACTCCGGTTATTACGGATAATAAAAAAGCATTACCAGCTTTAAGATGAGCAATTTCAACTATGGAAGCAAGATTAGAGGAATTACAAGCAAAGAAAGTATTTGATATTAAGGGGTATAACAAGGTTATGAGAAAAGATGGTAAAGAAATTATGCCATATATTGTTATTGTTGTTGATGAATTGGCGGACTTGATGATGTGCTATGGTCGTGATTTAGAAGCAGCAATTGTGCGTATTGCACAATTAGCTCGTGCGGTTGGAATTCATTTGGTAATTTCAACTCAAAGACCTTCAGTGGAAGTTATTACAGGATTAATTAAGGCTAATATTACTTCACGTATTTCTTTTCAGGTTGCGTCCCAAATTGATTCACGTACTGTTTTAGATACTGGTGGAGCGGAAAAGTTATTGGGTAATGGAGATTTGATGTTTATAACTCCTGATAACGGAAGACCGAGAAGATTACAGGGATCGTTTATATCAGATGCTGAAATCAAAGCAGTTGTTGATTTTATAAAAGATCAAGATGTTGCAATAATTGAAGCTATTAATTTTGAAGTTAATAAGGGGGTTGGAACAGAGAACGGAGAAGTAAGTTCTTCCGGAGGAGGTATGATTGATTTTGGTAGATTTGCCGAAGATGAAGATGAAAAATATGGAGAAGCAGTTGAATTAGTAAAGCAATACCAAAAAGCTTCTACTTCTTTATTACAAAGAAGATTAGGTTTAGGCTATGGTAGAGCTGCTAAGATTATTGATTTAATGGAAGAGAGAGGAATTATTGGTCCAGCAAATGGATCAAAACCAAGAGAGGTTTTTGTACAAAGTGAGAATCCAGTTGAATTGCCAGAAGAAGAAATAAATTAAAATATTAATATGATAAATCAAGATAATAAAAAAAATGTATTTAGTTTTGGAGATTTTCTTAGGAAAAAAAGAGAAGAGAAAGGTATTAGTTTGGAAAAATTAGAGAGTTTGACGAAAATTAAAAAAACAATATTAGATAATTTAGAAAATGAAAGATTTGAAAAATTACCTCCAAAGATATATATCCGAGGGATAATTTCTAAATATTGTCAATATGTTGAATTAGATAAAGATGAAGTGTTAGGTAATTTTGATAAATATTTTTATGAAAATAGATCGGATAAGTTTAACGTTGGGAAGGTTGGTGGTAATGAGAAGGTTAGGAAAAACAAAAGTAAAGGTTTTGATTTAGGGAAAATATTAGTTGTGTTTTTTGTTGTTTTGGCTTTTGTTTTTGTAGTACGTCAAGCTTCTTTGATGTTACTGCCACCAGGAATTGAAATGATAACACCAAGGGAAGAAACTTCATATACAAATACTGCTATAAATATTAAGGGAAGAGTTTTAAGGACTAAATTCTTAACTATAAACAGCCAACCGATATTATTTGATAAGTATGGATATTTTGAATATATGATGGTATTAGATCCTGGGGTTAATGAAGTTAAAATTAATGCTAAAAATCAATTGAATAAAAATACCATTATCATTAGGAAGATAATTTATCAAGAAGATATTAATTAATTTTTT
>CAZCTX010000033.1:0-6164 GCA_964502205.1 uncultured Candidatus Saccharibacteria bacterium
GAATTCTTTATAGGTAAGAAATACTAATGCTATTAATATTATAATAACAATAAAAGCTAAGAGTGGGCTCTCAAGGTAAAAAAATGAAAAAGATCATAAAAAATTAAAAACTAGTTGAGAGGCAAAAAGAATAATAGCTTTCTTGCTTTTTTTAGGATTAATTAAGATAAGATAAAGAGAGACTGCCATTAAGAAAAACAATAATGTTCATACCGGAGCAAATATTCAATTTGGCGGATTGAAAAATGGCTTGTTAATAGTTTGATATCAATTACCAATGGCGGGCATAGTTACTTGAGACCCAAAAAAAGATACTGAAAAACAAGCAACAAGAGAAAAAACAAACAAAAGTATTTTTTTCATGTTTATTTATTAAAATTTTAATTATCAGTAAACTCTAACTCCTCTTCATCTAGTTCTTCCGGTGTTGGTCCGTATTCACTTTCAGTAGTTGTTTTTTCTGGGATTTCAGGAGGAACAAATGAACTATAATCAAGATTTTCATCCGGTGAATTAAAGTCATTTGATATACTTGTTGTTTCTAAGTTACGGAAACTAGCGCATTTGTCTTCGAAATATAGTTTAACACTACCAGTGGCACCGTTACGATGCTTGGCAATGATAACTTCAGCAACATTGGTGTTTTCAGTTGTTTTCTTGTATCTATCCTCCCTGTAGAGCAACATAACGACGTCCGAATCTTGCTCGATCGAATTTTCAAGAATAATATCATTAGCAACAAAGTTGTGTAATTCGGGCACAGTAATATCAAATACTTCTTCTACTTTTAGTTTTTTTATTGAAACAACTCGATCTCAAAAAATATTTGAATTAACCATATTATTAATAGACGGAGATTTTAAAGCTTTGGCAATTTTTGTTATCATTGCTTTGCTAATACCAATTTTAAATTGCCCTTCCTTGCTTCTTTTGGTATCAATTAATTTTTTGAATTCCTTTCACTCAATATTCTTGGATATTAAAACTGGTTCTATCATTAATTTTCAAGTTTCTTTTGGCCAGAGGTCAATATTTGGATTGGCAACAACTTTTTTGCAATGTTTTATTAAATCATTGACTATTTCGCCTCTTTTTCCGAAACAACCAATTTGTTTTAAAAATTTTAAATGATTTTCGCTACCGTAAATTGTAACAGTGTAGCAAATTCTATAACCGCCTTTCTTTTTTTCGTTGATTGTGCTTTTAATACCTAATCGCAAAAGCAAATGTTTAACGCCCCAGGCTAAATCATAGCTAGTTGAACTATAAAATATGGCTGGTTCCCGATGTTGTTTGCTAGTTTTTTTGTAGCTGATATTTCCATCTGTAGCTCAAAGATGTTTTAAGAATAAAGCAACGTTCTTGTCATCTAAGCTAAAAATTTTAGAAGGAAGTTTTTTGTCATAAGAATGAACCCTTTCAATATTTAAATTATTGAATCAGGCCGTAATAGGATGAACAGTGTTATGAGTTAAATGTTGAGGACTGGTTAGATATACATGCCATCAATTTTTTTGCTTAACTATTTTGGAATTAATTCCAAATAATTTTTTGGCGGTTTTAGCTACTATTTCAATATTTTTTGGATCAGCGCTGGTATAATGATATGGTTGTCTCGGCAGAATACAACCATCTCCAAGTAAATGAGCTAAAAGAATAATTTCGTCTTTGCTCATTTCATTTTTAGGGTTTGATATTTTTAATTCCCTTGGTGTTGCGATAAAATCACCAGTTTTTAGTTCGTCTAATCTTGTTCAACCACTTACCTTTCAAAAAGGATGATTAGCCGATGCTTTTATTTTATTGCCACTTCTAAGTTTTAATTCATATACCATTTTTTTGCCACTTGAAAAAGCTTTGCTTACTTGTTTGGTGGTAAGTGATCAATCATGATCCAAAGATTTCACTGATATTTTTTGTTTTGAATTTACTAAATCTTTAATTGGAATTAATTCTCCGGTATCAGCTTTCATAATTAAACTATCTCCAGCTAAACAACCTGTTTCTCTAAGATCAGATAATTTAGGTACAGGAGGAATTCTTTGCTCAACGCTACGAGATAACTGAGATAAAGCAATTACTGGTACATTTAATTCACGAGCAATGATTTTCATTGCTTTTGATATTTCGGTATATTGTTGAACTGGATTCATGTAATTAGAGGTTGTGCCAATTAATTGCAAGTAATCGATGATTATTAAATCTAATCCATGTTCAGCCATCAGTCTTCTTGATTTAGTTCTGATTTGTAATGCAGTTAATCCGGGAGTATCATCAATAAATATTTTTGTTTCCGACAGTCTGGCTAAAGCATCGTGAAGCAATGTATAATCGTTGAATTCACCTTGAGAAGACAAATAGCCAGTACGAATCTTTCATAAATCAACATTGGCTTCAGCAGCGATAAAACGATCAACTAGTTGGTCAGCAGACATTTCCAAACTGAAAATAGCGACTTTGTTGCCGTTCAAAGCAGTATGTCTAGCAATATCTAAAGCGAAAGATGATTTACCAATGGAAGGTCTGGCACCAATAACTATCATGTCGGACTTTTGTAAACCACTTAGGATATTATCTAATTGTTTGAAACCAGTTGTAATACCTCTTAATCTACCACCATTTTTTTGTAAATTATCAATTCTTTCAAAAGCATCGACTAGGCCGGACTTAATATCAACAAAGTTTTTTTCAATTTTCTTTTTTGCAATTTGAAAAATTAATTGTTCAGCTTGATCTAAAACAATATCAACATCATCATTTTCATTTAAACCAAGACGGCCGATTTCATAAGAAGCAGCAATTAAATCGCGTAATATTCTTTTACGATGAATGATGTGGGCGTATTCTTCGCAGTTGTAACTAGCGGGAGCTTTGTTTACAAGAGTTGCTAAATAGCTGGCGCCACCTATTTCATTAAGCAGTTCTTTTTCTTTTAATCTGTTGGTAATGGTCATAACATCAATTGGCTTTCCTTTTTCAAAGGATTCAACAATTGTAGAATAGATTGATCTATTTTCATGACGATAAAAATCTTCGGCAAGCAAAATATCAGCTACTCTGGTAATAGCATTCTTATCAAGAATAAGTGTGCCTAATAATGTTTCTTCTAATTCAATATTTTGAGGAGGTAATTTCCCTTCGCTTTCTAGTGTTTTGAATAGATTGGTATAGTCAGTATCTTGTTTTTTGTTTTTGTAGTAGTTATCGGCCATTGTATATGTATTTAAATTTTACTGATGGTATAAAAAGTTTGGTAATCATTAATCTTAAATCCAAGGGATGTAATCTGGTCTCTGATTTTATCAGATAATTCGAATTTCTTTTGTTTTTTCAAATTAAATCTTTTTTTAGCTAAGAGTTTTATTTTTATTGGAACTTTGCTAACTTTATGCTTTACAATGTCAAGAGATAGAATTTTGTCCATTTTGTTTAAAATATTTAAAACTGAACTGGGATTAAATGAATAAAGATTTTTGTTTATTTCAGTTATCATGTTTCAAATAATTTCCATTGCTTTTGGGGTATTAAGGTCATCATTTAGAGCATTAATGAAATCATGATAAAAATTATTAAGCAAGATATCGCTTTGTTTTAAATTTGAGAACTTAATTTTTCGCATTAATTTTAATAATTTTAAAGCTTGAATTTTTTCTGAAAAAGCGTAAAGATTATTTAATGCATTATTTGAGGCATTTATTGCTTCAGAGGTAAAATCAGCTGTCTTACGATAATGTGTATTTAAAATGAAAAGACGATAAGCCAATGGATTAATATTTTGATCAATTAAATCAACAAGTCTTTTATAGTTATTTGTTGATTTTGACATTTTTTCGGCATTGAGTAAGATAAAACCACAATGAACTCAATATTTTGCTGGAACTTTGCCAGTGAGCGCAATTGATTGAGCTATTTCGTTAGGATGATGGACTGGAATATGGTCAACACCACCACAATGGATATCAAATTGATTGCCAAGATATTTAGTAGACATGGCGACACATTCGGTATGTCAGCCAGGAAAACCAACTCCTCATGGAGATTTTCACTCCATTTGCCTTTTTTCATTAGCAGGAGAAAACTTTCATAAAGCGAAATCAGTTGGGTTTCTTTTTTCAGAAACATTTTCAATGCGCTCATCAGTTTTTAAATTTTCTTTGTTTTGATTGAAAATTGTTTTGTATTCTTGAACTTTTGAAGTATCAAAATATATACCATCAGAAGTTTTATAGGTATAGCCTTTTTGCTCAAGAGCTTTTATTATATTTATCTGTTCTTTGATATATTTAGATGCCGGAGCTAATATATTTGGTTGGTTAATATTAGTTTTTTTTAAATTCCAAAGAAAGTCTTTGGTGTAAAAACGAGCAATTTGATAAATATTTTTGTTTTCTTTTTTAGCTTGTTTTTCCATTTTATCTTCACCCGTATCAGAATCAGAAGTTAAATGACCAACATCAGTAGTATTCATGACATGCTCAACTAAGAAACCATTTTGAACTAATAATTTTTTAAGAACATCTTCGAAGATGTATGTTCGAAGATGACCAAGATGGGTAAAGGAATAAACTGTTGGTCCACAAGTGTATAGTCCAACAAGAAATGGCTTGTTAACGGGCTTGAACTCTTCGACATTTCCAGATCAGGAATTATATATTTTTAATGGTTGCATATTAAATTAATTTATTTTTTCTTAAGAATCAGTAAATTATTGTTGATGGGATTAAGGCAATACCAAAAACAATATATGAATCAAAATGGCGACCAACAAATGGAAGTGACTGGGTATTTGTTTGATATCAGCTAATAATTAATAGTGTTGGTCAGGCAATAAATGAAATAATCGTATAAATCTTTGTTAAAGCATTAATATTGTTATTGATTAACGTATAAAGCGTTTCCTCGAGTGATTGTAATAAATCATAATGATGCTCAATATGGTTTCAAACTTTATTACTATCATTGATTAAATCTAATAAATATGGCTTAGCAACATCGCCTCAAAATTGCTCTCCTTTGTAGTCAATACCGATTAAGGAATTTTGCAAAGTTAGGAATATTCTGCGGAAACCCAATAAATCTCTTTTTATGCTTAATGTACAATATATTAATTTTTGATTGTCTTTTGAAGTATTCATATTAAATACTTCTTCTTCAATAATTAATATTTTTTCTTCAATGTGTTTCAATTGGCGACGTGAAAATTCAAGTAACGATTGAACAATGTGATAGAATGTTTCGTAAGTTGTTCTACCAATAAATTTCTCTCTTTCTTCTTTGTTGCAGATTTCACAAGTTTCGATAAATTCGTTCAATGGCGTTAGTAAATCTGAATATTTTATGGTAATAATGTAGTTCTTAAAAACAATGATATCTAATTCAACTGGTTTTGATGTTTTGGTTTCCTCATTTCATATTGGAAAATACAAAACAGCATAAAAGAAATCATGATAAAATTCCATTTTATTACGATTTGATGGAATGCGAATTTGATTAAGAATTGCTTCTGGAATTTTAAGCTCTTTTTCTAAAGCTTCTAATTCCTCGTTAGTTGGAGATGTTAAATCAATCCAAGTAACTTTATTACTTAATAATTCTTTCATATTGTTTTTTTATAATTTAATAAGTTAATTTTAGCAATTTTTTAAATTTTTGTCAAAGAAAATTATTACATGTTTATTAACAGTATATAAACAATTAAAAAACGGCCGAAATTGGCCGTTTTTGTTAAGCAATTGAAGTAATTTTTACTTTAGCTTTGATTTGGCGATGTCCGATTGCCTTTCTATAGCGTGTTTTGTTTTTGTATTTGTGGATTGTTACTTTTCTGTCTTTTTTAATTTCAGTAACCAACCCTTTGACAGTAGCATTTTTTACAATTGGATCCCCAACTTTTACATCGTCATTATTAAAGGTTAATAAAACTTGATCAAATGTAATTTCGTCATTTTCATTAACATCTTTGATTTTTTCGATTTTTAAAACGTCACCTTCCCCAACAATGTATTGTTTTCCGCCTGTTTTTATAATAGCTTTCATGTTCTTTGTTTAAATTATTTAATTTGATATATATTAACATATTTATTAAGTTTTTGCAAGGGGCTGATTTTAGTTAATAACCGGCACAACCTCTCTTCATCTTAATTGTGGAAAGATATTAAGTTTAA
>CAZCTX010000034.1:0-6035 GCA_964502205.1 uncultured Candidatus Saccharibacteria bacterium
CAAGGATTGCTATTACTATCATTAATTCTACTAGGGTGAAGGATTTTTTCATAAATTATTCTTCATTAATATTTAATAATTTAGAATCTTCTTCAATTTTATCATTGAAGTCAACTAGTTTAGTTGCTTTTTTATTCATAAGCTCTAATCTTTTTTGAGAATTTTCAAAAGCTGAATTGGTATCAGACAAATGTTTTCCTAATTTTCTAAAACTATCATCTAATGTTTTAGCATCTTTGATTATTAGGTTCAATCTCTTAATAATATTATGAGTTTCTTCAGATAATTTTGTATCTTGATATCAATGTTCAATAATCCTTAAAGTAAGGAATAGAGTATTAGGAGAGGTAATGATAATCTTATTACTCCAGGCATACTTCATAATACCAAAATCTCTATCAAGATGATTTATAATCTCATAATATATGGCTTCGGCGGGAATATACATTAATGCATAATCAACGGTATTTTCCGAAGGCAAAATATATTTGCTAGCAATTTGGTCAACTAATGTTTTTACATCACCAATAAATACTTTTTTGTATTCATTTCTTTCTTTTTCATTTTGCGTTTCCATATATTTTTTAAAATTTTCTAATGGAAACTTAGAATCAATAGATAATATTTTATTATCTGGTAGCTTGAAAATTGCGTCAGCTCTTTCGCCATTACTGAATAAGTATTGTTCTTGGTATAGTTCTTTTGGATAATATTCTGATAACAGATGATACAATTGGCCTTCGCCTCATTCCCCTCTTAATTTAGGAGTTTTAAAAATATCCTGGAAGCTTGAAATATCTTCCATTTTAGAATTAGTTTGTTTTAAAAATTCTTGAACTTTTACTGTTTCACGAGTAAAATTCTGAATTTGATCATTAATATTTCTGGTAGTTGTTGTGACGGATGTATTGACATTATTTAACTGATTAATCATTAAATCAGTTAAATGTCTTTCTAAATCTAATAATTTTTCGTTTTGCTTATCATCAACATTGTTTTTTGAAAAAGAATTTTTAAAATAAAATAGAATACCTAATGTCAGAAAAAAATTGACAATAAAGAAAATTGACAATGTTAAAACAAGATTTAAACTATTCATTTTGATCTTTTATTTCTTTTGTTTGTTTTATTGGGCTATATATTATTAAATAAATTAAAGCTGAGGTTATAAATCAATCAGCTAAAACAACTAGGCCATTGATTTTGACGAATGAACCAAAAAACATTGCGACTAATAGTAAAACTTTTAACAAAAGAATTAATGAAACATTTTTTCAAAGGTTTTGTTTAAAAATTTTATTTCCTTTTTTAATTGATTCTCAAATTGATAAATTTTCATTTGCCATAATTGGTAGAGCAAAATGAAAAACAAAAATTGAATATATGCCAGGGAGTAATAAAAATACAATACCAAATGTAATTGCAAGTAATTCAATCAAACTGAATAGTAATATTTTTCAAAAATATTTTAAATTACTTTTTAATGCATTCAATCAATTAAAATCTTTTTTATCTAAAATTTTTGATAAAACAAAGATAAAATAATTATGAACAGAAACAATTCAGGTTGTTATTAAGAAAATCGCCATAAGCCCAAGGGCTAACCATTTTATTAATTCTTGGCTTACTTTTATATTATCCATTAAATTTAATTTTGTATTTAATTGGTCATTTATTGGCTCGAAAGTCGGAGAAAAAGCAGCAAAAATCAATAAATAGACAATTCCAATTAAAAGAAATTGCTTTCAATTGGACATAAAAATTTCGTAAATATTGTTTAGATATATTTTTAATAATTTCATATATTTTTTTTATGATATTTTTTTAACTTCAGCACTGACCTTATTAACTAATTCTTCAATTGTTAATTTGTTTTTAATAATATATTCTATTACTCCAAAAGTTTTACCACGTTCTACATCGGTATCCTGCCCTAAGTTAGAAGTAATAATAACTGGTACTTTATTAAATCTTGGATCGTTACGTAGCATTTCTAAAAATTCAAAACCATTTCTTTTAGGAAGAATTAGATCTAATAAAATTAAATCTGGCTTAGCAGTATCAAGCATGTTGAATGCCTCTTCCCCATCCATTGCCTTTTCAACTTCAAAACCTTCTTGTTCTAATTTTAATTCAAGAAGACTACTTAAAAAAGCTTCATCTTCAACAAGAAGAATTCTTTTTTTTATTGGTTGGCTTGTTGGCATTGCTGGTATTGGATTTGGATTTATTTGTTGGTTTTCCATGGGTTGTAGTTTAATATTTAAGTATAATATATGAAATTTTTAAGAAAAAGTCAAGGAAACTATTGGTATTTCATGATTCCATGAATACAATTGCTTTTAAGAAAAATTAATTATCTTAATATACCTAATACCTTTCTAACTTGCTTGATTTTAGGTTGGGTTATTGATAAAGAATAATTTAAACCTTCTTCTAAAATTGTGTTTAAATAAGGTTTGTCGTTAATATATTTATTGTATTTTGATTGAATGTCTTCTAAGAAATTCCAAACAATATCAGCTAAATCTTCTTTGAATTTCTTGTAGTCTAACCCAATATATTTTTGTTCAATTTCTTTTATTGAAATTCCTGATATTCCGGTATAGATATCTATTAAATTAGAAATTTCTGGCTGAGAAACAGAATATTTAACTGAATTTTTAGAATCAGTTGGTGCTTTTAATATTTTTTTATATACATCGTCTTTTGTATCTAAGATAAAGATTATACCTTTATCAACTTTATCACTCTTACTCATTTTTTTATTAACATTGTACAGGTCTTTAATCCTTGCTCCTTCTTTTTGAATTAAAGGTTCAGGTAATTTAAAAGTTGGCTCATATATTTTATTAAAGCGTTGAGCAATATCTTTTGCAATTTCAATGTGTTGCTTTTGGTCTTCACCAACTGGCACTAATTCAGCGTCATAAAGCAAAATATCAGCGGCTTGAAGGATTGGATAAGAGAAAAGTCCACAAGAAACGCTTTCTTTTAGTTCATCACTTTTTTCTTTGAATTGAGTCATTCTTTTGGCTAAACCGAAAGGAGTAAAACAATTAAGAACCCAAGCGAGATAAGGATGATCAGGATTGTCTGATTGAAGCATGATTTTTGATTTTGAGGTATCTAATCCAAAAGCTAAGAATAAAGCTAATAAATTGTATATGTTTTTTTGAGTTTTTCCTTTTACTGCTTCGGGAATTGTAATCGCATGAAGATCAACAATTGAAAACAAACAATTGTATTCATCTTGCAATTTTAACCAATTTTTTACAGCACCGATATAGTGCCCAATATGTAAATCTCCGGTTGGTTTTATTCCCGAGAATATGAATTTTTTATTCATGGTAGTTTATTTAAATAATTCTATAGCATAATTAACAGGTTTTTCTGGGGCAATGATTTTTAAACCTGATTGAGAAAATGCTGGTAAAGCATCTGATCCGATTAATTTGAAGTCTTCTAATCATAATACATCTAAATCAAGGAATAGTCCTTGGTTTCAGAATGACATTATTCTTTTGTCTTTGAAGATGAAAATCATGCCGTCAAAATCAGTTGGCCTTTCCTTGATACCAGATAGGCCTCTGGCATAAGCAACTTCATTATCAGCGACTTTTAATTTATAGATTTTGTCATTGTATGTATAATAAAATCATTCAGATGATTTTTTATTTAATTGGATTTGGAATAATCCTCAAGTGGTATAAATAGTAACAGCGCAGACATAGGTGAAAATGATGATTATCAAAATCTGATAAAATTTTGAGTTCATGTTGTTGTTTTATTTTTATTTATTTGTTATATTAATTATATATTAAATTCTATTAAAAATCAAGTTATGAAACAAGAAAATATTTATCCGATTTTTGAGCAAATCAAGAGCAATGATATTATTAGCGCCTGATTAAGAAATTCATATTTCATTACTAAAGAAATGTCTTTGACTGAGCATGGGCTCAAGCATGCTGAGTTTGTATCATTAAGAGCACTAGATATTGCTAAAGGCATTGGCCTTAATGCCAAAAACCAAGATTTGGTGTTATCAGCTTCATACACTCATGATATTGGCAATTTCCTTTCAAGAACTTATCACCATTACTTTGGTAGTATGCTTTTATTTGATATCTTAAGAGAAAAAATTGATATCAAAGATCTAACAATTATTATGCAAGCAATTGCAAATCATGATAAAGAAGATATGAAATTAGTTCATCCAGTTGCAGCTATTACTGTTATTGCTGATAAATCAGATGTACGTCGAGAAAGAGTTTTAGAAACTGATCTTAAAAAAATTCAAGAAGATATTCATGATAGAGTTAATTATTCAACAATTGAGAATAAATTAACTGTTAACTCTCAGAAAAAAACAATTACTTTGAAATTAAAAATTGATACTAATGTTTGTCCGGTTATGGAATATTTTGAAATTTTCACTTCCCGTATGAATTATTGCAGAATATCAGCTGAATACCTAGGCTATCATTTTAGTTTAATTATCAATGATTTCAAATTATTGTAATTTATAGACAATAACATATCGATATCGATTGTATTGATCTTTAAAGAAATCAAATTTATTAAAGCCTTGCTCCTTGAGCAGGGTTTTTAAAATTTTAACTTGATTAGGGTGGAATTCCATAATTAAAATACCATTTTTTGATAAAAATTGATTAATTTGGCTTAAAAAAGGCTTGATAATATCTAACCCATCTTTCCCTGCTTTTATAGCTTTTAGGGGCTCAGATGGGGCTTTTATCGCGTCTGAATGGGGTACATAAGGTGGATTTGCAAGGATTAGGTCATATTTTGATGAGATTTTGGTAAAAATGTCAGATTTTATGACTTTTTTGAAATTTTTAATATTATTTAATTTTAAATTGATTTTTATTTGTTTTATATTTTCTTCGTCAATATCGCTAAAGCTAACTATTGTTTTTTTAATGTTTTTTGCAATGGCAATACCAATACAGCCTGAACCGGAGAAAATATCTAAAACTTGTATTTGCTTATTGTTTTTAAAATGATTTTTGATTATTGGAAACGAATTATTTAATCAGTATTCTGTTTCTACTCTTGGAATTAATGGTTTTTTACTTAAATCAATTTTGCAATTTAAAAAATCAACATACCCAATAATGTAATCCCGCGGGTAGTTCTTTGATATTAAAACTAAATCATTAACAAATGATTTAATGTTTTTATCATTAATTTTGTTTTTGTATTTATCTTTTAAGATATATTCTAAATCACTAAGCATAATTAAATATTTATTGATATACCAACTGGGCAATGGTCTGATCCTAATTGTTTTGGTAAAATGAATGCTTTTTCTAATTTTGGGATTAGAGGCTTGGATACAAAGCAATAATCAATACGTCAACCAAGATTTCTATTCCGAGCGTCAGCAAAGTATGGCCATCAAGAATAATTATTCCCTTCTTTATTAAAATATCTGAAACTATCAATGAAATTTAATTTTAATAAATTATCTAATTGCATCCTTTCTTTTTTGGTAAACATAATACTGTTTTGATTTTGTTTTGGCCTAGCAAGATCAATTTCTTGATGAGCAATATTAAAGTCACCAACTAAGATAATATTTTTGTTTTTTAGTTTTGGTAAGTATTTTTTTAATAAATATTCATAAAATTTTAATTTGTAATCAAGGTTTTCTTTGGCCCTACCACCATTAATGACATAGAAATTAATTAATATGAATTTTTTAAATTCTAGTAATAGAAAACGGCCTTCGTTATCAAATTGTTTGAATCCAATTTTTGTTTCAATTTTTATTGGTTTTTGGTTGGTTAAAATTCCAACTCCGCTATGACCTTTTTTGTTACCACAATTAGAATAGAATTTATAATTCTTAATATTAAATATTTCCCGAGGAATATCCTCTTCTTGAGCTTTTAATTCTTGGAAACAATAAAAATCAGATTTTTGTTTTAAAACATTTGAAAATTCATTTTTTGAAAATATTGAACGTATACCATTAACATTCCATGATATTATTTTCATTATTGGTA
>CAZCTX010000035.1:0-6020 GCA_964502205.1 uncultured Candidatus Saccharibacteria bacterium
AAAAATGAAAGTTGAAGCTTTGTTTTATTTAAGATTGTTACTGAAGAATATTCAAGAAGGAAATTTCAAATAATTCTGGACTATTAACTTTTAGTAAAAAGTCTATTATAATCTTTTTTGTATTTTAAAAAGTATGAAAAAATTACTAAACGACACTACTATTGACAAATAGAAAAAACTTGTTTATAATTAATTGTATTAAAGGTTTTTTACTTTACTATTATGTTTTGTTTCGGTTTAGTGAGGGATAATTTAATCAATACTTTTTTAATGCAATAACAAAAACATTCGTAGTTTTTTAACTACGAATGTTTTTCTTTTATGGAGTTTTGGTCGAATCTTTTTAATTTTTTAAAAGAAAACTCTTGCAATATTAATAAAATATATTAAATAAATGTTATGTCGGATAATCAACATTTGGTAAATAGAAAAATAAAACGATGATTAAGAATTATTGTTTTATTGGCTGTAGGGCTTTTTTTGGTCTCTTTAATATTTAATAAATATTTTTGAGATAGCATAATTACGAGCGTGCGTATGAAAATTATTCAAAAAAGAATTGAGCAACAGGAGCAAAAATATATTGATGATACTTATGGCGGGAAAACTCCAGAAGAAACTTATTCTATGTTTTTAGAGGCCTTGAAAAGAAAGGACATAGAATTGGCTTCTAGATATTTTGTTTTAGAAAAACAGAAAGAATACGCAAAGGCTTTAAACGAAATAGACGATTCGGGGAAATGAGATCTTATGATGGAGGATTTGACAAGGTTAGAAACTGCTTCTTGAGAAAAAATTACAGATGATTATGTTAATTTAGAGCTTTTTTCAAAAGACAATGTGTCGGTGGAAAAAATAACCTTTATTCTTCCAAACAATTTGTTACCACCAAATAATCCCATTTCCAATATTTGGAAAATATCGTCTTTTTAAAATTAATTAATTTTAAGTATTATGTGAAAAAATAAAATTTTCAATACATTTTTATGTGTTGTTGCTTCTTTTGCGTTGTTTAACTTTGCTTTAGCGTATGATTCTCAAACTACACACCCCAACTTGACTGATATAACGGTTGAATTGTATAACCTGAAAGGTTTAAATAAAATATTGCAAAGTGAGAAATATTGAATTAAGAAAGGGAGTATGGACGAGGATAAAGGTATGAGATGTGTTAATCATTTTTATGACCCTGTCTATAACAGAACTTGAAAAATGGGCGGAATAGAGGGTTTGATTCCGGAAGTGACTTCTAAAATTTGAGTTAATGACCAATCGAGGCAATCATCTTATGATGTTGCCTTTCTTGCTTCTTTAAAAATAATGAGTAGATCATATTTGGAATCCAATGCCAACCAGACATACAACAGGGCGATTTATGAATATTTAAAAGGTAACAAGAAGGATGCTTTTTATGCATTGGGACATGTATTGCACTTGTTGCAAGACTTAACTTCGGTTCCTCATACTAGAGCGGATGCTCATATGACACAAAACGATCGAAGTAGCTACGAGGTGAGGAGTTCAGCCAAGAATGTAGATGATTTCAAAAATTTATATGAGAAGTTTAAAGCATATCAAATAATAAAAAGGAGTAGCGTTGAAGATTATTTTTATAATGTGGCTTTATATACAAATAATAATTTCTATAGCGAAGACACTGTGGCTTCTATTGATTATAACAAGCCAGAAATTTATCTTAAAAACTCCGTAGAAATTAAAAATAATATATCAAAATATTATTGATTGGGTTGAGACTATGAAGCTAAAACAACATATAAGTTAGCTAAACAATTTGGCAATGAGTGAAAGCCGAATATATCATTAAGAGCTGTTGATATAGATGATCCATTAGTTTTTGAAGATTATTGATCAAGGCTTTCTAAAAAAGCAGTTTTAGAAGGTGCAGGGTTGATAGATTTGTTTTTTAAAGATGTGGAGAGAAAAAGAAATGATGCGCAATTTTATGCTATGATGGAGCAGAAGCATGGTGTAAGTTTTTTTGTAAATTTAATTGGCGATGTTAAGCAGGCGGCAAAATATTTGGCCAGTTTATTTAATCAACATCCAGACGATGTTATTATTCAGCCACCCAATACAACAAAATTCGGTTTGAGCAATACCACTACTTCATTAGTCTTTAATCCAACTACTACGACGAAAAAAAATATCGTAACGACAACTTCGACGATTGTTAAGTTGACGACAACTACAAAGAAAGTAACTACCACAACCACAAAGAAAGCGACTACTACGACGACAAAAAAACAAACTACTACAACCACAAAAAGAGTTAGTTCTGGTGGAGGTGTATCCTTGGTTTCTAAATGCGATTTTGTTTTAAATCCTAATCTAAGTCAGGATAAGAAGGTTATTTTTAACGAAATTGCCTGGGCAGGATCTTTAAATAATTATAGTGATGAGTGGATAGAGCTGAAAAATATATCAAATGAAAAAGTTGATATATCTTTGTGAGAAATAATTAACAGTAATAAGTCAATAAAAATAGTGATTCCAGAGGGAACGTTCTTGAATCCTTCGGAAATGTTTTTACTTGAAAGAACAGATGATAACACGGTTTTACATGTCAAAAAAGATTTAATTTTTGTTGGCGCGATTCGTAATGATAATGAAGAGCTTAGGTTGCTTGATAAAAATTGTAATGTTTTGGATAACGTTATTGCAGTTAAAAAATGGCCTGCCGGTGATAGTGCAAGCAAGAGAACAGCTGAGAGAAAAACTGATTTTTCTTGATATACATCCAGCGCTCCTTGTATTAATGGTGTTTGTGGAACTCCAAAAGCAGAAAACAGTATTTATAGTAGTGAATTTAACAGTGTAGAAGTAGCCACTACTACCACAACAGTTTCAACTACTACAACAACTGTACCCGAAGAAATTGCTACTACTACAACAACCACAGTTCCTGAAATAGCAATGGGTGAGATTAAGAGGATTGTTTTTAGCGAGATTAGAGTTTCCGGGCAAAATGCTGATGATGAATTTATAGAATTATATAATCCATTAGAGGAAGACATTAATTTAACTGGCTGAAAAATAAAACAAAAATCTTCTGACAGTGGTAGCTTGGTTTCGGGAGAATATCTTGAAAATAAAATTATTCCGAGCAAGGGGTATTTTCTAATTACCAATAAACAAGAGGGTAAGTATACGGGCGATGTTTTAACAGATACGACTTTTAATAGCGTTTCTTATAGTCTTGTTGATAATCAGGTAATTATTTTAAGTGACGAACATAACAGGGAGGTTGATAGGATTGGTTGAGGGGTTGATAGGGTTGATGGTGAGTGCGAGGGGAGTTGTCTAAGTAATTTAGCGGTAGGCAATACTTTTGAAAGAAAGGCGCAAGAGGGCTCTACCAGCGAAGATATGATTGCCGGGCAAGACAGACTAAAGGGAAATGGTTATGACTCGGATAATAATTCATTAGATTTTATTATTAGAGCTATTGGAGATCCACAAAATTCACAGAGCCTAAAAGAGCCAAGGGAAGATGTGGTGGACGAATCTAATAATTGAGGAAAAGGGTTTGCTTTAAAAAATTTTAATTTCTATTATTTAAATAGTTTGAAGGAGAGAGCTTTTATTGAATTTGATATAGAAAAATATCCATTTTGAAATGTAGAAGAAGAAAACGATGATCGTTGAAGAGCGATGGTCTTTTATTTAAATTCTGAAGATGGTAAGATGAGCTCTTTAACTTCCGAGAGAAATAATAATAATGTTGGGTATGCTGGTTGACAAGTATCGGGTAACGATAGTCAAGTTGTGTTGATGAAATATGGTGTTTGTGGGGGAGATCTTAATACAAAGTTTGGTTCTTCCTTTGATTCTTCTTTAATTTTCCCTCATACGATTGGAATGTCCGGAGATCCATTTGTTTGCGACGCAAACAATGTTAGCGACCATTATAATGTGCCTAATTCTATAGCATATAATTATAATTCTAATGTTAATCATGTTAAGGTAGAAGTAACGGGAGTTTTAGGGGCTGAATATGAAAAAAATTATAATATTAAAGAATTGTTTAAAGAAGGGGACTATTTGACGATAGGTTTTTACAAGGGGGTTCAGGGAGCTTCTAGCAATTATTTAGATAGTACGGAGTTGATTTATGAAGATAATACTAAATATCTTTTTAATACTAATGAATTTAAAAAAATAGAAGTTCCTAAAAATTTAGCAGTTAGTTATAATTCGGAAAATTATATTTATAATTTAAGTTGAGATAAAATGGAAAACGAGGAGGATATTGCGTATTCCATTTGTATCGGCGCTGGCTCTGATAGTGTTGGAAGCAAATGTTATGACAGTAATATAAGTCTAACTGAAGGGAAATGGAATAAAAGTATTAACTTAGAAGATATTCCATATGGTGACGGTAAAGTGTTTTTTGGGGTTAGAGCCTGAAGCTCAGAATATGAAATATTTTCTGAGTATTCTAATATTGTTGAGGATAATGTTTATCCTATGCCTAAAAAAATAAATGAATATATTTCCAATGTTTTTTGGGGAATGAAGAACGACAGGATGGTGTTAGAATTTGATTTAAATAGACTGGGAAAATTTGGAATAAATACCAATCCCGATCATTATAATCATACTTTATTGACGGCATGGGAATATAGTGAAGGCGTTGGATTGGGGACTTGTGCTCATCCAAATGTGTATGTATCAAACGGAACTGTCGGAGATTTCTCGTGCGGGAATTTAAATAATAACGGGAGAATAAGATTATTTAATTATAGTGGGGCAATGACAAAGGGTCATAAGGAGATTGTAATTAAATTTTTAGCTCACCCAATGTATAAAGATTTGTCGATATATAATGCCGATGGACTAACTATGGAAGATTTAAATAAGTTGGTTAAAAGTGAATCAAATCCAGATGGAATTTTGAACAGTCTTTCGGAAATGTTTTTGATTTTGAATTATGGAGTTAGATATGAACCTTATTGCGGATATTGGGTGTATGATGGTAATTTTGGTTCTTTTACGCCGGATACTAACTTAGCTCCAAACCAAATTAAATATTATTTTAGTTTGCCAAATTAATTTGCATTTTTTAAAAATAATGGGTATAATATTATCAATTAAAATATTATATTTTGAATATGAAGAACAAAAAAATATTTGTTATCATTTTGTCTGCTTTGTTTATTATTTTATCCTTACTAATTTATAAAAAGGCGCAATCTGCTTTTCCTAAATACTTACAGAAAAATTCAGAAGGCAAATTGATAAGTATACCTGTTAAGCATTTGTATTCTGGTTCAAAAAATACATCTAGCAAGCCTGCTTGATGTAGTGGCTATTTAGATTTGAAATGTGCTTCTGGTCCGTGTGGTGATAGTTCTGCGACTTGGCCTTATTGTCCTCCAGGAGTTAGAGATGGTGGCCCAAAGGCAGGAGTAGGGTCTTATAAAATATTAGATAGCAAAGGCGTAGATGAATTTATTGTTACGAATCATGAGTATTATTTTCATTATGTATTGGGCTATATATTTGGTTTTTCTCAATACAATTACCAAATTATAACTAGTAATACATCTTTTTTTCAATTGCCCAGAGTGGTGTCTTTTTTACAAAATAGCAATGTTAAAAAATCGTCAAATGTTAATTGATGTAATGGTGCTATAAAGATTGAGAAAGCTTTGTTGGGTTATGCTCAAAGCAAAAATAGAGATGGCAGTGTTGCTGTTCAGTATAGTACTCCGGCTGTTTATTTTTATGTTTCCAGATATATTTATCCTATTGATAAAAAAGATAAAGATAAAAAATGTGTTAATTTTGGGTTACCGATGGATATAGCAGAGCCACAATTAAGTAAAGAAGAGATAAAAAAATATGGCCTTGGGCCGAATACTTTCTATTACTTTTTAGATATTTCGGAATATCCTAATTAAAAACTAGCCCTATTTGGGGCTAGTTTTTTATATTTTTTATCTCTTTACAAACTTCATAAAATATGGTATAATATATATACATTAGAATAACTTAAT
>CAZCTX010000036.1:0-5715 GCA_964502205.1 uncultured Candidatus Saccharibacteria bacterium
GAAGAATTGGTTGAAACAAAGGAATCAACCAAGCAAGAAGAATCTAAGCCTGAACTAGTAGAAATTAAGGAAGAGCCAAAACCTGAGCCAGTAGCAGAGGTTAAGGAAGAAATTGTTGAGGAAGTAAAGGCTGAAGAAGCCGTAGAAGAAAAGACAGAAGAAGTCACTGAATAATCAAAAACCAGCTAAATTCTTTTAGCTGGTTTTTTATTTTTTCCTGTATAAACTCAAACACATTTTAGTCGGAGTAGTTTTTTAAAAACAATTATGTTATATTAATACATATAGAATTAATACATATCATGAACAAAAATATTAAAAAATATTTTAAAACATTTAATAATTGTAGCCCAAATAAAATTGGCACAAAAGCGTACAATTTATACAGACTATATCATTGCAAAAAGTACAATATCGTCAAAGCTTTAATTATTGAATCCAGCTATTATGATTTGTTAATTAAGAGTAATAATATAAAAGGTGTCAAAGACTTTAATCTAAGAAATTTCAAAATCCCAAAAGAACACGTCCCTATTATTTTAGAAGAGATAAGAAAGAGTTTTGGCAAACAGCCACTAATAATAAGAAGCTCTGCTAATTGTGAAGATTTGCCAATTTTTAGCTTCGCAGGTCAATACGATTCGTTTTTAAATATTAGCGAAGACAAGAAAATAATAAAAGCATTGACCTTGACATATCTTTCCGTTTTTAGGGAGCATGCCATCAAATATGCAAAAAAATCAAAAATTAACCTTCATAAAATCAAAATGAGCATTTTAATTCAGCCAGTTATTAAAATAAAAATAGCCGGCGTTATGTTTACAAAGAATCCAGTTACCCATAAGAATGAGGTGGTAATCGAATACAAAAAAGGCCTTGGAGATGCGATTGTTTCTGGCAAAGAGCGCCCCATTACAAAAGTCGTTTCAAGCTCAAACTTAGAAGAAAACGAGGATTTTATTAAACAATTATATAAAATTGGGTTAAAAATTAGTAAAAAATATAGAAAACCATTAGATATAGAATGAGGGTATGACGGCAAAAGAATATTTATATTTCAGGTGCGACCAATAACAACGCTGAAACAAGAATTCAAAATACAGCACAATATAGACAAGCTCATTAAAAAAGCAGAATTATTTAGTGAATGTACAGTTGTTAATAATGGCCAAGTCGCAGGAAAAGTTCATTGCATTACTAACAATTATGATAAAATTATTCCAAATAGCATTGTATTAATAAAAAATAAGGTCAATATTAATTATATCCATAAATTATATAATGTCAAGGGTGTTATATTGACTAATGGTGGCATTCTATCCCATTTTGCAGTTATCTTGAGGGAGTTAAATGTTCCATGTTTAATTTGTTATAATAAATACAATTTTGACAAAATTGATCATAAAAGAGTTTTGGTCGACGGCCTAAATGAAAAAATATTTTTAATAAAATAATAAAATAAAAATATGAAAGTCGAATTATTTATTTATAAACAGCTAGGGGTTCAAATATATTTTAACAAAGAAGACGTTCACGAAGGAAGATTAATTGTCAATAATTTTTATTTATTTTTCCCAGGATTACCACAAATCTTAAAAGACAATTTTTTTTCAGATAAAATAGCTCAGAAAACCGCGATAGCGGTTGTGCATTATTATGGCAGTTGGTTTAGCGGTGGAGAATTTTTACCAGACAATTGTTCAAAAACCATCATAGACGCCATAAATTTTATATATCAGAAAAGAGGGGCAAAAACTTTCGACAACAAGGAGCTAAAATGGGACTTTGACTTTTTAAATTTAATTGGATACAGCTTTGGAGCCCTTAATGTTGCACGAAGCAATCCAAATTACTATAAAGTTAACTCGGTTTTCCTTTTTTCTCCAATGCTATATGTTAATAAAAAAGATATAGGCAAATATTTATCAAGAGATAAATCGATTGATCACATCGGCTTTAATAAGTTTTTTATGAAATTCCTTCAGAGAGGTTATTTCAATAACTATAGAGGGATTACCAATAATAAATGAAATGATTTTTTTAACGGGAATTACACTGAGAAAACCAGAAAACAAACAAACAATGAGCTTAATTATTATATTTTTCATGGAGATCAAGATACTACAATTCCTGTTGAGAGCTCTAAATATTTTTGCAGAATCAATAAAAAAGCCAAATTGTTTATTTTAAAAGGATTAGACCATGATACAAAGGAAAAAATCAATTTAAAATCACTCAATAGTATTGGTGCTAAAAATATTGATAGTAAAATTTATAAAGATGGCCTGTTCGAAGAAAGATTAATCACGTTATGTGACGAAGCGGGTGCTATTAGAGAAAAAAATAATTTTAAGAAAAATAAAGAAGGATTTGTGAGTAAACAAGAAGTGGTCTTTTTTGATATTAATAGAAGCGAAATAATTAAGAAAATCAAAGCCACAGACATCCGGTTTGTTGAAAGCTTTAGGGAACATATTTATACTTTTGATTTCGCCACTAAAGATTTATACGCGAGACATTCTTATATAAGAATTAAAAACATTAACGACAAGACTTGAATACAATACAAGAGAGTTAGCAAGGATAATAATTTAAAATATCGCAACGACCAAGAAATAGTTTTTAGCGTTAATAATACAGAGATTGCAAAGTCAATATTAAGAAAAATGTATTTATTGCCTACCGGATATCAAGAAAGAGATATAGACATTTTCAAAAAAGATAAATGCAATATCAAAATTATATCATGACCAAGAACTAACCCATATTTAGGCATTGAATTCGCTCAAGCCGTTGAACTTAAAAAAATAATGAACTTGCTTTCATTGAATGAGGAGTGTAAAGAAAATAAAAATGGCATGGAGATTTTTAAAAAATATAAATTGCCGTTAAAAAACCTCAAATTTGAATAGATTTAATCAAATTAAAATTTTGACATCCAAGTACAAATATGCTATAATTATAGCATATTTGTACTTTTCACTTTTAATATATTTGGAGGGATTATGAAAAAAATTATTTTGACCGGAGATCGTCCTACTGGCAGATTACATATCGGTCATCTTGTGGGTAACTTGCAGAACAGAGTTAAGCTTCAAGATGAATACGATAGTTTTTTTCTTTTGGCAGACTTACAAGTTTTGACGGATCGTTTAAACTCTTACCGTGAAATTAAGGAAAATATTTTTGATGTAACTTGTGACTATCTAGGGGCAGGATTAAAGGTAGATAACACCTATCTAATTCAATCCCAGGTTCCTGAACTAATGGAGCTATTTACTTTATTCACTTTTTTAGTTAGCGTTGCAAGGGTAGAAAGAAACCCAACAATTAAATCAGAGGCATCGATGTATGGAGTTAAAAAGATGAGTTTGGGATTTTTAAGTTACCCCGTGTCTCAGGCGGCCGATATTTTGGCATTTAACGCCGACCTTATTCCTGTTGGACAAGATCAATTGCCACATATAGAACAGACAAGGGAAATTGTGCGTAGTTTTAACAGCACTTTCGAATGCGCTTTATTTAAAGAACCGGAATATTTGTTAAGTAATTGCCCTATTTTAATTGGCACAGATGGAATCCATAAAATGAGCAAAAGCTTAAACAACGACATTCCGCTCTCTGCTAGCTACGAGGAGATATTAGCTAAATCGATAAGCTTGATAACTGATGCAACGAGGATATATCGGAAAGATAAGGGTCACCCAGAAAAATGTTTTGCTTTTAGATACTGGGGGATTTTTAATCCTCAAAAAAGCATCGAGATCGAAGACTCATGTTTGAATGCTTCTATCGGATGCAAAGAATGCAAAACTTGTCTTGCTATTGAGCTTGAAAACATTATTGCCCCAATAAGAGAAAGGAGAAATTATTATGTTTCGAGGCCAAATTTAGTTTGGCAGCTATTAGAACACGGCACTCTTAAATCAAGGTTAATCGCGAAAGAGACAGTTGAAAAGGTTAAGCAATGTATGAAATTATCTTTTTTTAAACGGTGATATTATGCTGCTAATAGATTTCAATAAAATTAACTTTGATTTAGCAAATTGTAGGCTTCCTAAATTACTTGAATGTCCAGATAAATATAATATTTTTGAGTTTATTGATAAATTAAAGATTGGTTCGCAAAGGAAAAATCCATTAATTAGTAATCCGATTTACGATACCAAAACTGATTTATCAAAAATTTTTTTGGATTTAAAGTCAAAAAACACTGTCAACGATTTAATCGGTCGATTTCAATTTGATTATATCCCGAATATAGTCTTTTCTACGCTTATTGACTTAACCATTAAGAGCTACGTATTACAGTATATTGATATTTTAAATTTGATATTTGATAACAGCGGAATAACATCAACAATTTGGTTGGAAGATACAATAACCAAAATTCACAGAGGATTTAACAACGATCAAATTTATAAATCTTTGGAAATTTACAAGGATTATTTCAGGAAATGTAAATTAGCTAAGCTTTTAGTAAGTAGCGAAACAATTCCTTATGGCATAGATTATGAGTTTTGTAAAGATAATTTGCAAATTAACTTTGACGAGTTTATTTCAATATTGCCTTTCCATAAAAGAGACTTCCATAATATAAAGTTAATTGATCTACTGCATTTTGTTTGGAATCTTTTTGTTGTTTGCAAGGTGCCAGGAATATATTTGACTGGCGTTAATACAAAAAGGAGCTTCCAACTTTTTAGAAAGTACAACAATAATGTTTCAGTAGTACTTTTGCCGACGTTGTAAAACACCCCATGACAAAATATATTTTTGTCATGGGGATTTTTTGTGTTGCTTTTCACAACTTCTTATAGCGGATGATGTCGCCAATTTTTGGATTTAAAATTGATAATCCGTTTCTACGGACTTGGCCAATTTCTGCTAACCGCATTGAACTTCCTGGATAAATTACCCAGGTTTCGTCATCGTTATTCATCATCCTGTTGCTGTAGACCATTTTGAAAGTTTGTTGCCCCAAGGTTACTTCATAAATATCGCCATTCTTTGATTCTGGTAGGATAGAGTTAAATTTAATTAATCCAAAATTGTCAATGTGTACAATCATCCCTTCTGCAATATTAATTGTTCTAATTTTTTCAGAAGGGAAAGGATTTCCAATTTCATTTAACAATTTTCCAGAAACAAATCTACTAACTGCCGGTGCGTGCACATATTTGCCTCCAAATGGAATAAATCCAGGATCTTTGATTTCGATAAAGTCATCACACCCGAAATCATTTATTAGCCAACTTACAGCTCCCGTATTAGTAGAAAAGAAGAATTGGTTTCGAAGTTTTGTAACTCCGGCAATTCTTTCGGTTCTTTCTTTGAGGGGGTTAACAATAACCGAGAATATAGAACCTTCTGGGTATTGCTCTGCCATCAATCTAAGCACAAAATTTGCATTAATTATCGAAAAAGGTGAAACTGGAACAATTGGCTCTAGATTTATTTCCTCTAGTGGAATGCTTAAATTTGACAAAAATGAGGCCCTTATTTCGGCTGCAGCAATATCTGTACAATCAGTAATAAAAACAACATTTCTCTTATTCATCTGACAACTCCTTTCTAATATAAAACATAGTAAAAAACTGTATTAATATTATCATAATACTTTTGAGATTGCAAGCATCGCACTTACTTGACTTTTATTATTTTATATTATAATATATTAGTAGATAATTCCAATTGGTCGGATTATCATAATTA
>CAZCTX010000037.1:0-5414 GCA_964502205.1 uncultured Candidatus Saccharibacteria bacterium
AGGACATCAGATTCTCAATCTGGTAATAGGAGTTCGATTCTCCTTAGGGCTACAAAATTTAAAAACCCAGCTGTTATTGGCTGGGTTTTTAATTAAATTAATTTATCTATTTTATTGCCATTGTAGAAATTATGAAATGGCATTGGCTTTTTCCCTTCTGGTTGTACAGTGATAATCTCAATAAAACCATCTAATGTTTTAACAAAAAATCTTTTTTGTTCTCGAACAATTGATCCGCCCTGTATTACACTGTAATTTTGATTTAATTTTTCACGAATTACAGGATCAGTTAAGAAATCAGCTTTTGTAATTTTGATTATGGTTTTTTTAAAATTCTTTTCGTAGTAGCTAAAAACTCCTGGTTCAAACGATAAAGCTCGAATAAAATTGTATACTGTAATTGTTGGTTGGCTTCAATCGATATGGCAATTTTCGAAATGGAATTTTTTGGTATAAGTTGCCAATTCTTCTTCTTGAGGCTTAATAGCTATCTTTTTATTAAGATATTCAGGTAATAAATTAATGATTAACTTGGCTCCTAAAATGCCTAGCTTGTCTTTTAAGGTGTTAAAATCATCATCTAAGGATACTTGGGTGCTAATTTGACCAATAATTGGTCCATGGTCCATTAATTCATCAATAATGAAAATTGAAGTACCGGTTGATACATTGTTTTCCAAGATTGCTGTTTGAATTGGGGTTGGCCCACGATGCCGTGGTAGTAATGATGGATGAATATTAATCAAACCATAAGGAAAAACTCTTAAAACATTTTTAGGAATGATTTTTCCGAACGAAGCAACAATGCCAACATCAATTTTTTTTGATTTTAAATTATCGATAAAAGATTGTTCATTAATATCATCGGCATAGATAACTTCGATTTTGTTTTCTTTAGCTAGTTCTTCGACTGGATTTGATTTTAACAATTTTTTTCTACCAAATTCTTTAGCTGAAAAAGTAACAATTAAATCTGGTTTTAAATTGTTTTTAATTAATTCATTTAAAACTAATTTCGAAAAATTAGAATTTCCTCAAAAACTAAATTTCATTTTCTTTGTATTTAGATTGTTTATATGTTGCCTTTGCCTTTTCAGTGAAAAGTATACCATTAAGATGATCTAATTCATGCTGAACAATTCTGGCTAAAATATCTTTGAATTTGTATTTTATTTTTCTGCCATCAAGATTTTTAGCTTCAATTGATATTTTTTCAGGACGAATTACATTACCTCAGGTATCGGGTACGCTTAAACAAGCCTCTTCCATCTCACATAATGTTTTTGATTGGCTTATTACTTTTGGGTTGATTAATACATATTTTCTTTTGTGATCAATGTCGGAAAAAACAATTAAAGATAATGGATAGCCAACTTGATTAGCAGACAAGCCAACACCTTTGTTTTCAATCATTGTTTCATACATTGAGTTAGCCAATATTTTAATATCAGAAGTGATACGATCTATGTCTTTCGTTTTGCTGGTTAATATTTTATTTTTCGGATCAGTTATTATTTCCATAATTAGTTTATTTCGATAAGATTTGGTTTAAATGTTATTAGATCTATTTCATTTTCTTTTCAAGCGTTTTTGTCTAAACCAGCATTAATGGCAAGATTTTCTAATATATAGATTGCATCGCTTTGTTCTTCTCAAACACTAGGTAAATAGCAATAGGTATTAACATCATTTTTATTAATCATAATAGCTGGCTTATTGATGGAAACGCCATACACTTTTTCTCTTTCATCTTTGTTTTTAAGATTTAAATACTCATCAACAAATCAAACTCTTATTTTTAGCTCGTTATTTCTTAACTTTTCAATATATTCTTCATCGAGGCTTTTAATAGTATTTATTAATACAAATATGATATTATCAAGTACTGTTAACTCGCTAGAAATGTTGCCAAGAGCGATTACAGTATCCTCGCTATCAGCCAATTCAACAAATATACCTAATTTAGTATTAAAGAATTCATTGTCAAAAGGTTCATTGTCAATATTGAGAATTGAATTTTGGTTAAGATATAGGTCAATAGCTCTTTTGACTACTTTTTTAATTATTGTTTCAATGTTTGAATTCATAATTAATTTTAAAAAGTTGTTAAACAAAAGGTTTCAAGTAACAATCGGTAATTAGCATTGTAATTATCAATGTATGAAAGTAATTGTAGTGTATTTTTTAATTGTTTCTTTTTTTGTTTTAAAATTTCTAAATCTTTATTTGACGAAATTAAATTTTGCAAATCTTTTTCTAAGAAACTTAATCAATCGTTAACTATTGCTTTTAAGTGTGTTTTGATTGAAATATCTGTATTTGTTTGATCTTTTGTCTCTTGCTTGCTAAATGGCGATACAATTTCTTTGATAATATTTGATTGATGAGCAAACCCTTTTTGAGATATTTCTTTATACATCTGAAAATTTTTTTCTTTTTCCTTGATTAGTTCTTTATTATTAATGAAATTAAATATATTGGCAGGCCTGTTCTCGGCTAAATCAATAATGTATTCTAAATTTTGAATTTTGTTTTGTTGGTTTTCATTAAGATATATTTCTATTTCTTTTTTTGTTGGCTTGATAAATCTAATGGGAATAACTCTTGATTTTATTGTTTTCAATAATTTTTGAGGATTAGATGTAATTAAAATTATTAAAAAATCATTTTTTGGCTCTTCTAATATTTTTAATAAAGAAGATTGGTTGGTTAAATTTAATTTTTCGCAGTTATTAACGATTAGAACTCTTTTTTCCGCTAGTTGAGGTTTGTACATTACAAAATTAACTATTGGTAACGTATCTTCAACTTTAATTGTATCATTTTGAGTATCAATTAATAGGTAATCTGGATGTCAGCCATTGTCAATTGCTTTACAGCTATCACAGTTATTACAGCCATTAAATATTTTGCTTTTACAAAGCATGCTTTTCGCAAATGCTTTGGCAGTTGTTAGCTTGCCTAAATCCGGTTCACCCCAGAAGAGTAAACTTTGATTTAAAGTATCATTGTTTTTTAATTTTTCAATTAAAAAATTTTTTACTAAACTGTTTAATAAAAGCTCCATGATTGTTATTTATAGCTCATTAGGCTACGTTTGTAAAGGTCAAGGTTCTCTAATATGATACCAGTGCCTTTAGCAACACAGAATAAAGCATCATCAGCGACATAGACTGGTACGCCAGTTGCTCGAGTGATTAAAACATCAAGATTTTTTAATAAGCCAGAACCGCCAGTTAAGAACATACCACGTTGCATAATATCAGCAACTAATTCAGGTGGTGTTTCGGATAAAACATTTTTAATGGCTTGAATGATTTCTTTTAAGACATTGGTAAGAGCTTCGGCAATTTCATTGGAATTAATATTGAGATTCTTTGGAAGACCTTCGGAAAGATCACCGCCAGTTATTTCGTATTCATTTTTCTCTTTAATACTAATGGCTGATCCAATATTAATTTTTGCATTCTCAGCCGTTCTTTCGCCAATAGCAATATTGTATTTTTTTCTGATATAATCAGTGACAGCGGAATCCATTTTATTGCCGGCAACTCGAATTGATGAAAAAGCAACAATGCCACCAAGGGAGATAACCGCAATTTCAGCCGTACCACCACCGATATTAACAACCATATTGCCAGATGGCTCATTAATGGGGATATTAGCACCTAAAGCAGCTAAGATAGGTTCTTTAACAACAAAGACATCTTTAGCACCAGCTTCTTTAGCAGCGTCAATAATTGCCCTTCTCTCAGTTGAAGTAATTCCACAAGGAGCAGAAATGATAATATCAGGTTTTACAAAACGTAAATTACCCAATGCTTTATTAATAAAATAGTGAAGCAATGCTTTTGTAATTTTGTAATCAGCAATAACTCCATCTTTTAAAGGCTTGTATGTTTTAATAAGTTCTGGGGTTCTGCCAACCATATCTTTGGCATCATTACCAATAGCTAAAACTTGGTTGTTGTCAGTTGAGACAGCAACAACAGTAGGTTCATTAATAATTATACCTTTTTGAGGAACAAAAACAACAGTATTAGCGGTTCCAAGGTCAATGCCTAATTTTCGTATAAACACAGTATTAGTTTAAATTTTAGTTAATTATTGGTAGTTTACTTTAAAAATGACTAATTGTCAACTCGAATAATATCAGCATTAATATGCTTTAATCTTTCATCAATTTTCTCATAACCTCTATCAACTTGATAGATATTATTGATTTTTGATTCACCTTTAGCAAGTAAAGCAGCAATAATTAAACACATACCAGCTCTTAAATCAAAGGAAGTAATTTCTTGGCCATATAGCGGTGTTGGGCCGACAATTAACGCGCGATGAGGGTCAGCAATGATTGCATTGGCTCCCATTTTAATTAATTCATCAACATATTTTAATCTTCCTTCATACATTGGGTCTTGAATTATTGTTGTACCATTAGCTTGAGTGGCTAAAACTCCAAAAATTGATTGAAGATCAGTTGGTATTCCTGGATATGGTAATGTTTGAACTTTTGATACTGCTTTTATTTCACTTGGAATTATTTCAACAGTGTAAAGTTTTTTTGCTTTATCTTGAAGTATAAAATTAAATTTTGCATTGAATTCTTGTAATTTTTTTATTACAATTTCTAAATGATCTAATCTAACATTATTAATTTTAAGATTGCCTTTGCAAGCAATGCCTAAAATTATGAAACTACCAGCCTCAATTGGATCAGGAATTATTTCATGTTTTTTAACTCCTTTTAAATTAGGGTTTCCCTTAATTTCAAAAGAATGATTAGGTAAATGCTTTATCTTTGCCCCCATTTTATTTAGAAAAGAAACTAAATCTAATACATGAGGTTCAATAGCAGCAATTTTAATAATTGTTGTTTGCGGTAAAGTTGAAGCAAGCATTAAAATATTTTCAGTGGCAGTAACACTGAATTCTTTTAAGGTTACTTCTTTTTTTGCTTTTTTAGAATTGTATTTAAAATGATAAAAACCATTATCTGCTTTTGTCTCAAGTCCTAAATCAGCTAATGCTTCAAAATGAGTATCAACGGGGCGAACACCAATTAAACAACCGCCAGGTTGCATGAGTTGAAAATTTTTGAAACGAGCACATAAAGGCGCGATTAATAAAACCGAAGATCTAATTTTTCTAATTAGTTTTTGGTCAAGGTTTTTTAAACTTAAATTCGAAGGGTCAATTTTAACAGTTTTTGGTCCAAGTCATGTTACTTTGGCACCTAAACTTTCAATAATATTTAAAAGATTTAAAACATCTTCAATTAAAGGAATATTTGATATTATGCTTGGTTCTTTTGAAAGCAAAGAAGCTGAAAGAATTGGTGTAGTAGCATTTTTGCTACCAAAAACATCGATACTTCCTTTTAAAGGTTTCCCGCCGTTGATTATGAATGATTG
>CAZCTX010000038.1:0-2737 GCA_964502205.1 uncultured Candidatus Saccharibacteria bacterium
ATTAATTCTACTAGGGTGAAACTTTTTTTAGAATGCATCTTATTTCTTTATATATTTTTTAACGATTTCTTTTAAAATCATTTTAGCAATATTTACAGCTGCATCTTTTTTAGCAAATTTTTCGCAGCCTTCTTCCATCATCTGTATTTTCTCCGGATTATTTAAAATACTATCAATTGTATCTAATAACAAATTTGGTTTTAAATTAGATTGCTCCAAAGTAACACATGCTTTATACTTACTAAAATTAAAAGCATTCAAACTTTGATGATCACGACTTGACCAAGGAAGGGGTATCATAATAGATGGTTTTTTAAACACCGCTGTTTCAAAAATACCACCACTTCCGGCCCGAGAAATAATTAAATCACTTCCCTTCATAACATATCCTAAAGAATCTATCGATAAAACATCTTTATGATTTAATAAAGGAACTAAATGATACCTTCTTTCAAATTCAGTATTTTTAATAATTTCTCGGAATATGACTGAAACTTCCCTCTTCACATTTTCATAATTATTAGCTCCAACCTGATGAATTATTTCATATTTCTGCAAAGCTTCTGGTAACATATCTAATACTAAATTATTAATAGTTTGAGCCCCTTGTGACCCGCCTAAAATTAATAATGTTTTGAACCGCCCATCCAGCCCAATGCTTTGCTTAATAACATCAGTATCATCTTCTTTTTCCGCAATTGCAATTAAAGTATCATTAACGGGATTACCCACTAATTCAATATTAGAATTCTTAATATGTTTTTTACTTTCTTCAAAAGAAACAAAAACAATTTTAGCGAACTTAGCAAAAAACTGATTAGTAAATCCTGGTATTGAATCTGATTCATGAATAAAGATAGGAATTCTAAATATTATACCAATAACTAAAACAAAACATGATTCAAATCCACCTTTAGCAAAAATCGCATCCGGCATAATCATTAATACTTTAAAATATGCTAAAATCAAAGAAAACATATTTACAAAAATTCCAAAAATGTTTTTCTTCATTTTTTTCATATTTAATGACTGAACTTCAACATCCTCATCTTTAACAAAATTTAAAGTAAAATCATTACTACCAATATAGTAAAAACTTAATTCCAATCCCTTCTTATCAAAATCAGGTTTGAATTTATGCATTTCTCTTAAAACAGAAATTAAAGGAAAAACATGGCCACCCGATCCGCCACCAGTAAATAAAATTCTAATATTCCTATTTGGTTGTATAATTCCCATATTACATTTGATTATTTAATATATTATATAAAACCCCTAAATTTGCCATTGTAATTGCATAGCTTGTTCCTCCATAGCTAATTAGAGGCAAAGGAAGCCCCGTAATAGGCATATAATTAAAGCTCATACACATTATATGATATAAAGCTTGAACTGTAATCCACGTTATTGTACCGACAATAAATAAAGAAGAGAAAGAATCGGACACATGATAGGCTACATAAAATCCTAAAAAGCATAACAAGAAATAAACAGTTAAAATTAAAGCAGTACCCAAAAAACCAAACTCTTCTGCAATAACCGCATAAATAGAATCAGTATAACTTTGAGGTAAATAATTATATTTCTGTCTTGATTGACCAAAACCAACACCAACAATTCCACCCCTTACAATGCCTGTAATTGATTGTCTTTTTTGATAATCATCTTCATTAGTGATTCTTGCCTTACGATAATTGCCACCCAACAAAATAGCAACAATAATCAACAGTATAGCTAGTACACCTAAAGGCAAAATAATTTTCAAGGATACACGTGAAGCAAAAAGCATTGCCCCTATTGCAACCAAAAACAAAACAATAATAGAAGTTGCTGGTTGTTTGTAAATCAAAAACATTGGCACAGATATAAAAAGAGTCAAAGGCATTATTGTTTTTTTCCAATCATTTAAATCATAATTAGATTTCTTAGATAAAAAATCAGCCACAAATAAAATCAAACTAAACTTCAATAATTCCGCTGGTTGGAAAGAAAAACCTAGTATCTCTACTCAACGACTTGCTGATGCAGTACCCTTCGGAGCAAATCCTGGAACAAAGACTAAACCTAAAAGTAATGTATTAAAGATATAAAACAAAAAAGAAAATTTTCTTAAAAATTTTAAATTAATTTTAGATAGAATAAAAAAAGCAATGGCTCCTAAAAATAAACCCTTAATAGCCTGATCTTTTACAAAGAAAAAAGAATCTCCATGTTTATCTCGGCCAACAATATTAGAAGCACTTGTTAAACATCAAAAACCACCTATTATCAAAATAGCAATTAAGATACTAAATCATTTTTTAATGTTTAATTTCATAGATTATAAATTATTTAATTTATCTACTGTCTGGTTGATATTTTTCTCACTACTGTGTACCATCCGGTCAACTAAACCATTAAATTCGTCTTCGGAATAAAAATAGATACTAATTTCTCCCTTCTCCCCTTTTCTCTTTATCATTACCTTAGCGTCAAACAAGCTTTCCAGCTTCTCTCTTAATTCTAAATCTTTAGGTGAGAATGAATCTCCTAATCTTTTCCTGCCTGGTGATCCAGTTTTAATATTTTGTTTTTCTAAGAATTGTCTAGCAATAATTTCTGCTTCCCTACTACTTAATTGCTTTGATAATATTTCTCCTAACAAAGCCCTTTGTTTTTCCATATTAGGCAATAATAGCAAAGCTCTTGCATGAGATTCATTAATCTTACTTTCGTCTAAAGCTTTCTGAGCTTCAAA
>CAZCTX010000038.1:2837-4998 GCA_964502205.1 uncultured Candidatus Saccharibacteria bacterium
AACCTTCTTTCACCAGCAATTAATTGATATTCAACATTAATTCCATCTGGTTGATCTTTTTCAATTTTCTTTACAATTAAAGGTTCTAAAACTCCATATTCACGAATAGAACTAGCAAGCTCTTGTATTGCTTCTTCTGAAAATTCACGTCTTGGCTGATATGGATTGGGTACAATCTTACTTACTTCAATTTGATAAATTCTATCTCCATCTGTTTCTTCTAAAAAAGAACTTCCTTTGCTTTCAACTTCCGGATTATCTACTATTTTTTGTTCAACGACTTCTTCAATCTTAACTTCTTCCTTTTTCTCTTCAACCATATTATTAGTCTGTATTACTTTAAAATTATCATTAATAGCATCATTTGTAACATCAGTTAAATTATTAAAAGTAATCATTTTGGAAAGATCTATTCCAGAGTCTAAAATATTTTGCTCTTGTTTATTGTCCAGCATTAGTTCTTCTTTATCATCATCCAACATATTACTATTAAAAGAATTTTGCCCAGTTTGATTTCGATAATTCGGGTCCATTGCTGGTTGAGAAATAAAAGGATAGTCCATAATATTTATTTAATTATATAATATATTTTAACAGAAATTTTTTAAAAAAACAAATTATTTAAAAAACTTATCTACATCGGGTTCAAAATAATTTTCGCCTTTTTTCATCTTAAATTCACTATAATCCTTACTCATATTAGACTTACTCACTTCTTTAAAAACATCTTGTATTATATCTTGCAAACCATGCTCTAAAATTGTCCCATATACCGCATAAAGAATATCACAAAGCTCTTTAGCAATATTCTTGATATCCCCATTCTCTGCTTCTTTTAAATATTCTTCTACTTCATCTCTCATTAATTTGTATCGTAATTGAAACCTTTCTTCTGATATTAATGAAGGTTTTTCAAGCACCGGAACTTTAAATTTATTATGAAAATTTTTTACAAGATCTATTTTCTCATTCATATTAATATTTTAATATTTGTTGTGGGACTTGGATTCGAACCAAGATAAACGGATTCAGAGTCCGTTGTCCTACCATTAGACGATCCCACAATAAAATTACTCTTCAGTAATTTCGAGAACCGCCATTTCTATTGGTAATTTCTGATTTAAAACTACACCAAAATACCCCTGAGCTTCTACTAAACTTTTAATTGCTTTTCTAATAAATTTGATATCTGAATTTTTAGCTTGTTCTTTTAAGATTGATATAAAATCATTAGACAATTCTTTTTTCAAAATAGAATCTAAATCTTCCGATACTTTAATTGTTAATAAATTTTGTATATATCCAATTAAAGATTTCAAAAATTCTTCTAAATTATATCCGTCATTATCTAAATTATTAATATATTTAAATAATTCAACATTATCTTTCTTAATTAAAATATCAACAAATTCAGCTAATTTGTTTTGACCAATTCCTCCAATTGTATTTTCAACTACATCTAAAGTAACTTTTTTACTTATAGTTGTAATTTGGCCTAGTATTGATTCAGCATCTCTCATACCCCCATCTGATTCCTTCGCAATCAAAGTCAAAGCCGGAAATTCATATTCAATTTTTTCTTTTTTCAAAATTGTTTCTAATTTCTTCGCAATATGGTCAACTGAAATTTTTTTAAAATCAAATCTTTGAACTCTAGATAAGATAGTCTTTAACATTTTTTCTGGATCAGTTGTTGCCAATATGAAAATAATATACTCTGGTGGTTCTTCCAAAATTTTCAATAATGCACCATATGCACTCTTACTTAATTGATGCGCTTCATCAATAATATATATTTTGTATTTGCTATTAACTGGTTTAATTTTAGAATTATCTTGCAATGCTCTAATTTCATCAATTCCAGTATTAGTAGCCGCATCAAATTCAATAATATCCAAAGATGATGAATTATTAATATCTTTGCAAGATTGACATTCATTACAAGGTTCAAATTCTTTATCTTTACGATTTTGACAATTAATTGCTTTAGCAAAAATACGAGCTGTTGATGTTTTTCCTGTACCTCTTGGTCCAGTAAATAAATAAGCATGCGCTATTTTATTATTTAAAATAGCATTAGTTAAAGTCTTAACTATTGCTTCTTGATCCTGAACACTCTCAAAATTTTGAGGTCTGTATTTACGGTAAAAAACAACATTAG
>CAZCTX010000039.1:0-4953 GCA_964502205.1 uncultured Candidatus Saccharibacteria bacterium
TTTCATCTTGAATTTTTTGCTGTTTATCAGTTTTGATTTGCTCCAGCAATTTAGCTTCTTTAACCGTACCAATATCAGCAATTTTAGCAAATCCATTCTTTATCAAAAAATTCTTAGCATATCCATCCTTTGCTTCTTTTACTTCTCCTTTTTTCCCAAATCCTCTAACGTCTTTTAATAAAATAATTTTCATAACAACAAATTAAAATTTATTTAATAATCTTATTTAATTCTTCAATTGCTTTTTTCAATTGAGAATCTTTATTAACATTAATTCCTTCATATGATCCTAATATATCCATTTCTTCATCCTTAACCTTTACTTCAATGTCTGGTTCAATTCCTTTTTTAGAAATATTAACTCCCTTTGGTGTTAATCAGTAGGCAATAGTTAATTTCAAAAAATTATTGTTTTTTAATGGCATTAATTCTTGAACGCTTCCCTTACCAAAAGATTTTTCTCCAACAATTTTAATTTTGCTATTATCTCGCAATGATCCAGCCAAAATCTCAGCTGCTGAAGCCGAACCACCATTAATTAATATGACCATCTTTTTATCTTTCAAATATCCATCCCCTGATGATATCTTGGTTTCATTTGCTTGTTTTCCTTTAAAATCTTCAATTAAAACAACTTCTCCTTTCTTAAAGAAACTATTAGCCATTTCTAAATATGCCTCCAAATACCCACCTGGATTGTTTCTCAAATCCAAAACAATTCCTCTTGGATTTCTATCTTTAATTGTATTCATTGCTTCTGCAAATTCAGGAATAACATTATCATAGAAATTATATATCCTTAAAACAGCAATGTTGTCGTTAGTAAATTCAACATCACAAGAAGGAATACTAATCTTTGCTCTTGTTATTTCAAATTCTTTCTTATCCATAGAATTTTCTCTAAACACAGTAATTTTAACATTAGTACCCTTTTTGCCTCTAATTAATTTAACAACTTCAGTTGTTGAAAAATCAATAGTTGATGTCCCATCAACTTCAATAATTGCATCTCCGGCCCTTAATCCTGCTTTTGAAGCTGGTGAATTTTTCAATGGCGCAATAATTACAATTCGGCCATTTCTTTTGCCAATCTCTGCACCAATGCCTTCAAAAGATCCGGCCAATTCACCGTTTAATTCTTCATAATCTTTATAGGTTAAAAATTCAGAAAATGGATCCCCAGTTGATCCAACAATTCCTCTAATAGCATATTCAATTAATTTTTCATCTTCAATGTCAGCTCTATCAACATATTCATTTTTTATCTTTGATCATACATCCCAAAACACATATCAATCACTTTCAGACTTTGTATTAGCAAATCCTAAAACATTCTGACTTAATCAAAAATTAACCTGTGATTGTTTTTTAAAGCTATCTGTCATTCCCATGCGATAGCCCAAACTCAAAGATATTTGAGTCAAAGTCATTAAGATTATCAAAATAACAACTAAACTAATAATATTCTTTTTAATAAAAAAGCTCTTGCTTCAAGCTTTAAGATCAACCTTTTTCTTTTTACTTTCCACTAAAGATCCAGTGTTTGTTTCAATGGCATCCATAATATTTTTTTATTGCTTTTATTAGTGCCGAAGGTGGGGGTCGAACCCACATGAATTGCTTCACACGATTTTGAGTCGTGCGCGTCTGCCAGTTCCGCCACTTCGGCTTCAATTTTTTCTAATACAATTCTATCATATTTATATACTTTTTTCAACATTTATCTTCTCTCCTCGTCAGTATGAGCATCAACTTCTACACAAATTATAGAAAGCTTTGTATTACAAGGGACCATCCCTCGTTTTAATGGGTCAGATATAAATTTGTCGGATCCTAAATATGTTGGCATAGAGCCAACAAGCGGTCTAAAATTTGATTGCCCAGTTATTTCCGACGAAGCAGTTGCATAAAATTGATAATTGTATTTGCAACTAGTTTTGCCAGTAACTCCATTGCAATCGCTAAGAAATGACAAAACTCATGCTTCAGAATTAAATAATCAATTTGTTTTGCCACTGAATGACAGTCCTATTGTTGTTGGATATCAGCTAGGCAAAATGCAAAAACTACTAGACCTTGGAACTCCACCACCAACGCCACAGGCTCCGTTATTTATAATATACTTTGACCAAGCAGAGTCGCAAACAAATCCTTTATAATTTGCATTTAATTGTTTTGCCTTCATATCCGGCGTTTGATTTTCAAAGTACTCAACTGGTAACCTATAAATTCCTGATATTTTCTTTAAATCTAAAAGAGCCTCAAATTCTGTTTTATATCCCAATTTTTTTGCATGATCGTTACAAATAGCATCGGCCCCTTTGTAAGATTTTGTATAAGGATCATAATTAAAATCGCCAGTATAAAGCTGGTTTGTTCCAAAAAATATTTTATACTTTGGTTTTTCACTCACTTTAAAATGACACACATAGTTAGTTACTATATTATTTCACTTATTTGTAATTTTCAATTGATATTGCCCTGGCTTGCTAAATATAAAGCATCTTTTCTGAACATCTTCAAAATTTATTGACCCATCGCCAGCTTTATAAGGGTAAGGTGAAGCAGATCAAATAAAATTATCGCAATCAGATAAAACCTTCAAGTCATTCTCGTTTTGGCCATCAAGAAATACCCATTGCTCTGTTTTATTAATTAATGCGTCCTGCTTAGTTGGCTTTCAATTAGGCGACGACGGTAAAATTTTATTACTAGGTTTATAACTACCGGTTATAAACACCGGCTCGTTAACGAAAGCTTCGCTAGGAAAGGCCATACATTCAGTATTAATAGTATAAGGATCTACAGCAGGAATCTTTGTCTTTGTTGTTGTGGTAGTTGAACCGATAGAAAACGGCTGAAATTCTTGGTCTTTTCTTGAATCTATCTTAGATGGTATAGTTGTGCTATCAAAAGAAGAAATTAATAAAGTAATTGTTGTTGTAGTTTCGTTAGACTCAATATTAAAAAAATTATTTGTGTTATTTTTTAAAACACATTCTATTACCTCGTTTAATTTCTTTAAAGTTGACTTGCCTACATACCCTGTAGCCTTTGATAAGCCCAATGGCTTTAAAACTTCATCGAAATAATAACTTTGAAATTTAATCACCGCTTTTTTAGTTAAAGAGCCAAAATATCCGGTAACCAAGCATTCATCATAAAAATTTTTATCGCACAAAACTTGCTGTAAATTTGCAACATCTTGGTTTTTATTACCAATTTCTAGGTCCTGCTCAAAGCATAAAGTATTAATTACGGGATTATTGGAAACCTCTTGAGTTACACTTTTATTTACGCCAATGTTAGGCGTTGCCACACCCCTGATTAAATTCAATAAATCATCAAAAAAACTAGCATCAACATGACTGTTTAATACTGTAAAAATCAACAATGCTAAAACCAAGATATATAATATTTTTTTCATAGTTATGTAATAAATAACAATCTAACAAATCTTATTCCCCAAACAATATCTCTGCTTCTCTAATAATCTTTTTCAAATTAACATTATTCAACGGTCTTTTTATCAGATTTTTCTGAATATTTGGATCTAACAATTCTTTAGCAAATAATATATCTCTATTATACAACTCCGTTAATGCCAAGTCATCGACTGAAGGCAATATCGTAACCGGATAATACCCATTAGACTCTATATAGTATTCCAAACCTTTATCTTTTGGATATTTCCAGCCTAATAAACTCACCCCATAACAAGTAGCATAATCAACTGCCTTACTAGTAAATTTTGTATTTGTAACAATTAATCTTTTAGATTTATATCCTTTTGCTAAAAAATCATTAGCTAATTTACCTTCTTTCAAATCCAAAAAACTAGCATAATTTTCTAAAATAACCGAAATATTAACCCGAGTTCCAACTTGATTATGATATTTGCATTCTCCAAAAATCAATTCTTTGTATTTCTCGCTTAATAACAAAACATCAATTTCAAAATCAGTGCAATGACCTTTAATTACTTGATTAATTTTAGTTTTGTAATCATAGGCCAAAAACAACTTACTAACATATTTCTCAAACCAATAACCAGTTGGCCCTAATTTACGTATAGCCTCTTTTAAACTATACTTCATACCACTCTTAGGATTATGGGCAATTAATATTTTTTTAATCCAACCGTAAATTTCATAAGTTCTAGTGTTGTTTTTAACCTTATGGCGTATTTGCTCTGCAATATTTCTTGCTAATTTCAAATCTGCGCCACTACGCCTAGCACTAGCAATTATTTTATGTTCAGATAACAACTCTTTCTCGCCTAAATTATTTATAACATAGATCTTTTTAGGAGGCATAATTATTATTTAATTTTTTGCACAAACATATTGCTTCCTGGTTGCAAAACAAAAACATCCGCTCTTCACTGCCATTGATTGTAATCTTCTTCTAAATCAGGATCAATGTCTGATGGCTTAACACCAACAAACTGATAAACTGAGCGATTGTTTTCATCAATCTCAAAATGTAATAAGCTATCTTCAAAATACCCTTCGAAAAATCAAGATTGCCCACTAACTCCATTAGCATCTGTTAAAGATACTCATTTCAAATCTTCATTATTGAAATTATATGATAGAATCGTATATCTTGTTCCAAAATCAGCATACTCGCCTAAGTTAACAATAAACTCTGGGCTATTATCACCATTAATATCAATAACTTTTTCAATTATTGGTAGAGCAGGCAGTATTTCATTAAATTTAACCTTTTCAGATTCATTTAAAGTAATCGATTGAAAATCTTTCAAAACTGTCTCGCCTTTGTTATCCGGACCATAAACAAACATATTTGATATAATACCTCTATCAAAATATGATTGGTCATGACCAATGAATACAATTAAAAATCTTTTATCTTTAAAATTTACAATCTCTTTGCGAATATTGTAATTTTCAATAAACCTATCTGATACAAATCCTAAATCAGATAATT
>CAZCTX010000040.1:0-4934 GCA_964502205.1 uncultured Candidatus Saccharibacteria bacterium
ATAAAACTGCTGTAAATATTGTAAGGAATAAATTAATTAATGTTATATTTTTAAAGTTATTTAAATTATTCTTTTGTATATCATTAATTTTCTTTATTTTATCTTGATAATACTCAACTATTTCCTCTTTTGATTTTTTATTAATTTCATTTATATTTTCATTAATCATTTTTTTGAAATCGTCAAAAATTATTTCTTTTGTATTTTTAACAAAAGTATCAAATTCTTTAAATTCATTCATTATCTCATTTTTTTCAGCATTAAATTGGTTGATTGCATCATTAAAAGAATCTTTTATTTTATCTATTTCTAATTGATGGATCTTTAAATTTTCAATAATCTTTTTATATTCTTCCTTGGCTTTTGTATAGTTATTTATAATAACTCCCAACTCTTCCTTTAATTCTTTTACAACCAATAAATAGTTGTTTATTTCTAAACGAATAGCAGATATACTTTCAAAATCAATCTTTTTTGCTTCCTCTAAATATTCTTCAGTTTTTTTATCTAAATTTTCTAACTTTTCTTTGAGATTATTTGCTTTTTCGATTTTATCATCCAACGTTGTGCTTAATGTTGATGTTATTTGTCCATATTTTAGTTCATTATCATTGATTAATCTAAAAATTTCATTCAATTTTTCTTTTTCTTCGAGAATATTTGATAAGGTACTCTTTGTATCACTTAAAATTTTGTTTACTAAAGCCATATCTTCTAATATTTTTCCATGCAATAGTTTAATTTCACTAAGGTTAATTTTATTAATTTCAATTAATTTAGAACTTAATAAATTAGAAGCTTCTTGAACCGATCCAAGCAACTCCTTTAAATAAATAATCTTAGAATCTACTTCTCCTAAATATTGTGATAAAGCCTTTTCAATTTCTTCTTTTAATATAGGTATATTTTCATCAATATCAGATCTCCCTGTATAGTCATCTAATTTTTTTTGGAATTCCTCGATACTTTTCACTATTTTGTCAAGAAGATCGATTTTCTCCATTAACTCTTCATCTTGATAATTTTCATTTTTTTCATCAATATTTTCTATATCATTCATTGGTTTTCCCCTAAAATTTTTTTAATAAAATTTATTGGTAAATTACGTTTTAATTTATCGTGACAAAACTGGTTTGAATAATTCCTTAAGCATCCATAACAACTTGAATCGCCTTCTTCCCCGCCACAATTACATTTAAGTAAAATGTTTAATGTACTCCTCAATATTGATTCAAAATTATTTTGTTCGAATATTCTTTTTACATGACCAGCTCCTCCGGGAAAGTCATCAAATATTATAATTTCTGGATTATTTTCATAACCAAAATAATATAAGCAACCGTCAATATCCTCCCTATCTATCATCATCTCCTTGCTTATCCCTTCTAAGATTGCATAGAGTAATGATAGCCAAAATTCCTCATTCATAATACTTTCTTCTATACAAATTCGTAAAATATCGGTTTTAAAGCTATATCCCAAAGCATGCTTTTGCATTGATCCTCTATGGATTACGTTTGAAAACCAACTACTTTCATGCTTTTCAGGAGGCTTTCCACTTTCATTGACCACCGAATACCCACAATCTTCACAAACCCAGAAATCTAAATTATTATGTCCTCTATTTAAAACGGTTAAATCTCCATCAGCAAAAATTAAATCAATTTTTTGTCCATTAAAATTATATCCCTTTTTTTGTTCCCCATTAGAAATACCGCCTGGAGTATAATATTTTCTGGTTGTATAGGTTTTTTGAGGTTTTTGCATAGTTGGTTTTTTGCTTTGATATTCTGCAACGAACCCAAACTCAGGGACTAAATATGTTCCAAAATAACGATGATTTGTAATTTTGTAATTGCAAGATTTACAGTTTAAAAAATCGTCTTCATCTATACTAAGAGCTTTTTGAAAATACCCGCAATTCGGACATTTATAAAATTTGTAGGTTTGCCAGCTTTTTTCAATAGGTTTTTTAATATAACGGCTTGTCCAAATATATCCTCCAGCAACAACTTCGCTTTCCGGTGCGTATTCAGACAATGCTATACTTAAATCTCTGTCTAACTCTAAATTTTTTGCCTCTTCGCAGTGGTGTTCGATATACAGACTCACTACATCAACTGGAAAACCATATTTAGGTATAACATTGTTTTGAGATAAAAAAGTAATTAAATATTTATCCTTTATTGCTTTTATGACCTGATCAATTTTTCGAGCTTTTTCTAAAAATTTTTTCTCTATATTTTCTGAGTATGCTTTTTCCAAATGGTTAACATCTGCATAAAGCCTATTTTTGGTTTTTTCCAAAATTCCATTATCATCACCAAGAAGTTGATTAACCCATTCCCAATTATCTATTCTTTTCTTAATCATTACTAATTGTTTTGATTCAATTTCAGCGGGAAATATCGTTTTTAATGCTATTTGCAATGCAGGTGGATGGCTCAATAAAAAATCTTTGAATAATTGATAGCCAGTTATTTCATTAGCATTTTTCTTAAAGAAAAAGTCCTCTACTTTTTCAAAATATTCGGGATTTTCCTTCCAAAAAGAGGCAAGGGCGGTTGCATAAATATGTCGATTAATTATCTTTTCATTCTCAATTTTAAAATAGGGGGAACGTATTTCTCCTATAACTATTTTTTCTGGATTTTGAAAGTAGGTAAAATCATGTGAACGACGACGTGCAAAAGTCAAAACATAAGCTGTCGTATCAGTTCTTCTTCCAGCTCGTCCAGCTCTTTGGATATAATTAGAAGCTGTTGGAGGTATATTACGCATAAAAACTGCTTCCAATTCTCCTAAATCAACTCCCAATTCAAAGGTAGTTGAGCAGCTCAAAACGTTAATATTGCCAGAATAAAATTCTTTTTGTTTTTCCGCTGCAGCTTTCCTACTTAATTGTGCGGTATGTTCGGTTGTATTCAAATTTAACAAACTTAAATTATGATAAAGTTGATAATAATGATCCTGTTTAAAATAAATAGAAGGATCTGCTTTTGATAGTTTTCCCATACAACGAAAAGTTGGACAAACATCCTTAATGTTATTTATAGTCCAATGCCCGCAAACTGAACACCTATACCATTGAACATCATCATTTATTATTTCTGAAATAATTTTCCATTTTTCATAGTTAACATAATATCCTATTTCATTCTTTTCATTTTGTGCTATGATTATTTTATTTTTTATCAATGGCATCTCGCCATTTGTTAAATATTTATTCCAAAATTCTTCCAAAAAGAGATTTGCTTCTCGGTAGTCTATGTCTTCATGTTTTAATTTTAATAGTTTATATATATAGTCCGTTCTTGAGTTTTGATGACCTGAAGATGGTATCCATCCATATGAATTTTTAGAAATAAGTCTAAAACTTTTCCCTAATGGTCTTCCTCTAAAATCCTCATCTGTAGGAACTATGCAATGAGGCAAGGTCACAGACCCATATTTTCTAAAGCTATCAAGTAAAACTTGGATTAATGTTCGACCTTCTTCATCATCAAGTCCTAAGGTATCTTTTATTTTTGGTGGAACTTTAGGTAAATTCGATAGTTTATATCCGACAATAGCCAAACTTTCCAAGCTGTTTGTTCGATCCCAGTTTAAAAAATCACAAAGAACCCATTTCCAGGTTTCTTGTTCCACCTCTTGCCAGCTTAAGTCAGAATAAAAACCATATTTTTGTACATTTTGCTTTAAAAATAAGGCAAGATCTTTTATTGTCCATTTATTTTCCTTAGCTTCTTCTTTATATTTTTGTAAAATATGAACTATAAATCTCCGCTGAATTATTTGTTTATAAGACAATTCTAAATACGGAGCAAAATAAGCTGCGTCTTGTCTGCTGTCGGAAAAAATTAACAAGCGTCTTTTTGTAGGAGAATTTTCCTCAAGTAAAGCATCTTCTGGGTTAGGATAACTCCAACCATCAGTGTTAATTTCAATATTTTTCTTTTCCTTTATAGGCTCAGGCAAATTTTGATAAAGTGCGGTTGCTAAAACACTAGCGACCGCATCTTCTCCAAATAAAAATCTTTGTACAATAGAGCCGTTTGTTATTACATTACCGCAGTGATAGCATTTATGAACACAACTTTCTGTTTGAGGTACTTGAATTATTTTTAGATAATTTTCTTTCCCACAATTACAAAGATTTTCAATTAGGTTTTCTTTCTTAATAGAACCACAATGAATACATAAAATATAGTTTTCCAATTTTTTACTATTATAGGAATATCCAAAATTTTCATCCTCGTTTTCATATTCAAGGTATTCATTAGCAATTAAAAAAAATCTTGGGTTTTTCTCATATGGATTAATATCGGATATCAATTCTAGTTTTTTATTTACGTCATTAATGTTTCCTACTAAGTAAATACTTCCACATCTTCTGCATAATGCTATTTCAAAAACAACACATTCTTCCCCATTACTTAACTTATATCTATTTCTTCTTTCAGTAAATAATCTTTTTTTCTCTTTAAATGAAATAAAAAGGCCATCAGTCGCCCTGACAAAATAATGATATCTTGCAGGAATTATTGGTAAAGAATGTTCACTCTTGCAGGCTTTATTCGCTATATTTATTAAAGAAATTAATATTTTTTGAATATCTATTTCTTCTGGGAATAAATCGGTACATATTCTATCCAGATAATCGGGCCCCTCAGAGAGCTTCATTTGGAGCTTATGAATATTTTTATCGATACTTAACAAGGAATACAATTGCTGTTTCCAGGATTCTTTTTCCTTCATATTTTTTAATATATATTCTGGAACATTGTGATTCTTAAATATCTGGGATATTTTTTCTTTTATTTGTTGATTGTTATTATTTTGGTTATCATCAATAGCTTTTTCTAATTCAATATAAAATTTTTTATTTTCTGGCTCCCAAATACCTGTTGCTGTTAATAAATCTTTTCTCTCAG
>CAZCTX010000041.1:0-4863 GCA_964502205.1 uncultured Candidatus Saccharibacteria bacterium
AGTGTATTTAAGGCAAAAGAAACTTGGTTAAGATTAATTAATAGTTGGAATATTTTAATTGTTAGTACTGGTACTATTGCTCTATATACCTTTGTATCAAGACATATTGTAAATAATACTAGTATATTTTCGAATCGTTTTTATGGTTTTGCTGGTAATCCGATTTTCTTTGCCGCTGTTATTCTAATTTTCTTTTATCTTAATTTATATTTGTTTTTTGAAAAATTAAATAATGAAAAGAGGAGTAATAAAATATGATGACATGTTGCAATCGCCATTATGTATATTTTGTTCATTATTCTTACGGGTTCTCGTGGTGCATTTGTTGCCTTAGGAGTTACTGGTTTTGTGTTTTTAATTAGTTTAATTGTAAATCCTAATAACGAATTAGATTATTTATTAAAAATTAATGTTCAACGTATTAGTTTAATATTTTTAATTACTGGGCTAATTGGAGCTTCAGCTGTTTTTGCATTAAAAAACACTGAATTAATTAAGAATAACTATATCTTACGTCGTTTAACTTCCATTAATATTAATGATGGGGCTTCTTTTAGTCGCATTATTGTGTCTAAGATTGGGCTTAATTGTTTTACTCAAAAGCCTTTCTTTGGTTATGGTTTCGATAATTTTGAAATTTGTTATCAACAAAATTTTGATAAAATGATTGCTGAGGTTTTGCCAAAGGAAACTCGTTTTGACAAAACCCATAATATGCCAATTGAAGTTTTAGCTACAACCGGCATAATTGGTTTTGCATTCTTTATTGGCATGTATATTTTTTCATACAAAAACATTAGAGATTTAATGTTGAATAACAAAATTAATTTCTATTCCGGTTTGTCCATTATTTTAGCTATTGTTGCGTACTTTATTCAAAATCTTTTTGTTTTTGATGTTTTTGAAGGTTTAATTGCATTATGTTTTGTTTTTGGCTTTATTGTTTTTCTAAGTGAAGCAAAATCAATAAATATTCCAGTTGAAAAATTAAATGAAAAAATAAAAGATATTTTAATTGTTATTGTTTTTATTCTTTTATCGTTGAATGTCTATTGGTTTAGTATATATATCTTCTATCATGCGGGGTTAGTCAGAAGAATTGATCACTTGGTTGTTGATGGTAAAACCGAAAAGGCAATTGAAATAATTAAAAAAATACCAGAAATTAAGTCACCTTATACTGATGCTTTTTATTTCGGCTTCTTTGATATCTTCATTAAAAATCAAAAAAATATTTCTCAAGAATTAACTGACGAATATTATCGCACTGCTTTTGTCAATCAACAAAAATCATATTTCAAATATCCATATCGTACGCATATTTATTTAGTTCAATTAGCCCATATTGCTTCAAAAGCAATTAATCCGGAAATAAAACTTGATGAGCAAGATGTCGCTAATGCAACTGAGATAATAGAATTAACAAAAAAATACAATTTAAAACAACCAGAATTAGATTTTTTCTACATTCAAATCTTATTAAATTCTAAAGAAGAGAAAAATTGAATTTTAGGTGAGAAATTAGTTAAAGAATCTATTGATTTTTATCCTGAGAGCGGTAAATTTTATTGAATTTATGGTGTTCATTTAATTGAAATTCAGAAAAAACCCGAAGAGGGGGTAAAGTATTTGAAAAAAAGCTATGAAAAAGAAATTACTTTTGATGCTATTGATCAATTAATGACAACCGTTGTTAATTTAAATAAATACAATGAGCCTGATACGGCCATATTGTTTTTAAACAAATATATTCCTGGTAATCCAACTCGTTTTCAACTATTCATGGAATTAGCCCGCGCCTATATATTGAAAAACGATAAGGAAAATGCCTTAAAGGCAATTAATCAAGCTAAAAAAGTATATGCTCAAGAACGTTTTACCCGCTATAGCTCTAAAATAGAAAAGGAATTAGTAATTTTAGAAGAAAAAATTAATAATATGAAGTAATATGGGGATTAATTTCTATAAAAAATATTATGGAGTTTTGTTATCAACTATTGACATAGTGCTTTTTTACTTGAGCTTACTTCTCGTTATTGCTTTTAGATTTCAAAACAAAATTACAGCTGAAGTAATTACTGATCATTTATTTGCTTTTACGCCTTTAATTTTGTTAACAATCTTTTTGTATTTTATTAATAATCTTTACGAATATGGTTTCCAATTAAAGGGCAGTGACTTTGTTGCTTTTTTTGGCCGAACCCAATTGTTCATATTGTTTATTGGTATCATATATTTCTATGTTATGCCTATTGGTATTACGCCAAAAACAAATTTAATTCTTTTTTGAATACTTTCTAGTCTGTTAATATATTTTAATCATGCGGTTATTAATAAAAACAATGCTTTAGAGAAAATTAATTTTTTGTTTTTACAAAATACAAATATTCATCAAGAAATTCAAAACATAATAAACGGTAATACTAATTTTGGCATTAAGATTTTTGTATATCCTGATGCTAGCGATCCAGAACATATTAAAGATTTTGTTGTTAAAAACAAAATTCAAACAATCGTACTTGATTCTAATCAATCTTCGAAACAAAAGCTTTATTCATTACTGTTTGAAAACATTAATTTTCAAACTTTTGAAGCTTTTTATGAAACAATTTTTAGAAAAATACCAATTGAAACAATTGACCATAATTGATTTTTAGAAACAATTAATCCTAATAAATATTCTTTAACAGCTTTTATAAAAAGATTTTGTGATATTTTTATTTCTTTATTGTTTTTAATAATTACTTTACCCTTATGGCTTTTGGTTATATTACTAATTAAATTAACTTCCAAAGGTCCAGTATTTTATTTAAGTAAAAGATGCGGTAAAAACAATAATCCAATTTTACTATATAAATTTAGAACCATGCAAAGTAATGCCCGAGAATCTGGGCCAGCTTGGACATTGCCTGATGATAAGCGGATTACTTTACTCGGTAAATTCTTACGCCGTTTCTATATCGATGAATGACCTCAATTCATTAATATCTTAAAAGGAGACTTATCTTTTGTTGGCCCAAGGCCAGAAGAATTAGAATTAGCTAATATTTTTAAATTAAATATTAATTTTTATGATATCAGACATTTAGTTACACCGGGTCTTACTGGCTGAGCTCAAATTAATCAAAAAAATACTCATTCAATAAATGAAGCTAAGGAAAAATTAAAATATGACTTGTACTATATCAAGAATTATTCTATTTGACTTGATTTGTATATTATTATTAAAACTTTAAGAGTTCCTTTCATTTAAGTTGATTTTTATTTAAAAATTATATATACTTAAAGTATATTAAAAGCAAAATTATGATAGAAACGAAAATTATAAAATCTCCAATATCTAAAGAAGAATTTCAATCTTTACTTCTAAAAGAAAAAGATAATTTTGGCATGCTAAAAGCAACCGTCGATATTAAAAAAGAAATCATCGCTATTAATTGCGAATTACATTGCGACTGCGCCGAACAATTGTATAAAATTGATTCTGATTGGCGTGATGTTTGGGGCATTAATATATATTTAAGCGATAAAACAATAGAATATAATTCTTTTATTAATATACGCCCTCAAATGAATAACAGTTCTATGGAAATACAAGATAGCGATATAAAAGAAAAAATTGATAAAATTATTAATAAATTAATTTTTAATATTATATAATGGAATTAGAGCGCTGATCAAAATTAGACAAAAGGCAACAATTGCTCAATATTAAAACTGAGCTTTTTCGCGCCACAAATTGACAACATAAGGATACAGAAAAATTTCAAGGTAGCTTAATTAGGGCACTTGATTTAATTGCCACTACATTTAATGATAAAAAATGAAAAAACGAATTGATACAATTGATTATATTATACGAAGAGGTAGCAAAAATATTTATAAACAAAACAAATGATATAAAAATTATTTTCAATGCTATTTAATAATTAATTAAAAAAATACAATGAATATATCAATTAATGGTTTTGGTCGTATTGGACGTTGTTTCTTGCGCCAAGCCATATCAAATCCTAATTTTAAAATTTTAGCTATAAATGATTTAGCTGAAGTTGAAAATTTAATTTATTTGCTAAAGCATGATACTGTTTATAGCTGATTTAATTTTCCAGTTCAGTTAAATTTAGAACAAAAACAATTTCAAAGAGCTAGTTCCGTTGGAACTTTAACTATTAATAATCAATTAATATATGTTTTTAATGAAAAAGATCCTAAGAATTTGCCTTGGGATGAATTAAGTATTGATACTGTTATAGAATCAACAGGTGTTTTTGAAAAATATGTTGATGCTAATAGCCATATCATCGCTGGCGCTAAAAAAGTTATCATTACTGCTCCTGGTAAAGGTGCAGAAGGCAGTGAAGGCCGTATTGTTTTAAGTGGCATTAATGATTCCGAATTCAATAACTTTAATATTGTTTCTAATGGCTCATGTACAACCAATGCTGTTGCTCCAGTCATTGAAATTTTAAATAAAGAAATTGGTATTGAAAAAGCAATTCTAAACACAATTCATGCCTATACTAATACGCAAACTATTGTTGATACCTCAATGAAGGGTGATTTTTTACGTGGCCGAGCTGGAGCTCAAAATATTATACCATCAAGTACTGGTGCTGCTACAACCGTAACAAAAGTAATTAAAGATTTAGAAAACAAATTTGATGGTATCGCTATTCGAGTTCCAGTTATCTGCGGATCATTAGCCGACTTAACTTTTGTTTCTAAAAAAGGAACTTCTAAAGAAGAAATTAATAATATATTAATTGCTAATGCTCAAAAACCAGAATGAAAAAATATTTTGGGTATATCCAGTGAGCCTTTAGTATCATCCGATATTATTAAAACTAATTTTCCTGCTAT
>CAZCTX010000042.1:0-4808 GCA_964502205.1 uncultured Candidatus Saccharibacteria bacterium
GTTGTGCTATTAACGGAATCTATTTTGAATAATTCTGTACCAGTTGCATTTGTGACTTTAAATTGATTAGCATTATTAGCTGTCGGAGTAAACGTTGTTGTTCCTTGGAATAGAGTTGTTGTAGCAGCAGTAAAAGGACCACTTAAGGTTAAAGATCCTTGTTTAGTTTGATTACTTGACCCAACATTTATCGGAGCCGAAATATTTTCGCTAGGTGGATTAGCTGTTGGTGTTACTCAGGCACCTCTTGCGATGAATGTGCATACCAAAATGAGAGATAATGCCCATCCAGAAATAGCCATAAAGCGAAGTGAGTTGTTTTTTTGTTCCATGATTATGTATTAATTATTTATTAAATTATTAAGAATTTTTTCTTTTCAAAACTTTTTTAACGGCATTTTTTATAGACTGGTTATCTAATTTATGTTTGGCATATAATTCAGTTGTTTTTCCGGTTTCGCCGAATAAATCATTAACAGCAACAAATTCAATTGGGATAGGACATGTTTCGGAAAGCAATTCAGAAATAGCACTTCCTAATCCGCCAATTTTTTGATGATCTTCGATAATAACAAATGCTTTACAGGTTTTGGCGTAATGAATTAATGTTTCTCGATCCAATGGTTTAATTGTATGATTATTAATTACGGTGCAATTTATTTTTTCTTTTTCTAATTCATTGGCAACTTCTAAAACTTTTGATACTAAGTTGCCATGAGATATTAAGGCAACTTCTGTTTCGTCTTGGTTGTAAAGAACGTTGGCTTTGCCGATTTCGAAAGGAGTGTCCTGAGTAGTAACTACTTTAGTATTACCTCTTTGCAATCTTAAGTAACAAGGTTTATCAAGTTCACCGATTGCAATTGTTGCTTTTTTAGCTTCAATACTATCACAAGGTGAGACAACAACCATATTAGGTAAAACTCTCATAAGAGATAAGTCTTCTAAGCATTGATGTGTTGCTCCATCTGGGCCAGTATCTAAGCCGCTATGGCTTCCAATGATTTTTACCGGAACATCATTGTAACAAATAGTTGTTCTAATTATTTCTCAATTGCGGCCAGGTGAAAAAACAGAATAAGAAAGCATGAAAGGTATTTTGTTTTGGCTGGCAAGTCCACTAGCAATTCCTGCCATGTTTTGTTCAGCAATACCAACTTCAAAAAACCTAGATGGGAATCTGGCTTTGAATTTGTCAGCTTTTAAACTTCCAGTTAAATCAGCGCTTAATGCACAAATGTTTTCATTTTGTTCACCAAGAATTAACAAACCTTCACCAAAACCATCACGAGTTGATTTTTGTTCGCAATTGTCAGAAAATATTTGTTTGTTTAGTTTAAGATTGGTATTAAGCATATTAATTTTTTAATGCTTTAGTCATTTTTTCGTATGTGTCTTTGTCAATAACTTTACTATGTCATTCTGGTTTGTTTTCAATGAATGGTATTCCTTTACCGGACACTGTATTGCAAATAATAACAGTTGGTTCGTCGTTGATAAATTTTGATTGATTTAAAGCATTGATAATTTCTTTTAAGTTATGGCCATTGACTTCGATTACTTTTCAATTAAAACTTTCATATTTTTGTTTTAATGAGTTAAGAGGCATTACGTTTTCAGTAAAACCATCAATTTGTATTTGGTTGCGATCAATTAGGCAAGTTAGATTATCTAGTTTGTGTTTAGCGGCAAACATTACTGCCTCCCAGACGCTTCCCTCTTGTTGTTCGCCATCGCCCATTAGACAATAGACTTGGTATGGATTTTTATCTAGTTTAGAGGCAAGGCACATACCAATAGCCTGAGATAAGCCTTCGCCAACAGGACCAGAAGCTGTTTCTATTCCAGGTGTTTTTTTATTTGGATGGCCTTGAAGAATTGATTCAAAATTTCTGAATGTTTTAATAGCTTCTTTATCAAAAAAACCAGCTTCAGCTAATACTAAATATATTAATGGAGCATAATGTCCATTGGAAATAACAACTTTATCTCTTTTATCTCAATTAGGATTTTTAGGATTGTATTTTAATATATCGCCAAAATACAAAGCAACATATTGTTCAACAGCACTTAGCGGTCCAGCAATATGGCCAGACTGAGCATTAAAAATCATATCAATAATTCCTTGACGAAAAGATTGACACAAATTTTGCATCTCAGTTATACTTAATTTTTTTGATAAAGTTTTCATTTGTTTTTTTGTTTTATACTAATATTATAAATAAAAAAAAAGAAAAAGTCAATAAAAAAACTTCAAATATATATTTGAAGTGGAATTTAAAGAGACAGACCCCTAGGAGCCTAATGGTCTCGAGGGGTCTGATATAAAAAAAGAACAAGATTAAAGAGAATGGTTGGGTTTGGACCAACACGCTCCGGCTAAGCTGGCCGGCGCTCTGTTTGAGCTACATTCTCTTTAATTATATATGGGAACAAAGGACATTTTTTATTATATCACATTTTCATCCCCTGTCAATAAGCCTTTACAAAAAATGAATTATAATGTATAATATAAAACAAGGAAAGGAGGAATGGGGAGTAATGACCCCTTAAGCCACCATGGCCCAACAAAAAAAACGTGCATTGGATAAGCCTAGACCGTAGGTTTGCTAAGATGCACGTTTTTATCTTTTAATAAAAAAAGAGCGGTTCCCCGCTCTTTTTAAATGCATTGTTATTTTATAGATACTCTTGCGCCGGCTTCTTCTAATGTCTTTTTGATTGTATCGGCGTCAGCTGAAGCAATATTTTCTTTTACTGCTTTTGGAGCTGCATCTACTAAATCTTTAGCTTCTTTTAAGCCAAGACCAGTGATATCTCTAATAGCTTTGATAACTTGAATTTTAGCTTCACCAGCTGACTCAAGAATAACTGATACTGTTGATTTTTCTTCAGCACCACCTTCGCTAGCACCAGCAACAGCACCAACCATAGGAGTGGCTGAAACACCGAATTTTTCTTCTAATGTCTTTACTAATTCGACGACTTCAACAACTGATAATTCTTCAATTTTTTTAATTAATTCCTCGATTTTTGGAGAAATTGTTTTTTCATTTTCCATGATATATTTTTAATATTTATTAAGCAGACTTTTGGCTAATTTGGCTTAAAGCAACAGCTAATTTGTTGATTGGATATTTAAGAGATCAGACCAATCGAGTATATAGATCTTCAGGTGATTTGATGGATGTAAACATTGAAAGAGTTTTTGAATCAACTACTTCTTTGTTTAAGACTGCCCCCATGATTTCGAATTTGTCTTTGTTTTGCTTCTTGAAAGCACTTAAGAAACCAAGAGCGCTGAATAAGTTTTCATCTGAAAAAATTAAAGCTGCTTGACCATTAAAACCTTTTTTAAGACTAACATTTTGAATGTCTGATTCTTCGAATGCTATATCAGCTAATGATTTTTTAACTAATGTCATTTTAGAATTAACACCAAAAAGATTGCTTCGGAGTTTTGTAACATCCTTAGTCTTTATTTGAGAAAAAGTAACATAAAAGATATATGGTGAACCCTTGATATTTTCTTTTATTTTATCAATTTTTTCTCTTTTTTGTTGTCTTGTAAGCATGTTTTTTAGTTTAAATAATGAAAAAATCTGTTGATTGATAAACTCCCCAACAGATTTTAATTATAAATTAAATACTTGTCGACCCCTTATCAGGACTTATTGTGTGCCTGGTGTCTCGGGAGTTTTGTATGTTTATTATATCATATTTTAGCGAAAAGTCAATTATTTAATAGTTTTGATTTGTCTAGCAATATTTAGCTCTTCATTAGTCTTAATGGCTAGTATTGGTATGTCTTTTGCAATAGCCATATTCTTTATGACGCTTTTTCTGGTTATTTCAAGGCCACTGCCGATTGAACCAGTAAAGCAAATAGCATCTACTTTGTTTAAAATGCCAAAGTAGCTAGCTATTGTTTTTCTAATTTGGTAGCAAAACATATTGAAAGCTAATGTGCATTTTTCGTCTTTAGCTTTTAATCCATTTATTAATTCTAAGTAGTTAGATTTATTAGAAATTCCTAATATACCGGACTCATGATTTAATATATTGCTTAATTCATCAACCGAATAATTGTATTTTTTAATTAAATGTATTAATACTCCTGGATCAATATCACCAGAGCGTGTTGACATCATAATACCACCCAGTGGAGTAAAGCCTAAAGAAATATCAACTGCCCTTCCTTTAGAAATTGCACTGATAGAACAACCACCACCTAAATGACAAATAATTAAATTACAATTATTTTCTTTTTTCTTTAATATTTTGGAAGCTTCGCTTAAAATATATTGATGAGAAATTCCATGAAAACCATAACGTTTTATATTTTGATAATAGTATTTAGCAGGAATTGCAAGATGTTTTGTTTCTTCATTGATATCAGCAAAAAAACCAGTATCAAAAACAGCAATGTTTTTAATTTTTGGTTGATTAGTTAAAGCTAAATTAATAAAAGACAAATTGTATGGATTATGTAATGGAGCTAATTCATTGTATTTTGCTAAATTTTTAATATTATTTTTATTAATAATTGCTGGTTTTGTAAATTCATCACCACCGTGGACCACTCTATGCCCAAATGATTTTACATTGCCTAAGCTATTGGCTTTTTCAATTATTTTATTAAACAATGCTTCTTGAAGAATTTCTCTTTCCTTCCCTTTCTCTTCAATATCAAAAGTTTCAGAATCTAATAATTCTAAAGTTTTACAATCAAATATTTTGTATTTTAATGATGTTGAACCAGCGTTAAAAATTACCAATAATTCTTTGGTTGTCATAATGTATGTTTA
>CAZCTX010000043.1:0-4707 GCA_964502205.1 uncultured Candidatus Saccharibacteria bacterium
GATTTTTTAGAAGACATTTTTTAATTCCTTAATTGTGTTATATATATTACCTGCTCCCATGATAATTAAAACATCGTTCTTTTTAATATTTAATTTAATAAGATTCAAAACTTCTGAATTGTCTTTTGCATAAGAAATATTTAATTTAGGGTTTTTCTTTTGTATCTTTTTAATGACTTCTAAAGAATTAATCATTGATATTTCTTTTTTCGATTCCCGGCCTTGAACAGTATATATTTCCTCAAAAAAAACTACATCAGCTTCGTTAAAAGCAGAAATATATTCTTTTAATAAGACTTTTGTTCGAGTATGTTCATGAGGCTGAAAAGCCAAAATTATTCTTTTGTTTTTATAGAATTCCTTAGTTGCTTTTACTGTTTCTTTTATAGCGGTTGGATGATGGCCATAATCAGAGATAACCAAAGCTTTATCTTTTAAATCAATTTTATTAATATCTTTAATAAAATTAAATTTCTTATCTTTATCAAAGTATCCGATTCTTTCAAATCTTCTTCAAATACCATTAAAATTTAATAAAGATTTTTGAATATCTTTAATATCAATTCCATAATTAATGGCAATTGATATGGCGCCTAAAATGTTATAGACATTAATAATCCCAGGCAGATGAGTTTCAATTCTACCCAATGGATAATCTTTTAAATACAAATCAAAAACTTGTAATAGTTTTTTATCATCAACATATATATTCTTAGCCATTAAGTCAGCCTTGGAATTAATACCAAAAGAAAAAACTTTTGATTTTGTTTGTATCTTTTTACTTTGTTTTGAATCAGAATTAATAATTAATAAATCATCTTTTTTCAATTTATTAACGAATTTCTGAAAAACTTCAATCATATGTTTTTCAGATTTGTAGAAATCAGGATGATCTAATTCAATATTATTAATTAAAATTGTATTGGGGTGTAATTCAAGAAAATGGGCCTTTCACTCGCAAGCTTCAGCAATTAGAATATTAGATTTACCTAATCGCATATTGCCATTTCATTCTTTTAATTTTGACCCAATAATTACGTTTGGATCTTTTTTAGCATATTCAAAGATTAAACCAGTAATACCAGTGGTTGAACTTTTACCATGAGTTCCAGAAATTGCAATTGTATTGTAATTTTTACTTAATAATCCTAATATTTCTGAATATGATATTTCTGGTATTTTTAATTTTCGAGCTGTTTTTCTTTCAATATGATCAAAAGGTAACGCTGGAGAATAAACAAAGATATCAATATCTTTTTGAATATTTTCAGCTTTTTGACCAATAAAAATCTTAACTCCTAATTCTTTTAATTGATTGGATATTTCTGACTCAACTAACTCTGATCCAATAACTTTTTTGCCTTTTTCTAACATAAACTTAGCAATAGCACTAGTGCCAATGCCACCAATACCAGCAAAATATATCTTCTTAATTGAACCCAAATCTAAATTTTTCATATAAAAATATATTAAAAAATACATTAACTTTATGTTAATAATCTAACAGAAAAAACTTAAAAAAACAATATATTAGTAATTAACTAATTTACAGTTATTTTGTAATTCTTCTGAAAAATGGTAATTAGATATCATAACCTTAGGCGCAAACCCAGAAGCTAAAAAGTCTTTATCGAATAAGCATTCCATGCCAGTATTATCACTTTTAACTACCCGGTATATACAATCTCCACCTTCTCCATAAACAAATTCCTTAAGAAAAAGTCCATTCTCAGATTCAACATAAAAAAAAGATTTTTGACATTTAGTTAAACTATTATTAATACAATCAAAACTTTTACAAACAAAAAAACCAAGCCTTTCTTGGTCATGATTAATTTTTCAAATCCTTAATTCATTTCTTTTAATAAAAGAAAAAATTAGAAGGAAAACAAATATAAAGATTAATCAGAAAAATATATTTTTTAATATTTTTTTAAACATAAGTATTTTTTAAAATATTTTAAGTTGTCGACCCTATATAGATAAATATCATAGGAAGCTAACAATACTAACAATAATTAATAAAACAAAGTTTAAAAAACTAAAAATCTTACCTCCCTTTCAGTAAGAATATATTCATTTCCCAAATAAATTAACAACATTAATTATTAAAATAACCAAAATACCATAATTAATTGTAATTGTTTTTAATGTCATTTCCGATATATTAATAACAATAGTATCAACCCCGGCTAACGAAGACAGAACAGATGCAATTAAAAACCAACTGCTTCCGCCTAAAAGAAAGGCAATTCCAGCAAATATCTTAACAGTTGTTAAAAGCAAGGCAAATTTAACGGCTGGGACTAATAATAAATCTGGACTTTCTTTTTCAGATAAATTTATTTTAGTTGAGCAAACTTTTGGTGTTTTTTGCTTCAAAAACCAAATATATGCAAGAACTGATAAAATAATTAAAATTAATCCTGGTAATATTTTAATTAATAAAGTAATATTCAATATGGCAATAAAAAACGTAGCATGCACAATCGAAGCAATATATGCCAACAAATTACCAATTACTAAGTTAATTTGATTAGAAGTATTTTCTTTTTTGCTTTGCTCAGTTAATAAATGATTTGTCAAAGTAGAAGACATAATACCACCTAAAAAACCACATAAATAAAGGCCTCTGTTTTTGCCTAATTTCTTACGGAGTAAATACCCCAATAAATTAATACCAGAGATTAAAACAATTATTAATCATAAGTTATAGGGATTAATAATATTTAACTCTTGTAATTTATAGCTTCAAGGTAAATTTAAAAACAATAAGTCTTTTAATTTGTAATTAATATTAGGCAGAAAAGGCAGAATAACTAAAAGAATAATTGCAAAGCTTAAAAAAGAATTTCATTCTTTTTTGCTAATATTTGAAGCTAATTTCTTACTACGTTTTTTATTAGATAATATTAAAATTAAAATAATAGAAAAAGCAACAACAACTGACATTGGTACAATATCAGTAATAATAAACAAACCAATTAAATAAGCAAACAAAGCCGAGATTTCAGTTGTAAGTCCAGTTGTATTTGCTTTAAAAGCAGTAATAAAATAATAAACAAGAATAGCTAAAAAAACAAAAATTGAAATAATATTTGATAAGGCATAATCTTTATTAATAAACAAAAAACCTGAAATTGAACCTAAAAAAGAAATTAAAGCAAAAGTTCTAACTCCTCCAAGAGTTCATAACTCTTGTTTTTTATCATTCCCGGTTTCCCTTTCAAGCCCGATCATTGAGCCAAGCAAAAGAGAAATAATAAATTTTATGAACAAAGATATACCCATAATATTATTTATTAATAATTGTTGGCTTGCAATTTTCAACTATCTTTTGTCTTAAGCCTTTATGAACTCCGAATAATTCATCAACTAATTCCTTAGAAAAAACTTCGCCATTAAATGAGCAAATATATCCATCACCAATATATCTATCTACTTGGTAAACACATTCTTTGTTTTGATAACCCTGAACAAACATATCAACTCATTTGAAACCAGATTGAACATTATAATATGCTTTTTGGCATTTCTGCATATGCTCATTCATACAAGCATAATTCTTGCAAACAACATATCCTTTTTGTTTATATCTTAATTTTTTGCCGTAAGATAAAATAGATTCACTGTAAACTAATAATATAATTACAAGGAAAGCCATAATTGCAATTCGCATGATTTTATTTTCCATAATATTAAATTAATTTATTATATTAATTCTAACAAATTTTTTAAAAAAATACAAAGGTTATTGATAGTTTGATTTTTCTTTGTTATAAATTTCTAAAATCTCGTTATTGTTTAGAGCACGACTATATACACGCGTAGCTCCCACCGATCCATTGTGATAACCGCACCCACCACCTATATAAAAATTATTGTATAAACTACCTATCGACCCAAAAGACCCCAACGCCCTAGATCTGAGCAAAACTCCATTTAGGTAAAGATTAGACGTGTTTAACTCCCTGTTTATTGTGCCCACGATTAAAGACCAAGAGTTAATAGGAAATTGAAAAGATGGACCCGGAGAATATGTATTTAATTCTCGCAAATCGTTATCACAACCAGTACTGGCATGAATAATCATAGAATTTCATCCACAGATGCCATATCCTATTCTCGAATTATCCGTGCACCCACCGCAAACGCATGATGTTACTGGGCCTAAGAAAGAATTTGTAACTGGCATTATTCATACAAAAGCAGTTCATGAACTTAAATGTGGAACTAAGCCGGGTGTATTGCTCCTTAACATATGATCATTTATACCATCCAAGTTAATAATTTTTTTACCACTTGATAATGTGCTTCTCGTTGGTCCGTTGGTAAGAGTTCCATGATATCCATTTCCGGATTTATCATACGCAATAACACCGGTAGCTTCTTCAAAATCTCAATATCCCACAAGTCCAGCATCTCTTTGCAATGGACTTGTTCAACTTCTATTAGGACTACCTAATGTAAATGCTCCGGTAAGTGAATCATCATCATTAATTGAGTTAGTATTAGGGTTCTTAAGTAAGGCTGATACTTCATATGAACCTCCGGGGAAATATGTATAGAAGAATGTAGTGTTATTGACTGGATCTATTGGTAATGTTGATAGATATCTATTACTGTTTGATACAGTAAAATTAATAGGGATTCAACCTGTTCCATCTGAATTCTTGTATGTACTTGTTGGTTTGCAATTGTAGATAT
>CAZCTX010000044.1:0-4642 GCA_964502205.1 uncultured Candidatus Saccharibacteria bacterium
TTGCTTTATTGATTGATTGGATATCTGATACTCTTCTTGTATCTCGGAAGTTATCAAATAATCTTGATGGATTTAATGTAAAAATTACAATTGCAGATAAAATTGCAAGGATTGCTATTACTATCATTAATTCTACCAAAGTAAAACTTTTTTTCATAAAAAATTTTAAAAACTAATATAATTACATATATATATTAATATATTTTTATTAAAATTACAACACCTCAATTACCCCGTAAACACCATCATATCCAGGCTTCCTAATAACCTCTCCCTTCCTCATTTTATCTATCTTTTCCCCTAAATCACCAAACCCTTTTTCAACAAATATATTAATCGGTATTTTTATCAAAATATCCAATTCATTTCCTAATGTATTAATAGCATTTTCATAATACAAACTAACTTTTTTAGAACTAACCCCAACTTTTAACATTTGAGATATAATCTGCTTCAAAGGTATTGCATATTTAAAAGGAATTCTATTATTAGAATTAATTTTTTGCTTATCCGATAATTCAAAAACTCTATTAGCAACACCAATAACCAAAGGTTTACCACATACCGGACATAAATTATTTAATTTTTTAGATTCTTCCGGACTCAAACAAACATTACAATCCAAATGCCCATCATAATGATATTTACCCTCTTCTGGGTAAAATTCAATTGTATACAAGAATTTACTCTTATCATTACTTTGTATGGCGCCAGTAATACTCATATAATTTAAATCGCAATCTAAAACATTGCATTCCCTTCCTAAACTATCCAAAGAATGACAATCAGAATTAGAAATCAAAGTAATATTATCCAGCAAAGAAAAACCTCAATTCATTTCCGGATCAGAAGACAATCCTGTCTCCATTGTTTTTATAAACGGAGTTAATTCTTCAAAACAATCTTCAATCGTATCATATCCAGATTTAGAACCAAACAAAGAAAACCAAGGTGTTCAAATATGTGCTGGAATAAAAACAGCATCTTTATCAACTTCTAAAACAATTTCTAATAATTTCTTAGAAGATAGTCCAACAATTGGCCTGCCATCTGAACATAAATTACATCCTAATGATTTTAATTCTTCATTTAATTTCTTAACTGATTTAATGCTCGGCATTAATACAATATTATGAACCCTATGGACTTTACCATTATGGGTATAAATACTACTTATCTCCCCAGATAATATGAATCTAACATCACTGCCTTTTAATTTTAATAACCCATCACACTCTTCTAAAGTATTTTCAATTTCTTCTAATCATTTTGGATGCGTAAAGTCCCCCGTACCAACTACATTTAATCCCTTAATTTTAGCAAACTCAACAATACTTAATATATTCATATCCTTACTCGTTGCTCTGGCATATTTAGAATGTATGTGAAAATCAGCTCTTATCTCCATAATAATTTTTAAAATTAATTAACTATAGTCCAATATCTTTATTAACTTCTTGCATTGCCTTTAATGCCAAAGAAACAAAATCTTCTAATTTTAAATTTAAATCAGTTTCACATAACAAAATATTTTCCCTCTTTGCCCCCTTAGCAAAACTCTTTTCTTTGAATTTCCTTAAAATTGAATCAGTATTTAAATCAGAAATTTTCTTAGATGGCAAAACTAAAGTACTAGCAACAATCAAACCTGACAATTGATCAGCACAAAACAATGCTTTAGCTATCATTGTATTTCTCTCAAATCCTAGCATCTCGTTGTGCCCTTTAATTGCATCTAAAATATCTTCTTCTACCATGTATTCCTTCAAAATCTCAATAGATTCCAACCCATGTCTTTCGGGCAATTCCTTAGTTTTTTCATAATCAACATCATGCAATAACCCTGCTAATTTTCATTTCAAAACATCCTCTTTAAAATGTTCAGCTAGTCCACCCATAATCGCTTCAACCGCTATACAATGTTTTATTAAATTTTCATTAAAAACATTTTCTTTTAAAATTTCTAAACATTTTTCCCTTTCCATAATATTTTTTTAATATTGTATATATATTGTATAGATATATATTAACAAAGAAAAATTAAAAAAACAACGCCCAAAGGCGTTGTTTACTTTTTAAATTATCTTGCCGGTATAGTATCCGGAGCAATATTTAACCCTTCCAAAGAAACATCCGTGTCCTGAGGTATTTCTATCACATTGTTTTCAAAAGTTTGATCTGGAGTTGTTGGTGGAGTAGTAATATTTGAATCACTATTCTTCAAAACTCATATCATAACTATAGCAACCAATGCCATTAAAATAACCAAAAACATTAAATTGTTTTTCTTCATGTCAATATATTTAAAGATATTAAACCAACCCTAAAAATATTTTAAAGTCACTAATATATTACTACTTTTTTCAAAAAAAATCAAGTCTCAAACCATATTTCCTAATCCTAGTGTTTTTTCATATAAAATTTGTTTTTCAAGCTTGATAAAAAGTAATCTTCTTCTAATTCAATAAAACGAATTCTTTTAATATTGTTTTTAACAACAACTTGATCTCCCTTATGCAAATCAAACAAATTAGCTCCATCACTAACTAACACCACATCACATCCAACTAATTTTTGATTTTGTTTCATTAAAAACAATTCTTTAACTCTAAAATCAACAATATCAACACTAATTTTTTCATTTTTAGAAATAACCAAACTTGGAGTTGGAATATTATGATCCATTAATTCGGTCAAAACAAAACATTCAATATTCGGCATTACAATCGGCCCATGAGCCGATAGGTTGTATGCGGTTGAACCTGTTGGTGTTGAAATTAAAACTCCGGTTCCACAAATATTTTGAAACAAAAAATCATTAATCTTAACTTCAACATTGACAACACCAACTAAATTCTGAATTGCTACTTCATTTAAAACATCATCTTTAAATACAACTTTTTTATTCCTCAAAACCTCAACTTTTAATAAATTTCGAGTACTTACAAAGTATTTACCTTGTAAAAACCTATCAATCCCTTCCAAAAACTTTTTAGAATCCCTAATTGATGTTAAAAACCCAACATTACCTAAATTCAACCCAAAAAACAAAGAATTAATGTAATTAAAGCTTTTAACTGCCTTTATCATTGCCCCATCCCCACCTAAAACAAAAATCACATCCGGATTCTTATCACTTAATGATATTTCCGGATATTTTTTATTAATATAGTCTTTAATTGAATTAAAAGCCATTAAAGCTCTTTTGTTTCTTGAATTGAAATAAAAAGCGATTTTACTAATTTTCTTATTCATATATGTATTTTATTTTTATCTATTATATCAAATTTTTCGAAAATAATCACCTTGTATTTATTTCTAATTCTTGCTAATATATATGAAATAGAAATAATCAAGAAAATCATGCGCATTTCTCATTCAGCAATGGAAACATTCAAACAATGTCCATATAAATACAAATTAAATCAAATCGACAAAATCCCTGAACCAAAATCAGAAGAATCAGTTTTTGGTTCCTATTTGCATTACATTCTTCAATGATTTTTCGAAAACAACTACAATAAAATATCTTTAAAAGATCTTCTTTCGTATTACGAAAAGCATTGACCAGAAATAAAATACTTTGACAATAAAACTCAAAAAGAAAAACCAATGAGTAACTTCTTCTTTGAAGAAGGCATTATGATGCTTAAAAACTTCTATCAAAAGAATGGTCATAAAGATGTCACCATCATCAGCTTAGAAGCACCTTTTGAAATAAGCCTTACTGACCAAAATGACCAAATTCATATTGTCTCCGGTATTATTGACCGCATTCAAAAAACAGATACCCGCTATGAAGTAATGGATTATAAAACCGGCAAAAGACTGCCAACTCAAACAAAAGTTGACCAAAACAATCAACTCTCAATTTATGCTCTTGCCTTCTTAGACAAATGACCGGATATAAAAATAAAAGATTTAGATCTATCTTTGTATTTTCTTAAATTTGGCGAAATACTCAAAACAAAAAGAACAAAAGAAGAACTCGAAGAAACAAAAAACAAAATCCTGAAAATAATCAAAGACATCCAAAAAGAAAAATCATTTTGTCCTAAGCCAACTATTCTTTGTGGCTGATGTGGCTATAAAAACATCTGCCCAGTATTCAAGCATTACCAACCAAAACCAGAAATAGAAAAAGATGAAATGAATATCAAAAACCTAATGGATAAGTATTTTGCATTGCATCAAAAAAGACGAAACCTAGAAAAAGAAATAGAACAAATAAAAACAAAAGTTGATAACTATTTAGTAAACAAAAACCTATATAAAATAGAAAGCAACGAAGGTTGCTTTGAATTAAATGATAGAGAAGATTGCGTTTTTGAATGAAAAAAGGTAAAAGATATTCTCAAGCCTCTTGGCAAATGAACTCAATTAATTAAAATTGATCAAACTGAATTCAACAAAATAATGAGAGAAATACCTGAAAATATTAGAAATGAAATAAACAACTGCAAAATCATCAAAAACAAAACAAAAGTAGTAACCGCTACTCATAAAAGCGAAAACAATATATTCAAAAACGGAGATATCAATAAAAACATCCAAAGTAGAATATATGATGATTTTACTGATATTTAATTAATCGCATTTAGTTTGCCTAATATATCCAGCCTCTTTAGCCTTTTCCTCGCTG
>CAZCTX010000045.1:0-4404 GCA_964502205.1 uncultured Candidatus Saccharibacteria bacterium
TAAATTTAATTATTTTATTTGTGATATATTAACATATTTATTATGTTTTTGCAAGCATTTGTCTATCTGGTAGTTCTGTATTTATAATCTTCAATTATTTCTTTATCTGTGTTTGGCATGCAGTTATACTTGCAAATTTCATATGCATCTTCCATAGTTGTGGCTTTAAATTCAGCGCTTCCAGTTGAAAGATAGCATTTACCTTCGGAGTAATTGCAATTAAATCCGGTATAACCAGCGTATTCATTAGGTAAAGCTTGGGTGCATTTTCTTAATGTATCAAACTCGCCAGTTGGGGTTGGTACGCATTTACCATTAGATTGTGTAAATTTTATACTACCATTTGATCCTGATTTATTAGTGCAATCGTCTCAAGATATATATCCAGAATAAGCACCAGTATTATCTCAAGCACATTTCTTAGTACCGCTGTTATAGATATATACATTTTTAATAGGTTTACATTTTTGACCACATTCATCTATTGTCATATATGCATTTTGCAATAATAATGTAGGAGAAGTATCTCCTCATAGCATACCAGATTTACATACGCCATCAGTGGCATCACAATAATATGTTACTTTGTCATGGCAGTTTGATCAACAGCTATCATAATTATTGTATTTTCCTCGAAAATCACGTGTGCATTGGCCGATCGTTTCATTACAATACCATTGATATCTTGATTTTGAACATTGTTCTTGGCATTGTTTTTCATCTGAGTATTCAGGTGATGTTTCATCAACTTCACATATGCCAGCATATCGATCACAAGTATATCCTTTTTTATTATTTGTAAGATTAGCAAATAAATTATCATTTAAAAATGAAACGGGATTTGAATTTTGGAAACATATAAGTATTACTAATAATACTAGTATAGATATAATAATATAAATATGTTTTTGGATAAGTTTAGTCATATTATTCACAGCTAAAAGTTATGTTTGTTAATATATTATTGTGCTCATTTGATTCTTCTTCTGTATTATTTGGGTCAACAACACAAGCAATTTTAGTATTTGGTTTTATAGCAGGCAAAATATTAGTTGTTGCATATTGAGTAGTGTCAGTTGAGCGGCAATCAAAAGTTGCTTTAAGTGTTGTTGTAGAATGTGCATTTAAAGGTTTGTAAGCATGGAATAAAAAGTTTCCAATATTTTCACCGGTTCCATTATCTAATCTGTTACATCGGACAAGGACTTCAGATGTTTCAGTTTTTGTTTTAAATATTTGCTCGCCAATATTTGTTACATCGATTGTAACTTCTCTTTTGTTATTTTGTACTTGACCTAGTTGGAAGTTACTTAATGTTAAATCAGTGTAGTATTTAGGATTTCTTTTGCTTGTAGGTGTTTCATCTCTTAAAGGTTCTTCAATACATAAAGTTCTTGAATTGCTTTGTACTTTAGAGATTATACCAGATCCAGAATATATATTACCTGTTTTTAAATGATCTGATCTTCATCCTGAACTATGGATATTGTGTGTGTCTTGAAAGTTCTGATATCCGAATACAACTGATGAAGCTGAATCAACCCCAATACATTTTGGACTTGGTGAATCAGCGCGACAACTAAATGGTTGATAGTACTTACTACCAAGGTCAATGTTATAATACATGCCTTTTGGTTTGTTTATTACATTGTAATCAATATTACCAGCATTACTGATATAGTGCGATAATCTGCTTGTATATCTTGCATCAGCGATAAGCGGTACACTTAAATTCCCTGTTCCTGGGTAAGTATTTGGATATAGCTCGTTGTATTGACCAAAGTTTCAAATATCACCACCGTTTTTTATACTTTCGACATATAAATGATTTCAATCAAAAGACATTAGTTTCCCATCTAAATCCCTATACGGTAATGATGAATATTTACCAACTACATTTTTAAATTTAGCGATACTTGGTGTTATGTATATAAGCTCTTCTGTTTTTGGATCAATTCAATAGAAGTTTGTAGGGCATTCTGTCTTATCTTTTGTTGGCTTATCATAAGTCAAAAACATTCTCATATAGTTTCCAGAGGTTGGTTTTTCAATAACTTTAATATTGTAGTTGTTTACACTACCAATTAAACTTCCATTATAATATATTTTATAATCAATATTGTAATTACCTGGTTTATTAAAAGATCAATACAAATCTCTACCAGTTGCAATATTTGTGTTGTTTGAAGAAAAACCAAAATGTTTATTAATCCATCTTTCTAAAGATTGGAATAAAACGTGTTGCACGCTCGTATTAGTTTTAACTTCAATTTTAGGATTATATATTATGTTTTGACTATTTAAACAATCTTTTCGGCAGTAAAGCGGATTAGACGAGTCGCTTTCCTCGAAATGACATTTGCCGTCGCCACAATATATTTCAGGGATAACTTTTGGTACTAATAATCCTAAATTTGGAGCACCATTTGATCTATATCCGTAAGTGGTTTCACCATGATTTAAAGGTTTGCCATTTTCATTAACAAAAGTATGGCTGCCATATTTGTAATTACCAATAATCGTATCTTGATATTGAGTTGATATATCTCCTGATCATTTAACAGCTATTGTTCCATCATCAATTAATTCTCTTACAAAAGGAGGCATATTAATTACATGAATTTTTATTGGATCACCAACAACAATTTCTTTTGGCAATACTTCTAAATCTAATTTTAATGGATTTCGAATTAATGCATCCATTTCTGATTGAGCAAATTTTGTAACTTTAGTTGGTGTTCCTCTGGTTGTAGTAACCCTTCCATTGACTGCAAAGGTGTTCTGATCGCCTTCTTCGCTACAAAACTGTTTGCATTCTTCTTCAGTTGAATAAATCATAGTGCTTTGGGGTAGTTCTTCTAAATTATACCCTGCAATACTATATACAATTTTATTGAATATAGTTTTTGTTTTTTTGATTTTTTGACAAATACATCGATTCATCAATCTTGTGGCTGGATAGCATGTTCACCCACTTGTTCAATATTGATTGCTGTGTAAATATTTTTCAGCTCCAGTTGTCGCATTGTTAGCATTTTCATTATTTTCTACTTCATCAACATTAAATGAAATCCAATCTTCCGAAGTACTAGCTATTTCTTCACCAACAACTTCTACACTACAATTGGTGCTAGAAATATTGCCAATACTATCAATTACTTTAAGACTAACATTTTGATCGCCGGGCTTGTTAAAAGAGGCTTTAAGTGTTTTATCATTATATTTACTTTCATTATTTCATATGTATTTATATGGTGGATTACCGCCTAATATTTGAGAGATAAATAAAACCGATTCCCCCGTATTTACTTTTTTAGGAAAAGCAAGGCATAATGTTTGGAATATAGAAGTAGTATTACTTGAAGTTTGTTGATTAATTAAATTACTATCAAAAGAATAAAAGAATTTGCAGAATTCTTGCCGAGTAAAACTATCAATTTTACCGGAAGAGTTGATATTTAAATATTTTTGTAAATTTTTTACAGCATTTTCAGTTTTATAACCATAATAGCCAGTAACTAATTTTTCAGGATAAATATTAGGAATTGATCTTAGAAAATATTGAACAAATTTAATTTCTTTTTCAGGATATTCGCTTGGATTTTCTAAGTTAGTTTTAAAAGGACATAATGTATAGTTTGAGCATATAATATTAATAATAGTATTATCAACAATACCGTCTTGCTTAAGACTGTAATATTTTTTTAAATTATTAATAGCTGCAGTTGTTAGTTTTCCGTAATAACCAGTAATGGGTCCATCATACAAGTCATTAATGTATAGGATCGATTGTAATCTAATAATATCAGCTTTGTCTTGGCTTGTCTGGCTTGCAATTGTTAAATTATTTAAATTCAAAGGACACTCAGCTTTTACAAAACCAAAAGATAAAAACAAAAAAACAAATGATAATATTAAAATTAAATTTCTTTTTGACATTTTAGATATTATTTAAAAATATTTGTAAAGATAAAATTAAAAAGAAAGATGAAATAAATATATTAGAAATATATATTAAATCATGCAATGATTTAAAGTTTGATTTTAATTTTTTAGCTAAATACAAGTTAAGTAAAATGATAGACCATGAAATAGCAGAAATATATATCAAACTAACTCTATTGGCAACATAATCACCAAATGTATATATGTAATGTAGAATTAAAGGTGTTAATGGCCTGTTTTGTAAAAAAAGAATAAACAAAAACAGAGTTGCAATTGTTGCAAGAGTAAATGTTAATATTTTACATGTTCTAATTTGCAGACTAGTCATAATAATTAATTTATAAATACATTTTATACAATAATTTTAAAAATATCAAGTACTGACTTTATTTTTAAAAAAAATATGCTAAAATATTTTTACATGGCCCTATCGTCTAATGGTTAGGACATCAGATTCTC
>CAZCTX010000046.1:0-4358 GCA_964502205.1 uncultured Candidatus Saccharibacteria bacterium
TTTAGAGAACACAATGCTTAACATTGTGTTTTTTGATTAAATTAAATCCATTGACTTTTAATATCTATTATGGTAATATTTAATTACCTATTAATTAGGATTATGTTGATGTGCTAGATACATAATTTGTTTTACGGAATGGCTTCGTAAAATGAAATTTTATATTGTATGAAATTTAATTTCATATTTTAATTAATTTTTAATTTTTGATATATGCCAACTATCAATCAATTAGTCAAAAAGGGAAGAAAAGTTATTGTCAAAAAAGCTAATGCCCGTGCATTAAAGGCTGGTTTTAACATTAAGAAAAACAAGCCTGCACCTTATGAATCACCATTCAAAAAAGGTGTTTGCACAAAAGTATTTACAACAACCCCAAAGAAACCTAACTCAGCTTTACGTAAAGTTGCTCGTGTTAAGTTATCTAATGGCGATGAAGTAACTGCCTATATCCCTGGAATCGGACATAATCTTCAAGAACACTCTGTAGTTTTAGTTAGAGGTGGCCGTGTAAAAGACTTACCAGGTGTTCGTTATCATATCGTACGTGCAAAATATGACGCTAGTGGCGTTGAAGGTCGTAAGCAACAAAGAAGTAAATATGGCGCTAAAAAAGCCAAGAAGTAGTTTTTAATTAATTTTAAAATTTATTAATATGGATCTTATTGTAAATGATAAAAAATATCAAGCTGACGCCAAATTTCAAAGCCGTATCGTCACCAAATTTATAAACATGATTATGGAAAGAGGCAAAAAAACAATTGCCAGAAGACATATCTATAAAATGATAGAAATCCTTGAAAAGAAAACTCAAAACGACGGTTTATTTGTTTTGGAAACAGCTTTAAAAAATGTTGGTCCAACATTAGAAGTCAAAAGTAAAAGAATTGGTGGTGCCAACTATCAGGTTCCGGTTATTGTACCTGATCAAAGACGTTTAACTTTAGCGATGAGATGAATTATTGGTTTTGCTCGTGCTAAAAAAGGAAAATCAATCTGCGAAAAATTAGCCGATGAAATCATTTCCGCTTTCAAAGGAGAGGGAAGTGCAATCAAGAAAAGACAAGATGTTCAAAAGATGGCTGAAGCCAACAAAGCCTTTGCTCATTTTGGAAAGTAGCATTATCAACCCAAAGTAACCATTAATGGCTACTTTGGTTGTAATTATTTTAACAAATATTAAAAAAAGAATCATGTCTCAAGAATATCCTCTTGGAAAAGTACGTAATATTGGTATTATTGCCCATATTGATGCTGGTAAAACCACAACATCAGAGCGTATTTTGTTTTATACCGGTTTATCTCATAAAATTGGTGAAGTTCATGAAGGAGCTGCCATTATGGACTGAATGGAGCAAGAAAGAGAAAGAGGTATTACTATTACCTCCGCTGCTACAACTTGTTTTTGAACAACAAGTTATCGTAACGGCGATCAAAATTACAAATACAAAATTAATGTTATTGACACACCGGGCCATATTGACTTCACTGCTGAAGTACAACGTTCTTTACGTGTCCTTGACGGTGCTGTTGTTGTTTTCGATGGTGTTGCTGGTGTTGAACCACAATCAGAAACAGTTTGAAGACAGGCTGATAAATATTCAGTTCCTCGTATTTGTTTTGTTAACAAGTTAGATCGTATGGGGGCTGATTTTGAAAATGATTTAGCAATGATTAGAGAAAGATTAACTCCTAATGCTGTTGCTTTAACATTGCCTATTGGCAAAGAAGCTAATTTCGAAGGTGTTATTGATTTAATCCGAATGCAAAAAGTTAATTTCAACGGAGCTCATGGTGAAGAAATTGTTTTATCTGATATTCCTGAAGACATGAAGGAATTGGCCAAAGCTCGTCACGATGAATTAGTTGAAAAAATTGCATCCGAAGATGATGCCTTAATGGAAAGATATTTAAATGGTGATACTAATTTTTCAATTGATGAGCTAAGAGCTTCTTTGAGAAAATCAGTTATTAATTACAAAATTGTTCCTGTTGTTTGCGGATCAGCATTCAAGAATAAAGGCGTTCAATTAATGTTAGATGCCATTGTTGACTTTTTACCAAGTCCTTTAGATGTTAAAGCTGTTGAAGGTGAAAACGAAAAAGGCGAAAAAGTAATTTGCAAGCCCGACGAAAAAGAGCCTTTTACTGCTTTGGTTTTCAAAGTTGCAACTGACCCTTATGTTGGTACATTATCTTTTTTCCGTGTTTATTCCGGAAAATTAACCAAAGGATCATATGTTTTAAATTCAAATAAAAATTCTCAAGAAAGAATCAGTCGTATTCTTCGTATGTTCTCGAGCAAAAGAGAAGATATTGATGATATTGAGGCCGGTGATATTGCCGCTACCGTTGGTTTGAAAGACACCAAAACAGGTGATACGCTTTGCGATATTAATACGCCTATTATGTTAGAGAATATTTCTTTCCCTGAGCCAGTTATCTGATTGCGTATTGAACCTAAAACTAAGAATGATCAAGATAAAATGGGTGAGGCTTTGAGAAAATTAGCTGACGAAGATCCAACCTTTAAAGTTAAAACCGATGAAGAAACAAATGATACTATCATTGGCGGTATGGGTGAATTACATCTTGATATTTTGATTGATCGTATGAAACGTGAATTTAATGTTGAAGTTAACTCTGGTAAGCCTCAAGTTGCTTATCGCGAAACAATCAATGGTACAGCTGAAGCTGAAGGTAAATACATTCGTCAATCTGGTGGTAAAGGTCAATACGGTCATGTTTGAATAAAGATCGAACCATTAGAAAGAGGTAAAGGCTTTGAATTTGTAAATCAAATCAAAGGTGGTGTTATCCCTCAAGAATTTATCTCATCAGTTGAAAAGGGTACTAAAGAAGCTTTAGATCGAGGTATCTTAGCTAATTATCCAATCTCTGATTTGAAAGTCACCTTGTATGATGGTTCATTCCATGAAGTTGACTCATCTGATTTTGCTTTCAAGATTGCTGCTTCTATGGCTTTTCAAGACGCTGCTAAAAAAGCAAATCCAGTTATTCTCGAACCAGTTATGAAATTAGAAGTAACTGTTCCTGAAAGTTTCTTAGGAGATGTTATTGGTGATATTAATTCCAAACGTGGACGTATCGAAGAGATGAGCGAACGTATGGGATTAAGAATCGTAGATTCATTAGTTCCACTATCAGAAATGTTTGGTTATGCTACCAATCTTCGTTCATTTACCGAAGGACGCGGCACATTCAATATGGAATTTCATAGCTATCAAGAAGTTCCTAGAAACATTGCTGATGAAATAATATCAAAGAGAAAACCAGTAGCAAAAGAATAAAGAAAAAAACCAACGAGAATTATCTCGTTGGTTTTTAATTGTTGATTCTTTTTAATTTTTTTGTTTTAATATATATGTAAATTAAATATTTAATATGCTTAAACAAAAAATTGAAGATAGTGTTTCTCCCGAAGAGAAATCAAACCTTAAGAGGGTTTTGAAGATTCAAGAAATTCTTTCTGATTTCGTTGCCAAAGGAAAATTCGATTACTTACCAGACCTTAAAGAAGATGAGTTAGTAGCGTTTGAAGAAGTTTGTAAGAGGGTTTACAATATACTTTTTGTGGCTTCGGAATCATCTTCTCCCATGCATGCTCCTTCAATTGTGGTAGATTCAGCCATTGAAATTAATAAATTACTTCCTCCTGGAAAAGTTAATAAAAATACTTTTTTCAAAGCGTTTTTAACTTGATCTAAAAGTTTTTTTGAAAAAGATATACCCACATTTCCGGTTGAATTAATAAAGGAAATTAAAGATAGCCAGGAAGAATTAGGGCGGAATATTAGAGGCGAAATATTTGAAATACTTAATCGCTATTCTGAAGATTTGAAGAAATTTTTAGAAAAATCAAATCAAGGTGTTGCAAACCTATCAGATATATTAAATCTTGATTGTAGTATGTTGCAGCGCTATTTCAGAGAGAATCACAGAGAATGATATGATAATTGAGTTTCAAACAAAGGATCAAAACTAAAGGGAGCAGATATTGAAAAGATCTTAGAGAAAGTTAATGATAGCTCTTGATTGAAAGTTTCTGAGGAATTTGGAGTTAGTCCAGTTACATTTAGACAATTTGTTCGTCGCCATGCTTCTGAAAAATTAAAAAAAGAATACAAACACCTAATGTTAAAAGAGAAGAATAAACATATTTCCAAAGAGGAGATAAAAGCAATGCTAGGTGAAGAATTTTTAGAAGAAGCAAAAAAACTAGCAGAGAAGATAAAATTTTCAAGACAAAAAGTTCATTTTATCGATGCATTTTTATCAAAGCATTGGGAAAAATTTAAAAAAGCTTGCTCTTTAGGCGGACTAGAGGATATTAATAA
>CAZCTX010000047.1:0-4072 GCA_964502205.1 uncultured Candidatus Saccharibacteria bacterium
ATTAAGTTATTCTAATGTATATATATTATACCATATTTTATGAAGTTTGTAAAGACATGAAAAACCATTGAGAATGATTTAATCGCAATCACTAGGACAATAAAATCTATTCTCAACCATACTTGGTGATTGATAGCTAGATTCGTTATTAGAATTTTTATAGCTTCCAGAATGCAAATACATATATCTTTCGAGTGTATCACAGGTATTATCGCCGCAACGAGGGTCAATATTTATGCTTGGAAGGGGCTGGTTGCTAACAGCGCAATTTCCTTTTTGGCATATACATTTTTGTTCGATTTTTCCTAATCAATCTCATTTATTTTTAACGCAAGTTTGTAAATCAATTGCACTAAAAACCAAAGTAGATATATTATCTGCATTTTTGTGAGCACAAATTCAGTTGTTAAATATTTTGCAGTCGTCATTATTGTAGCATATTTTTCCTGATGGTATTGTGGTTAAATTGGAAATATAACAGGCATGAAGCTTTGGGTTTTGGTCTATTATTGTTTCACTTGATTTTTGAGGAAAACGACAATTGTAATCATACTGTATTATATTATCTAAGAATGGGTTGCAATTATTAATACAATTATTGTGAGCATCTTCAAGGGTTGTTGATTGAAATTCAGCATTGCTAGCAACTAAAACGCATTGACCATTTGGATAGTCGCAATTATATCCGCTATAATTTTGGTATTGATGATAGCCGTTATTAAGGCTCTGAAAACAACTTTCAAAAGATGAATATTCTCCAGTTGGAGTTGGGGCGCAGAAGTATGCATTATTGTTATAACTAAGATTTTTTAGATGAATAATTTTGCCCAATGAATAAGGATTAAATCCAAGTAATTGTTCTAGTTTGTTTTCAATTGCAAAAGTTGATTCTGCATTAGCATAAGCCGGTTGTTTTGAATATTTTATTGTATTATCGGATTTTGACAAACCAATGCATTCATTTCACGAAATTAAATCTTTATGCTTTGTTTCCGGATTAGCTCAGGTGCATTTTTTTGTGTTTTCATTATATAAATATGCTTTTGTTGCTGGACGACATTTCGAAGAACATTCTTGAATATCTAAATATGCTGTTTGAATGTATGCTAGTTTTTCTTTTGCTTGGTTACCATAAATATTTCCGGCTTTACACAGGCCATCCGTAATATCACAATAGTATGATACTTTGTTGTAGCAATTTTTTCAACATGTTTCTAAGTTATTGTATGTTCCTCGAAAATCACGAGTGCATTGGCCGAGAGTGGTATTGCAATATCATTTATAGCGTAAGTTTGAGCATGCTTGTTGACAACTATTTTTATTTGTGTATTCGGCTGATATTGTATCAACTTCGCAAATACCAGAAAAACGATCGCAAGTATAGCCAATTTTATTAATTGAAACATCAGCTAAAAACGGATTTTGTTTTTTAATCAAAGGATTAATACCAATACTTTTTAGATAAATAAAAATCAATATTAACAATATTATGGTAATAATTATTTGTAAATATTTTTTGGTAGTTATGTTCATATTATTTACAATTAAAATATATGTTTGTTAAAATATTATTGTTTTCATTTGTTTCTTCTTCTAGATTTTTGGGATCAACAATGCAAGCTATTTCAATTGTTTGGTCAATAGCAGGTAGTATATGATTATTTGCATTTCTTGTATCTTTTGGTCGGCAATCAAAACTGGCTTTCAATGTCATTTTTGACTGAGGGTTTAAGCCGTTACCAACAAAGCTGTAATGAAATGTACCAATATTTTCACCAGTACCATCGCTTAAACGATTGCAGGTTACAATATTATTAATAGCAGTTCCCTTTTTGACTGTTTCATCTAATCCAACGATTTGACCACCAATATTTTCAATATCAATTGTTACCGATCTTTTATTATCTTTGATTTTACCTAATTTGAAATTACTAATAACCAGGTCGGAGTAGTATTCATTATTTCTTTTGCTTATTGGATATTTTTCTTCAATTAAAGGCTCTTCTATGCATAGAGTTCTTTGTTTTTTGCCTAATAGAAGCGATGTTATTCCGTGTCCGGAATATATATTAGAGTTTAAATCTTGTGATCGTCAGCCTTCACTGTATTTAATATCCTCATTGTTTTGATAGCCAAAAACAATTGATGTGGCAGAATCCATACCCAAGCATATATTTGAAGTTGGTCCATAATATACATTGCCGTCTTCTTTGCAAGAAAATGGTTGCAGGTATCTACTGCCCAAATCTATTCCTTCTGTACGAGCAATTGTTTTATTCAAAACGTTATAGTCAATTTTATTCTGATTAGTTATTGGTTTAGTCATTAATTTTTCATATTTTCTATCAGCAATTAAGGGAACACTTAAATTGGCAATACCGGGTTGAGTTACAGGATAATGATTGTCGTCATGCTGATTGTAGTATCACATATCCCCTCCTTCATTTTGACTTTTTACATAGAGATGGTTTCAATCGAAAGATATGAAATTCCCATCTAAATCTCTGTATGGTCAAGATGTAAACTTTGTAACAATATTTTTGAATTTAGCTATTTCTGGGGTTATATATATTAGAGTTTCATTTGATGGATCAAGCCAATAAAAATTTTTAGGACAATCAATTTTTCCAGCTTCAGGTTTTTCATATGTTAGAAAAACTCGCATATATTTTCCAGCTGTTGGTTTTTTAACAACACTGATATTGTAGTTATTTGTTTTACCGATCAAATATTCTTTATTGGTATTACTGTTGTAGAAATAAAGAGTGTAATTTATTATATAATTTCCCGGCTTATCAAAAGTTCAATAAAGATAACGTCTGCCTAATACTCCATTTTTTAAGTTTGGATTATAGTCATAAAAATTCCTCTTCATGTCAACAGAATTATTTATTTCAGGTTTTCTTTCGTTTATTACATTATTATACAAAGTATAATTGCCCTTTAGAGCCTGAAACCAAATATCATTAATTAACGAAAAAACACCGGAGTTATAGAAACGAGGAACCAATGTTCTTGTTTCGGTTTTTAACTTGCGGACAAGATTATTGAATAACACATTAAATACATTTGTATTTGTGCGGATATCAATGTTAGAATTACTAATAACATCTTTTTTATTTAAGCAGTCTTTTCGGCAGTAAAGAGTATTTTTTGGATCGCTTTCTTCTAGATGGCATTTATTATCCCCACAATAAACCATTGGTATTACTTTAGGAACATAGGTATATCTATCGCCACAAGATGGTACTGATTCTTCGGTATTCAATATTTTATTGTTTTTATCAATTAAATCATAGCTTGTATATTCGCTTTTGATTGTATCTAAATATTGATTTACAATATCGCCCGATCAGTAGCCTCTTAAAGTCAATTGATTATCTGGGTTATCGAGCATATTTCTTGCCCAAGGAGGTAAATTAATAACATCAATTTTAACAGGATCGTTGACTACAATTTCTTTTGGTAATATTTCAAAATCTAAATTTATTGGGTTTTGAATTAATTTATCAATATTTACTTGAGTTGTTTTTTTACTAGTTAAATATTTTTCTTGGGTTGGTATTGTAGTTGCTGATACCGAAGAGCACTCTTCGTTACACTGAATACTAGAAGCATATACTTTTTTGTTATTTAAATTTAAACTAGAGATATTTTCTAGATACGAACATTTTCCGGTTGAAACATAGTTACAAGCTCAGCCATAATCGTTAGTAAAACTTTCATTTAATGCAATCGTGTTTTTATCTCCTAATTTTGAATCACAAAAACTATTGCATTCTTCTTTTGAAGAATATACCATAGAATTTTTTGGTAGATTGTTTATACCAGAGCTTTGACCGCCAATTGAATAAATTAAATCATCATATATTGATTTTGTTTTTTGAATGCCAGTACAAGTATAGCCTTGATTTAAAATTAATCCAATTTTAGAATAACAAATCCAACCGCTTGTCCATGCCTTTTTATCATGTAAATATTTATCATATTTTGAGATATCTTCTGTTTTGTTTTTTTCAATTGGCGAACTTCCCTCATCCAAACTTAACCCATTCCAATCAAGATCACTAAT
>CAZCTX010000048.1:0-4004 GCA_964502205.1 uncultured Candidatus Saccharibacteria bacterium
GTATTAGTATTCTTCTTTCCTAAATCAGCTAAATTCAATTTAGGAATTAAAGAATTAAAACCTTTTTTCCTAAAGAAATCTACCGTCTCTTTTTTATCTTCAGAACTAAATTTAAAACCTTCAAGATTAAATTCAACATCAACATCTTTCTTGATTAATGATAGATGCTTACTAAACATCGCCTCGTCTTCATTTTCTTTTAAAACAGTTAATATTTTCTTATCTTTATTGCTATCACTTTCTTTTAAATATTTATCAATATTAGCATATATATTATCCAAACTACCATACTTAAGTAATATTTCCATTGCTGTTTTTTCCCCAATTCCTTTAACTCCTGGAATATTATCAGAAGGATCTCCTTTTAAAGCTTTAAAATCAACAAATTGTTCAACTTTCAAGCCGTATCTCTCTTCAAACATTTTAATATCGTAAACAGCGCTGTTACTAATTCCCTTTTTCAAAGTTCAAACATTAACTTTATCGGTTAATAGCTGCAAAGTATCTAAATCGCCAGAAACAACAATAATATTAATATCTTCGTCTTTAAATTTTTCACAAACAGTTCCGATTAAATCATCAGCTTCAAAGCCTTCTTTTTCCAAAACAGCAACCCCAAAACTTTTCAAAAACTCCTTTACCATTGGAATTTGTTCATAAAAATTATCTGGATTCTTTTTTCTTTGCGCTTTGTATTCTTCAAACTCTTCATGTCTAAAGGTTTTCCCCTTAACATCAAAGGTAGCTACAATATAATCTGGTTTTATTTCCGAAATAGCTTTCAAAAAAATCAAGCAAAAACCATAAACAGCATTAACCAGCACTCCCTTTGGATCAACTAAACCTGGCAAAGCATGATACGCTCTGTGAATCAAGGCATTACTGTCTACCACCATTAATGTTTTTTTGCTCTCGTCCATAAAAATCCATTTTATTATTAAATATAATATAGCATAAATTTAAATAAAAAAACAAGCCTTTTTGACAAAAGCTTGTTTTTAATTTTAAATCTTCAAAAACTTCATTAATTCAAAGACCACAAATGCTGGCCACAAAAAAGCCTTTAAAATACTAGCAAAAAAAGCTCAAAAACCGATTGAAGTTGATAAGAAATATATCAAAGCCCCAACACAACCTAATCCATATATTACATTACCTTCTTTAGAACAAGACCCATTCTTAAACAAATATTTTTTAAAAACTTTATTTGAATTACCCTTATCTTCTCTTATTACCTTTACCTCTTGTACATTGTTTTCATTTTCCATATTTTTTAGTTTAATTTTTAATTTTTAAAACAAAAGAATAAATATCTCTGAAGCATAACCCCGCCATACCTCAGACCAACGGCAATCAAATCGGAATATTAATTAACCCTGGCTTAGCATATACCCAAGCTCCAAAATTTACAGCAATAATTTCTGAAATCGCACCAAGTATACCTGTAAGTAAAAACACTAATCAGTTATTTTTCTTTTTAAATATCATTAGCCGTAAAACTGCTAAACCCGATATCAGAGCAAAAGCTAAATACGGCTTTGACCAAAACAAACAAATAACAGCAAGCGTTGATAAATAAAAACTTAAAATAAAAGCTCTTTTCATAAAATGTATTGATTACTATTTTTTAATATTATAAATATTTTACCATATTTACGATATTTTGTAAATTATCTTTTTTTAATTTTTCAAACAATTAAGCCAAAGGCAAATAATCCAACAATTCCAATTAAAATCCATAATTTCCAAATATCATTGTTTTTCTTAATTTCAATATTAGATTCTGATTTTGGTAAAAACATCATCTTATCCGGTAAAACAAAATACTTCTCCAACATCTTACCATCTTGATAAGCTCTTCAATTTTTATCATATTTGTAATTTAATATAATCGGCATATCCTTTTCAGCTCCTTTTATCTGAATATTATCATTAATCAAAACATAATCTAATTTATCAAAATTACTATACTCTCCTTTCAAATTATTAATATTCTTTAAGTCAATTAATTTCCCAGAATATTTTTCATTAATTTTATCTATATTTTCACCATTCACATCTCCAATAATAATATAATCAAAACCAATATCTTCAACCTCCAATACCTCTTTTGATCTTAAAAGTATTATTGGTATTTTAACTTCTTCCAATATTTTTTCGGACTTATGCCCACTATCTAAATCCGATAAAAACAAATTATCATCAACTAAAACAAAAAACTCATCACTATTATAAACCAACTCTTCCTCAGAAATAGAATTATTTAAAATAAACTCATTTATTTGATTATTGCCTAAATCACTCTTTAAAACATTTTTCTTAATTTCTTTCTTCTTATCTTCAAAAGCAACCTTAATTTCTGACTTTTTATCTTCCAAAGAAATATTATCAACTTTTTTAATTTTATTAACTAATTCCACTGAATTTTTCATAACATCAGCATAAAAAGCCTTTAAATATTTAAAATTAAAAAACAACAAAGGCAATATTAATATTAAAACAAAAACCGACAATCTCCTTGAATGCTGGCGATTAATTAATCTATTAAACCTCAAAATCCCCATAATCGAAAACAAACCAAATAATATCTTAATTCATAATATTAACCCCAATTTATTCAATAATACAACAAAATTATTAAACAAAGGCATATAGATATAGCTTATAAAGCTAATAAAGATATAGAAAGAAGAAAAAATCATTACAATAATATTTTGTTTTAATTTTTCTTTTCTTAACAAACAAGCCAAACCAAAAATATTAAAAGGAAAAACAATCATTGCTAATGGCATTTTTCATAAATTAACAGCCTGAGTAATAATATTTTGATTTGAAAATGCCTTTACCTCATTATTCCCAATTTTTAAAATTCAAAAAATCGATATTAAACAAAAAGAAAAAACAAAAATTAATATTTTTTTAAAAAATTCTAATTTTTTATCGTAATATCTTAAAACATAAAAAGCTAATATTAACAAAACGACTAAATTAACAAAAAACACATAGATATTACATAGTAATATTACATACAGTCCAATAATAGCCACACATTCAATTAAAAAATCAATTTTTTTATTTACCATAAAATATCAAAAGCCCAAAACAGCTAAAGGTGTAAAAATAATCCCTAATACAATCTTCAGTATTTCTTGATTTAAAATACCTAAATTGTATTTAAAATTTACCAACATAAACAATGTGACCAATCCTAAGCTCAAAATCTCTAAAAAAGAAAACCTCAGTTTCTTTTTAGAGAGTATTAATATTGTACTGGTTAAAACCAATAGTAAAATCAAATTCATAATTGAAAGTATTAATTTATGGCTATTACAGCCAACTCTTAAATACCTCAAAAATTATACACAATAATAATTTATTGCTCATAATTTTTGAGAGAAAAAAACACGGAAAAATATTTCCGATTAAATTCTCGTATCTTAGCGTACCTAACTTAACACATCTTGTAATAAAAATCAAGGCTTTTAAAAACCACCCTTAAAGGGTAGATAAGTGCTGCGGGACTTGGACTCGAACCAAGATACTCGGCTTCAAAGGCCGATGTCCTACCATTAGACGATCCCGCAATGATATATATATTACTACATTTTTACTCAAAAATCAACCTTTTAAACCACACCATTTTGCTCATCATTTTTACTAATCCCATATCCTTCTGCCTGTAATTTAAAAGCTTTGGCATATTTACCATCCAATGCTAATAATTCGTCATGACTGCCTTGCTCAGCTATCTTCCCATCATCAATCAATATAATTCTATCAGCATTCCTAACCGTAGAAAACCGATGAGAAATAATAATAACGGTCTTGTTTTCAAAAAACTTATAGATATTATTAAATATCTTGTATTCTGCTTCAGCGTCAATTGAAGCCGTTGGTTCATCAAAAATGACCAATCAAGGATTACGATAAAAAAGCCTTGATATAGCAAGTCTTTGCCATTGTCCTGTACTAGGCCTAATCCCTTCTGTATAACTTTCACTCAA
>CAZCTX010000049.1:0-3997 GCA_964502205.1 uncultured Candidatus Saccharibacteria bacterium
CTTGATTTACTTCTTCGATTAATCGAAGAACGCAATCTTGAAATAACTGATTTCTCACTTTCTAATGTTACTAATGAATATTTAGAATACATAAAAGAAGCTGAATCAAATTCTAATGAATTGGCGGATTTCTTAGTCATTGCTTCGACTTTGATTTTAATTAAATCAAAAGCAATACTTCCAACATTAGAATTATCAAAAGAAGAAACTGAAGAAATCTTAGATCTAAAAGAAAGATTGATTATATACAAGATTTTTAAAGAAAAATCTTTGTATGTATCCGAGCTTTCAAAACAAAAAAGATTCTTATTCAGTCATCCACCTTTTGTTGATGTTGAAGTAATATTTTCTCCACCCAAGAATTTAACTTTAGAAATGTTTAAACAAGCTTTTGAAAACATACTTGATCTTTATCAAAAAGAAAAAATCATATTACCAACTAAGAAAGTAAGAATTTTAGTTAATTTAAAAGATAGAATTAACAATCTATTATCAATATTTAAAGGAAAAGATAAATGTAATTTTAATGAAATTTCCGGCTCTAAAGAAGATAAGATTAATATTGTTGTTACTTTTTTAGCCATACTCCATTTAGCCAAAGACGGATTAATTACTTTGGATCAAGAAAACAATTTTGGTGAAATCGGGATTGTTTCAAACGAACTTAAATAAATTTAAATTTTAAATATGGAAGATATCAAAACAAAATATTTAATTGAAGGATTACTATTTGCATCAGGTGAGCCTTTATCATTAAATAAAATATCAGAAATATTATCAATTTCTAACGAAGAAATTGAAAATAGTATTTTGGAATTAATTAATGATTATCAAAATGAAAATCGTTGCTTTGATATTATTAAAAAGGGAAATGAAAATCAAATATTTTATCAATTGGTAACTAATAAAAACATTTCTTCCGTTGTTCAAAAACTTAATAATACTGTTTTAGAAGGGGAACTTACTAAAGGAGCTTTAGAGGTATTATCAATTGTGATGTATCGCTCACCATTAAATCGAGCCGAAATTGACGATATCCGTGGTGTTAATTCCTCTTACATCTTAAGAGCTTTAGTTTTAAGAGGACTAATCAATAGGTATCAAAATCCAAATCGTAGAAATGAATATCTCTATGAGCCTTCTTTTGATTTATTGAAATTTTTAGGGATCACTGATGCTTCTAATTTGCCTGATTTTGAAAAACTTCATAATTTTAGCTTAAAAGAGATTCTAAAAGATGCAATTGATAATATTTCTAATGAATCTGAATCAATTGCAGAAGATATTATTGACGAATCTGTTAATGAGGAGATTGTTTTAGATAATTAGTTGATTTTTTAACAGAAATATTATACAATATCTGTATAAACTTAAAGAAATGAATAGGGAAATATATAAAAAAATATCAGTTTTTGTTTTTTTAGTGCTCATCGCATCTTTTGTAATTTTTAATATTAACAAAAAGAACAATACATCTAATGCCGATGTCAAAGAAGTACTTTCTAAAGTTAAAACCAATAAAGAGGTTTTGTCAAAAATTAATCCTGTATTTGATTTAACTTTAGAAAGTAACATTGTTTTGATTGGTAATTTAGAAACTGGCCATATTTTGTATCAAAAAAATGCTGACCAAAAAACAAATGCTGCTTCAATTACTAAATTATTAAGTGCTGGCGTTGCTTTAGAAAACATTGACATTAATAATGTTATAACAATTAATGATACTATTTATTCTAATTTACCAGCTAAAGCCGACCTGGTTTTAGGTGAAAGAATAAAAGTAATTGATCTTATCAAAATGGCACTAATTATGTCATCAAATGATGCCATCAATGCTTTAGCTAATCATTTAGGCTATTATGATTTTTTGAATAAAATGAATACAAAAGCCAATGAACTGGGTATGTATAATTCTCATTTTGATAATCCAGTTGGTTTTGATAGCGAAGGGAATTATTCTAATGCCCTAGATTTATTTCAATTAGGAAAATACATATATAATAATTTTCCAATAATTGGCGAAATTACTACTTCCAAAGCAATTACTATTACATCAGAATCTAATATCAAACATTTAGTTGTACCAACTAATTTAATTATTGATGAATTAGAAAATTTCTGAGGTGGAAAAACCGGAACAACACCTAAAGCCAAGGAGGCATTACTATCAATTTTTGAATTTGAAGAAAAAGGTAAAAAATATCCATACGTCGCTATTATCGTTCAATCTGATAATAGATTTTCTGATGTTAAAAAAATAGCAGAATGGTTTTCAAATAATAAAATTATTTTAACAAATTATTAAAAAATTAATATGCGAGAACAAATAATCGCTCAAATTGTAAAAATATTTACATTAGGTGGAATATCAACAATTCTTTCTTTTATGTTTGCTCCTTTATTATTGAAGTTTCTTTTGAAAAACAAAGTATATAAGCAAATAAGGCAGGATCCGAATGCCCCTATATTCACAAGTTTGCATCAGAAAAAGGGCGGTACACCAACAATGGGAGGTATTATCTTTTGGTTTATTACTTTTTTAATTGCTTTTACTATTTTGATTTTATCTTTTCTATTTGGCGGTATATGAAGTTTTCTTAATTTTGTAACTCGCGAACAAACTATTTTAATTTTAGGCTCCATGATGTTAGCTGCTATTGTTGGTATTGTAGACGATATATTTAATATCTATCGTATTGGGCCTAAAGGTGGTGGTCTGCCAATGAGCGTTAGATTATTGCTCCATACTTTTATTGCTAGTATTGGTGCCTGGTGATTCTATGTTAAACTAGAATGAGATGTATTGTATGTTCCTTTTGTTGGTACAGTTCATTTAGGTTTTTGATATATTCCTTTTTTCATTTTTGTAATTATAGGTACTGCCTTTTCTTTGAACGAAACTGATGGATTAGACGGATTAGCTGGAGGAGTTTCCTTTATGGCATTGGTGCCATATGTTGCCATTGCATTTCTTTTAGGTAGATTTGATTTAGCGACATTAATCGCTGTTGTTATGGGTGGTGTATTGGCTTTTCTATGATTTAATATCAATCCCGCTAAATTTTTCATGGGAGATAATGGCTCAATGACTTTAGGTGTTCTATTTGGTATGTTAGCAATGTATACTAATACCGCTTTGTTTCTACCTTTCTTCTTGTTTATTCCTTTTGTTGAAGCTTTATCAGTCATTATCCAAATGTTTTCTAAGAAAGTATTTAAGCGTAAGATATTTCCTTCAACTCCAATTCATCATTCTTTTGAAGCCAAGGGTTGGCCGGAAACAAGAGTTACAATGACATTCTGATTGATTCAAGGCATGGCCATGATCTTTGGCTTGCTAGTTTACTTATTGAGTGTTTTAAAAACATAAAATGATAAATAATATTTTTCATGTCTTATGAATGGCAATGCTTCCAATTTTTGAATTACGTCTAGCATTGCCAATGGCATACTTCAAATACGGTTTTAACATTTACGAAAGCTTCATATTGTCAGTTATTGGTAATATGATTCCAATATTTTTTATTCTTTTACTTTTAGAATATTTTGTTAAAATATTTTCTAAATGAAGTTTTTTTAAAAAAATATTTGATTGAATATATTCAAGATCTGAAAAAGCTTTTTCTAAAAATTATGCTAAATGAGGTAAATTTGGATTAATTCTTTTTGTTGGTATTCCGCTTCCGATTACAGGCGCTTGGACTGGTTCAGTTGCCAGCATTCTTTTTAAAATTAAAGCCAAAGAAGCTTTCTTTTTAATTTTCTTTGGTGTTTTACTGGCAGGGGTCATTGTGTCAACAATCTGTTTGTTTTTTGAGAATTTTGCGTTAAAATGATTGATGTAATTTCGGACTCTTAGCTCAGTTGGTTAGAGCGCGTCGTTCACATCGACGAGGTCAGAGGTTCGAGCCCCCTAGAGTCCACAAAAATATTAAATTATTCTATGAATTTAAATTCTAAAAAAAGTTTCACCCTAGTAGAATTAATGATAGTAATA
>CAZCTX010000050.1:0-3915 GCA_964502205.1 uncultured Candidatus Saccharibacteria bacterium
CTTCAGCTCCATTTTGATTATTTAAATAATTCACAATAACATTAAAACCATCTTCAGCAAAACGCAAGGCAGTAGCTCTGCCAATACCGCTAGAAGATCCTGTAATTAAAATTGTTTTTGACATGGTTATTTTTTAAAAAAATAATAGAAATAAATAATATTGATATATTATTCAAGTTTATTAATAATTTTATTTGAGGCGTTGTTATAAACTTGGCGAGCCCTTTCCCTAGTAAAGCCCATTTCTTGAGCAATCTCAGTCAAATTTGGTTTTTTGTTTCCATCTATATAATAATTTCAAAATTTTTCTATCAATACAAACTCACCTTCTTTTAAAATTTTTCTTATACTTTCTGGACTGTTTTGATATTTTTGTAATTTAACAATTAGCATATCCGCTTCGATACCCTTCCATAAATCTTTCGTTTCCGCATCTTCTGAGTTAATATCGCAAAATTGCTTAAAAAGCTTATCTCTTAGCGAAATATTTCGATCTAAAGATATACCGTTTTCTCGCAAAAAAATTTCCGCAATTCCCTCTGCTATGTACAAAGAAACATAAAAATGCTTATCCTTTACAACATTTAATGCTGAAAAATTATTATTCAACGTAATTAATATCTCGCCATTTTCTTTGTTTAACTCTGCTATTTTAGGTATTGTATCTTCTTCTAAAGAATCCCACTTAAAATCAAATTTATATTTTTTATTTTTTATTGTAACGAATCTAGTTTTAATTGGATTTGTTTTTTTAGGAGTTCTACTTTTATTGCTCGAAGCGTCTTCACGATCATGATTTTTTTTAATATCTCCAACTATTCTTTCTTCCCTTTTTTCTTGATTAAATTCTTCCCCATTATTATCTTTATTTATTGGTTTTTTTGTTTCAAAAGCCAAATCCTGTAATTCGTCTGTTCTGTTCATCGCTTTTATTAAATTATCTTTTAACGTTTCCTTTATTTCCTCAGGCAAATCCTTTACCGCACCCTCTCTATGCCTTTCGTTGGCTTTCGCCAAAAAAGGCTTAATGACCTCAGAAAATTTCTCTAAAAATTCAACGTATAAAGGGTCTTGCTGGTTAAATTCTCTTTTATTAATAGTTGGCTTAATACAATCTAAATAAATTTCCCCCACAATTCACATTTTAGTTGGATGATAACTATACCCCAATTTTTCATGAGTCCTAATTAGTCTGTTTTTATAATAGAGGTTAAACCCACTCTTCTCTTGGGACCCAATTTTAAGCAATGCCAATCAACCATCAATTTTTTTTCCATTTGATAAGTCGATTGAAATATTTTCCTTACTTCCTTCAGCTATTTCTATATTAATTGGTTTAATCTTTTCTTTATTTATTAAAATATTGACCTCTTTATTCGCTATAAAAGAAGAAAAACGTTCTTGCACCTCTTTTTTAAGACGCTTAATCATTGATTCGCTAATTTTATTATGCAATTTTTCTATAATTACTGTTGTACCGCTGTCGTCAACATTTTCTTCCTCTAGTATTTCCATCGGAAAAGACTCCCAAGATCCAGAATCTTGAAATAAATCATTATCAAATTCCAATCGGTATCCGTAATTACTATTAATTGGGGAAGTAAGCAGAGTAAACTTATCTCCTATACTGTTACACGCGCTTTTAAGCCCCAGCCCAAATTGACCCAAAAAAGCCCCTTTCTTGCTTGAACTCCCTAATCTTATTGATTCTTGGGCCTCTTTTTCCCCCATACCTTTGGCATTATCTTTAATAATAACTTTTTCGTTATTAATTATAACATTAATTTCAACAATTTTGTCATCTATTCTAGCGTCTATAGCGTTATCTATCAACTCAGCTATTGCTTCACTAAATGAATACCCAGATTGGCCTAGCTTGTTATATAAAGTTCTATCAGGAACAATATTTATTCTTTTGATTATAGACATAGAAAAGTTTTAAATTAATTTTTTATCACATAACTATTGTACAAATTTTATGATAATTTGTCAAGAGAGCTTTTATCAAAACCCAATAATCATCTAAAGTCAAAAAATAGCAGATTATCCGCTATTTTTTGGTGGCTTTTGGTTACCTGAATAAATAATTTTTAATTTCATCCGATACCGTTTTTTCGTTTATATCTCGCAAAATACAATAATCACTTTTAAATCACTCGGATAATGCTTTTTTGCCACGGCTTGAATTGCAACTTCCACAAACAAATACCACATCTTCAACATTCAACCCATCCTTTCAATAGAAAGGACCATTAAAATTTAAATGTTCTATTGTAGCACTATCTCGTCTATTTTTAATATCATAAGGAAGAACAAGTTTCTTGCCACAATATGCACAAAACTTAGATCTCTCTTGGAGAATTTTTAATTTTTCTTTGGGAATACCAAATTTATTTTTCATAAAAAATAATCGCTTTAATTTTTAAGCGCCGAACAAATTAAGGCCACTTATGGCTTCTGATACCTGTTCCAAATGCAGATGAACCCTATCTACATCCTTAACATCTCAATATGTTATAAATTTTCTAAAAGATTCCTGCAAAGTTTGAATTCTTTCTTTGATTTTAATAATTTGTTCCGCGTCTGTTACTATCACAAGTTTTTGCGCTGTAAGATTGTTTTGTGCCTGTTGTAAATTAACAATTAAAGAATCTATTGACCCTCTGTCTTGCACTTCAAAAAAATAAGAAATTGAACCTAAATTTGCTATTTTTGTTTTTCAAACGCCGTCCACCTTGGATCCCCTAGCAACTTGAACCTCTTTGTCACTTTCAAAACCCAATCAAGCTCCTATTTGCTCAATTTTATCTCTAATCTCATTATGACGAGATATGTTGTTCAATGGTTTTTTTGATTCTACTTCTATTAAAGATTCCACTTCTTTCTTAATAAATTTTTCGTGAATTTCTCATAAAAAATAATCAACATCAAGCATATTGATATTTCTTCCTAATTTGCCTTCTAATATTTCGCCAATAAATAATAGGACTTCATTAAAATTGTTATATTCACTTCCGGTAATTTTATATTTTGAAAAAAGATCAAGTCCATCCGATAGCCAAAAAAGGGATTCCCTGGCAACCCTATTGTAAATTCCAGCTTTCTCCGGAGAAGAATAACACAGAAGTTCAGTAACCATACTAGGACCCACATGTTTTATTTTTTCTACCAAATATTCGTAACGAGCCCCTGGGTCTTTTTCTTCTTTTAAAACATATTTGTTTCAAGCATCTTTAATGCTTGAAAAATCATTATTATTTAATATTTTTTCTACCAAATAATCTTTATTACCTCATATTCTTGAAGCTCATAAATTTTTAATAGCATCAGAAAAAACAATCTCATTAAACTCTAGATTATAAAAATTTTGAAAATCTTTTTGTTTCTTTGATCGCTCCTCCTGCTGTTCCTTATAATTATTAGTTTTTTCTTGTTCTACAAAAAAATCTATTGCCTCGTTAAGTTTTTTATCATTTAAAATATTTTTCATAATTTTTATTTAAATATTTTTAATTAATTGTTGAATATGTACTTTTGCCTTCTCCGAAATAATTATCATAAACATGCTGATAAATAGAATTAAAATATTTCTTTTTCTCTTCTACTGTGTATGATTCTGGTAATTGTTTAGAAACTACTTCTCAAATACTTACTTTTACCTTAGCTTTTATTGGTTGTTTTTTTCTCCAATCTATTATATCAACAATATCTTCTAGTTTGCTAAGAATTTCTTTAGCAACAACTTTTAATTTATTTTTTTCCTTCTCGGTAAGATTTTGCCTGGAAGCCAAATCAAAAATTGCCAGTTCCTCTTCTGATAAATTTTCTTTAACACTCCTTCTTTCTTCTTCGTTTACTTCTTTTGATAATATAATTAAATTATCAAAAAACTCGTTTATATTAAAAGCTCCTAAA
>CAZCTX010000051.1:0-3868 GCA_964502205.1 uncultured Candidatus Saccharibacteria bacterium
TTGTTGTGATATAATAGTTATGCGGGATAGAGAAATGGTATCTCGCCAGGCCCATAACCTGGAGATTGTTGGTTCAACCCCAACTCCCGCAACATGTTTCAGTAATGCGCACTGACCTTTGTCGGTATAGCTCAGTGGTAGAGCGGAGGCCTCATAAACCTCATACATAGGTTCGATTCCTATTACCGGCACATCATAATATTTTATGATTTTATGCGGACGTAGTTCAGCCCGGTTAGAACGCCTGCCTGTCACGCAGGAGGCCGCCGGTTCAAATCCGGTCGTCCGCGCAAATAAAAGACAACCACTTACGTGGTTGTTTTTTTGTTTTATCTCTTGTTTTTTTATTTTTTTTCTGTTATATTTTATGTATATATATTAAAAATATGAAATGATTAATCCTAGTTTTAATCAAGATATAAATTTTAATAAATCTGGTTTTGAACAGGTGAAGACTTTATATGATAAGAAAAAAGAAAACTATACCAAGAATCACATTGAAGTTAAAGATGATAAAGAAATTGTTAGGGATGTAATTAATGATATCTTTGATAAAGAAATACATAAAAAAGATGTTGCAAATATGAATGTAAAAACTAAAACTTTTACTGTTTTTTCAGACGATGACGATGATGATGAAAAGAGATCAAACAAGACTTTGGAAGAATTAGTTAAAATAGCTTTCGAAAACAATATTACATCAGCTATTGCTATGAGTTTTAAAACAAGTAATGCCTATCTGATTGATAGATTACATGATATTTTAATTGATAGATTTTACGATGAGCTGATGAGGCATAATAAAATTAAAAAATAATTAAGTTTAAATAATGGAATCAATATTTCATTTTATTGAGACAGTGTCGATATTTTTGCTAATATTTATTGGTATTGGCTTTTTCTTTATTAATAAAATGTTGAACAAAAAGAAAATTCATCAGGCGATGAATTACAAGTTGATGTCAATAAGAGTTCCACGTGACATTGCGCAAGATAAAAACGAAAATGCTAAAAAAATAGCAGAAATGATTTCAACTTGCGATCAGATGATTAGTACGTTAAATAAATTTAAATATCCAATTGTTTTTGAAGTTGCTTCACCGATTGATAGTAAAGAAATTACATTTTATGTTGCTTGCCATAGGAAACATATCGAAATGATTCAAAAAATGATTACTGCTTATTTTCCTTTTGGGGAAGTTATGGAGACAAATGATTATACTGTATTTGGGCTAACTAATTTTACTGGTGGAGCGGTTGGAAAATTAAATACACATTTTGCTTTGCCGATTAAAACTTATGCAAATTTTGAAAGCGATCCTTTTTCGGCTATATTAAATGCTTTTTCTAAAATTGAAGAAAAAGAAGGGATGGCAATGCAATTAATTATTAATAGCACAACTGGCGAGAAAAAAGAAATTAAAAAAATATTAGAAGACTTGAAAAAAGGGAAAAAAGAAAAAGATTTATTTAGTCGTAAAATTGTTGATTTTTCTGAATTTGGTTCCAGTTTAAATCCATTTCAGAAAAGTGAAAAAGACAAGAAAGAAGAAGAAGTTAAGATGGTGGATGAAACTTTGGTTAAAAATGTTGAATCAAAAATTGCTCAACCTTTGTTTGATGTTAATGTTCGTGTTTTTGTTTCTTCACCAAACAAAGATAGGATTGATGATTTATTGCAAGAAATTCGTAATGGTTTTATGCAATTATCAACTCCGGTTTTGAATTTAATTGAATTGAAAAAAGTAAAAGGCAAAGCATTAAAGGATTTAACTTTTAAATATATTTATAGATTGTTCGATAACAAAACAAGAATGGTTTTGAATTCAAGTGAAATTAATAGTTTTTGACATTTACCTCATATGTTGCTTGAGGTTCCTAATGTTAAATGGTTAAGATCGAGATCTGCTCAAGCACCAGCTAATTTGCCTGATACTGGAATTATTTTGGGTAAAAATGTTTATAGAGGTAATGAGGTTTTGATACGTCAGGGGACTAAAGACAGAAGACTGCATACCTATGTTATTGGACAAACTGGTACTGGTAAAACTACTTTTTTGAAAAATATGGTTATTCAGGATATTCAATCTGGGAAAGGGGTTTGTTTTATTGATCCTCATGGTGATTTAGCAAGTGAAATACTTGATCATATTCCGCAAGAGAGAATAAAAGATGTTGTTTATTTCAATCCAGGAGACCCAAATTATACTTTGAGTTTTAATATTTTAGAATCAAGCCCAGAAAAACAAATGGACCAGACTTTTATCATTGATCAAGTTTTGGAAATTATGGACAAATTGTATGATTTAAAAACTACTGGTGGCCCTATATTTGAACAATATATGAGAAATTCTTTGGCATTATTAATGTCTGACCCAGAAGAGCAATTTACATTAGTTGAAGTTCCTTCAGTTTTGATTAATGAAAAATTTAGAAAGAAACTATTGGCAAGAACAACTAATTTCTTGGTAAAAGATTTTTGGGAGAAGGAAGCTGAGAAAGCGGGAGGAGATTTGTCGTTAAATAGTATGGCACCATATATTAATTCAAAGCTTACTCCGTTTTTGACTAATAATATTATGCGTCCAATTATTGGCCAGAGGAAGTCATCAATTAATTTCGACGATATATTAAATAACAAAAAGATATTTATTATTAATTTGGCTAAGGGTATATTAGGAGAAACTAATAGTTATTTGATTGGTATGATTATGGTTGGCAAGATTGCTTCAGCCGCTTTTGCGAGAGCAGCAATACCAGAAAATCAAAGAGAGGATTTCTATTTGTATGCGGACGAGTTTCAAAATATTACAACTCGAACAATTCCAACAATCTTATCGGAGTTGAGAAAGTATAGATTATCTTTTACAATGGCTCATCAATTTATTGCTCAGGTTAAGGACGAAGTTCGAGATGCTATTTTCGGTAATGTAGGTACAATGGTTTCTTTTAGAGTTAGCAACCCAGATGGTGAAGTTATGAAGAAATATTTTGCACCAGTTTTTAATGAAACAGACTTAGTCGGACTTGCTAATTACAATGCTTATGTTAGATTAATGTTAGACGGTGAACCAGCCAGAGCTTTTAATATGGCAACTATTAGACCTGAAGAAGTTAATATTTCTTACCGAAATGAGGTTATTGAAAATTCTAATATGACATATGGAAGAATAAGAAAGGAAGTTGATAAAGAAATTATGGACAGATTCTTTAGTTACAATCGTCCTGATGAAGAAAAAGAAGAAGTTAAGGAGGAAGAAGATGAAGCTGAATTTGATGAAGACTTTTTGAATGATATATTGGCTTCGATGAATAAAGGAAAGGAAGAAAATTAAAATATATATATGGTTAAATTTATGTTTTCGTTTGTTAGAAAAATATTAAACTATTTTTTGAAATTTGAATTTATACGTTTTGGTATTGTGGGTTTTTTGAATACATTGATTGATTATGGCATTATGAATATATTGATGTTTGCGTTGAAAATCAATCAGGGATCAGGCTTTATTGCAATAAAAACTTTTTCAATTGCTTTATCAGTTGTATTTAGTTATTATGCTAATTTGTTATGAACGTTCAAATTGAAAAAAGGGAATAAAGAGCAATTAATTAAATTTGTTGTTTTGAGTGTTATCACTATTGGAGTTAATGTATGGATTGCTGGATATATGGTAGATAATATTAATGTTTCACTTGATAAATACTTGTGAGCTAATATTGCTTCTTTAATTGGAGCTGTTGTTGCAATTGTTATGAGATATTTTGGTTCGCGTGTCATATTTAAGAAAAAAATTTAATCTTATGAAAAAATCCTTTACCCTAGTAGAATTAATGATAGTAATAGCAATCCTTGCAATTTTATCTGCAA
>CAZCTX010000052.1:0-3748 GCA_964502205.1 uncultured Candidatus Saccharibacteria bacterium
GTTTCAAATGGAACTGCCCCAGCTGCATTTATCCTATCTATTCTAGGAACACCGTCATTCATTCCAGGTCATGGTGTGCCTGATGTCTGATTGGTATAAAATTCAACGAAAGCCAACAACATTTTAGAATTATTATTACCTTCTACAAATAGTCCCTCAAATTTTTTATCGGAAAATTTACAAGAAAGCTTTACCGATTCTCCTTCTTTAGGCAAGTATTCTTGACCTTTATATTTTGAATCAACTGGATCGCATTCATATCTTTTTGTTCCGCTTGATGTTCTTTCGTTAATAAACAATCCATATCTTATAGGTCTAACATCGTGACCGCTTATTTCACCTGCCTTTCCTTTACAAGAAAATTCAACAGTGACTTCTTTAGCATCATCTTTATTTGTAATATTTTTTACATAACCATGAGATAAAATTTTAAATGAACAATCATTGCTATAATCGCCTAATGTTCCTTTCTTAGGTTCGGTTTCGCTTGACCCGCCATATTTAACTTCAACGGTTTTAGAAACATCTGTACCGCTATTAGGCTTACAGGTTATGGTAAACTTGTATGTGCCTGCTGTTTTAAAGCTGACTTCTTTTGAATCTTTTATACTCAACTTGGCGTTTGATTCTCAATCCGTATTACCGACAGCTTTTGTTTCGCAAGATTTGAAGCCAGTAGCATCTCATGTTAGTTTACTTTTTTCATTGTCTTTAACAGGTGATGTGGCTGAAAAAGTAAAGCTATCTTGAGGTGTATCTTCTGCAGTGCCATGTCAGTGTCATTTGACGTCACTTGATACAGTAACTGATTCGCCTGTAACCGCTAAACATTTAATACTAAACTTGATATTTTTAAACTTCCCTTCGGATTTTTCAGTGGGCCTAAAATTAATGCCCGATTGTTTTATTAAAACTTTTAATTGAGATTGTGTGCCTAAATCCTTTCCGTTAGTAAAATCGGAACCGGTCGCTGGAGTAGAATTTGCTAAACAGGACTTGTAACCTTTTTCTATTGCATCTCAAGTTATTGTTATTTCCTCCTCAGTTTTGCCTTTGACTTCAGTAGGATTAACTTTTACTTCAAATTTGTTTGGAGCAATATCAGTCCCACTAGATATTGTATCGTTTTGACCTCCAAAACCTAATCCACTTAATAGATTGGTAAAGAAATTGCCAGTACCCTGTTGGGCTTGAGGTGTAGCCTGGTCTTTGAAAGTAACACCAGTACCGAATAATGAGCTACCAGTGGTAAAATTAGTTGAATTATTTAATCCAGTTGCATTGTTTTGAACAGTCTGATTGTTACCAGAAACTGAATTATTAAAATTTAAACCACTTATTGCTGTTCCTTGCGTTACATTGTATTGAGCCTTGGTGGTTGTTGGAGCAGAAGAAACTGTCCAATTGAAACCTGATAAACCGCTGGCAGTGCCACCGGTGTTGGCTGTGCCATAATTATTGCCAGATCCAGCTGGTTTATTATCAGTGTTATTTGAAAGTGAGTTAAAATTCAAAGAATTAAAACCAGTATCGGTATAAGAATAAGAAGAAGCGCTTGTTTTTTTACATTTGGTCTTACATTCTGATTCGGTATCAAAGTAATCTGAAGTATTAATTGAAGCGACTTTTACTTTTGAACAAGTTCCAGCAGTAGCATCACACTTGTATTTGTATACTTCATTCTGAACATAGCTGTTCAAATTGAAATTATTAAAATTAAAACTACCAGTAGTGGTATAGTCGACAGCCTTAACAGTAAAAATTCCAATCGTTAGAATAATAGCTAACGAAAGAAACAAAAGAAGAGTCTTTTTCATATTTTAAATTTAATTAAATTATTTAATTTCTTAAAAATATTATAGCTAACAATTAAAAAATTGTCAATCTTTGGATTGACAATTTTCTCTAAAATATTCAATTAACGATCTTCTGGAAAAAATTTCTAAAAACAAGACTGATGCTTGTAAAGAATGGCTTTGTTTTTTCTGGAGACACGATATTAATAATAATCGGAGAGGAATCACTAATTTTTAATTGAGTTGTGGTTGTTGATGAATTAGCTTTTTCTTCAGTTATAGATGTTGTTGTAGTTGTCCTTACAATCGGCTTGATTGTTGTATTAGTTGTGCTATTTTTGTTACTATTAATATGCCATTTAAACAATTGAGGTGAGCCCTCATTGCTAGCATACATTGGAATGATAACAATATTCTTGTATTTCTGCGAATAGCCTGGTATTTTAATTTTAATTGTTGGCTGATTATTAAACTCAAAAAAATTCAAAGTTTTTTTATTATCATGACCTATCAGGACATATGGCATTTTTTGAAAAATATTGTTTTTTGGATTTTCAAGAATAATTTCTAAATTATCACTACCACCTAATATTTTTTGATACTTTACTTGATAATTGCTTAGAGAGTCACTAATTGATAAGACGCTATCATTTCCAGTTGGCAAGAAAAAGCTTGTGCCAGGTATGCTACTTCCGATATCAATATTGTCGTAGCAATAGTTAGGATTATCAGTGCAATCATTAATAATACCAGTAATAATTCAATCTCGATAAATATCGTGAAACCTCTCTTTGAATCCGTTTTTTATTAAGTATTGGTTTATTGATTCAACACCGGTTTGGCTAGAAGCAATTGTATCAAAGAATATTGGAGAAGAAAAGCGTTGATTCAAATATATACTAAATAAATTAATTAGAGAATAAGAGCTGTTGCTGTTATCTCAACTGACAATATTTACGTCAGACAATTTAATTCAATTTTGCAATCGAAAGGCAAGATACGAATCTTTAGCTTTGTTGTAACCTAGATAATGTGGAAGATATTCACTACGTAATTCTTCTAATCAAGTATCTTCTTCGACTCTGTATTTAAGATTTTTTTCATAATAAGTTATTAGGTGCATTAACTCATGAGAGAAAAAAGAATACAAAACAAAATTAGAAAAGCTAGGATTTAAAATATTAATAGGATTAAAATATATTATATTCCCGTCATTAGATGTTTTGCTTTGACTGATAGAATTAAAATCGTCTCACCTAACATACCCTTGAACTCCGTTTTTCATTGGAGACAGAACAACTGTTAGTTTTTCTTGATAACTTAGTCACTTACTTATGTCAGGAAACAATTTGGTAACCTTAGGATAAATATTGTATTCAAACTCTGAACTGAGCAAAGAAATAAAATTCAAAACTTTGTTTTGGTCGCTTGGTGATGTTTGATTCCATCAGTATTGGTCGATAAAAAAATTAATATAGTTAGTATTTTTAAGACTGACGACATCAATTTGGTTTCTCCCCTCAATATCAGCTTTAACATGAACATTAATTTTGTTATTTGGATTAAACGCAAAAACTTGAATATTACTAATTAGTAATATTAGAATTGAAATTAAAAATATTTTAAATGTTTTTGATATTCTACTCATTGCAATATTTTAGATATATATACATTTTAACAAAATTTATTAATGAAGTCAACAACTTAAAAACGGCTTAATGCCGTTTTAAGTTAAATCTATCTATCTTGGAGAAAATTAATAATTTGATTTAACAAGCTCAATACATACATTTGCAACTCCATGATATATTGATCTTTTTCGTAACCATTCATATAGACTATTGGCTTAACTGGCTCTGGAATTGGCTTAACAACAAAGCTAAAAGAAGTTACTTTTGGTTTATCAATAAATTGTTTTTTCTCTTCCGGCTTTTTCTCTTCTTGTTTTTTAG
>CAZCTX010000053.1:0-3699 GCA_964502205.1 uncultured Candidatus Saccharibacteria bacterium
GCAATTTTCTCACCAGGCTTTATACATAAATCAACACCTCTCAAAACAAATTTATTAGTATTCGGATATTTAAACCAAACGTCGGAAAGACAAGCCTTAATTTCTTTATTTGTTTCGTCCAACTTAACACTACCATCGCTAAAACCTGGTTTCAAATTAAAAAACTGATAAGTATCATCAATTCGTAATGCTTTTTCATATAAAGCAACCACATCCGTAAATAAAACATTCACATTTCTTTCAAATCTTTCCACCATACTAATATAGAAATACAAACGCCCAACCGATAAACTATCTCTTAAAATCTTACCAACGATATTCATCATAATTCAAAAATACAAAAACATATTTAAAAAACTATATCCTGTGTTTCATCAATACATTTTCTTTCGTATTCAAGATCATTCGTTTAAAAAACCTCTAGCAAAATTTGAATATCTATCTTTAAAATAATCTGTTGCGTTATGAATACTAAGTTCAATTAGGGTAATTTTATTTAAAATATAGTCTAAGATATGACTGTTCAACCTTAACTTTTCGGTATTTTTAAAACTATGTTGATAAAGTTGTTTAACAAAACCAATTTCTGGTATATTTCTAATCAAAACTCAAATAGCAACAACCAAAACAATCTTTGGCATAAAATAAAATATTGTAATTCCTGTTATAATAATATTAACAATATCGGCAACAATATCTATTATTATAAAAAACAAACTGGATAATTGATTCATTTCTTTTTTACCCCTATTAATTACGTTATTCTTTTCTGGATCTTCCATAACCGGAACCCCCAATGTTTTATAATACTCGTGTATATAAATATCAGAATAAAAATTAAAATATCGGCTGACTTTATTAGAAAAATATCACCTCGATCTGTTAACAAGTCCGGCAATAAAATTAAAACCAACCAAAACAATAAAATAAGGAACTACTGCCGAAACATCGCCTTTTGTTTTCAAAATTTCGACGACAACGTCGATTATCTTAGCAATAATTAAAAAATCAATCATGGCCGTTAATCGACTAAAGATTGACAATATAAACAAAAAGATACCAGAAAACTTATCTGGTTTAATATATAATTTAAAAGAAAACCATGATATCCTTATCAATTGCTTAAAAGATATCTTCTTATCAATTTGTTTTTCTTCCATATAAAATATTTAATTTATTCATTCACCTTACCATCCAAATATTTAGCTACCGCGAACACAGCCGAAATAACCCCAATGATAACACCAAAAGCAATTTGCGCAAGTAACAAAATTAATATATTAGAGAAAAAGTATTTTGCAACACTAATCTCTCCCAAAAACAAATCTAATTTTCTTCCAACAGTTAAAATTAAAGGAATATAGCACAATGAAGACATTAAAGCTGCAATAAGCCCATAAAAACAGCCAGCTAAAACAAAAGGCCCGCGGACAAATCAATTAGTTGCCCCAACTAATTTCATAATATTAATTTCTTCTCTCATAGAATAAATGGCTATTCTAATAGTATTAAAAGCAACAATGATAGCAACAATTGTTAAAACTGCGGTAATAACTAATGATCCAATTTGCAAACTATTAATTAAATTAGTTGTCTTATTTAATAAATCTCTGTTCTCCGTAAAATTAATATTAACTAACTTGTCTTTAAAAACAGCAGTCTCAACATAAGACAAAATACTTTCATAATCTTTTGTGTCTTTTATTTTAATATTAACTGAAGCTGACAAAGGATTTTCTCCAATTTCGTCCAAAGCTTTTAATAAAGTTTGATTATGTCCATATCTTTGTTTGAAAAACTCTAAAGCTTTATCTCTTGAAATATATTCTGTTTTAACAACACCTTCGACTTTACCTAATTGCTCTTGCACTAACAAAATTTCACTCTCTTCTATTGTTGGTTTAAAGTATATACTAATATCAACTTTATCTTTCAAATTCTCAATAAAACGATTAGAAGTATAATTCATAATTAATACTCCCGTAAAGACCAAAATGCTCAAAAACATAGTAATAATTGTCGCAACTGTTAGCCAACCATTGCGTTTAAAAATTGATTTTCCTTTTTGAAAGATTCTTTTTAAATTTGTGCTTATAGGTGTATTCATAATTTATTATTTAATATATACCATCTGGTATTTTATTTAAAAGCTATAGAATATATTTACCCTTTTCTTCGTCACGAGTAACAATTCCATTTTCTAAAGTAATAACTCTTCTGCCCAATGTATTAACAATGTCTTTATCGTGAGTAGATAATATAACCGCTGTTCCTAATTCATTAATTTTCAATAACAATCTAATAATTTCCCAAGTATTAATTGGGTCTAAATTCCCGGTTGGTTCATCTGCAATTAAAATATCCGGCTTCTGGATAATAGCTCTAGCGATAGCAATTCTTTGCTTTTCACCAATTGACATCTGATGAGGAAAATTATTAGCCCTATCTTGCAAGCCCACTAATTTTAAAACTTCCGGTACTTCTTCTTTTATCTTCTCATCGCTATACCCGCCAACTTCTAAAGCAAAAGCAACATTCTCATAAGCAGTTAGTTTCGGCAATAATTTAAAATCTTGAAACACAACCCCAACTTGACGTCGCAAAATAGCAATATCATTAGAAGTCATACTAGCAATATTTACGTCATTAAAAAAAACTTCTCCTTTGGTTGGTTTTTCTTCCGCAAATAGCATTTTTAATAAAGTTGTTTTCCCAACACCTGATTTTCCAACAATAGAAACAAATTCATCTTCAACAATATCAAAAGAAATATTATCTAAAACCAAACAATCATTGTCATACACTTTAGTTACATTTTGATAAGACACTAAACTCATATATATTTTTTATATTTTAAGTAAGTATATTTTAACAAATAAAAAAATAAAGGTCAAGTACAACCAAAAAACCAAGCAAAAATGCTTGGTTTAAATTGTTATTTTGTTTTTTTCTTAAATAAATTTTGAGCACTTGCTTCTCTCGGCCCATCTGAGCTATAATACAAAGATTTCTTTCTATCTTTGTATGAAGCTTCGCATGGCGACGATAATCATTCAACAGCAATCTGGCAAATATACATATCCGGATAAAGAACTATCGGGATCTCAGCTTGATTACTAATCTCTAATGTTATTGTTCCTTCAAATCCCGGATCAATAAACCCAGCCGTATGAACTAATAATCCCATTCTTGCCAAACTGCTTTTCCCTTCAGCCCTAGCTGCTATTTTATTCGATAAACTCATGTATTCTTTAGTACTTACCAAAACAAATCTATTTGGATGTAATATAAAACCTTTCTTCTTATCAACCTCAAAAGTATCCATAATTTTTTTAAAATCAACCCCCTTTCTTAAATCCAAAACAGATTCTGACGTATGTTTAAAAACTTTAAAAGTTGAACCTAATTTTAAATCAATTGAAGCTGCCTCAATTTGTTCTGATGGTAATTTTTCTCTAAACTTTAAATCCCCATCTTTAATTACTTTTTTAATATCTTTGTCTGATAAAATCATAATACAAAATTTAAAATTTTTATTAATCCGCCTTATCTAATGTAACAAGAAAATTAATTTTATGCAATACCCAAAACAACAAGGCAATAATTTGTCTTGTTGTTCTTCAAATGCTTTTTAATTAATTATTGGCACAACCTCTCTTCATCTTAATTGTGGAAAGATATTAAGTTTAACTGATTTAA
>CAZCTX010000054.1:0-2287 GCA_964502205.1 uncultured Candidatus Saccharibacteria bacterium
TTAACATTACTTAAGAAATAGTATGTTGTAAAAACAAAAAAGACCCTAAGGGGTCTTTTTTGATTCTATTGATTTTTAATTTTTTTTGCATTATAATATACAAAGAATAAAAACAATCTATGAAAAAGATAATAGTTAATGATTTAATGCAAAAAGGATATATATACTATATCTCAAAAAAAGATTTTGACAAAGAATTTAAACCCGAACTCACTCCTAAAGAAATGTTAGAATTGGGAGTTTTTGGCGGTAAGTATATGACTGATTGCAAAAATGAATTCCCTAAAACATGATTTAAAAAAGCAAAGCTTTGTCATGAATTTCATGATCCTAATCTAAACTATTTTAAAGTCAATGCTTCCCAGCCATTATCTGTTTGAAAAAAGAAAGGCTGAATTCATCCAGCTGATCCCAGAGGGTGATTTCAATGATATTGTCGCTACTATCAAGGAAGAAGAATACCAGACGAAGATCAAAGGCAAATAAAAAGATGAAAAGCAATGAAAAGGCATATTAGTCAACTTAAAAAAAGATGTCCTAAAGGCCAAATAAAATGTTCGCCTCGGCAAAGGCAAGCATTATTGCATTGGGCTTATGACAGTAGAAAAATTTAAATTAATATTATGGAGATTATAAAAAAAGTTAAAAAACAATATTTTGATGCAATTGTTGATAATCGAAAACAATTTGAAATTAGATTAGGTGATTTTGATTGCCATGAAGGTGATATCGTTGTTCTTCAAGAGCAAGACGACAGCACTAATGAGCTTACTGGCCGAACAATTAATTGCGAGGTTGTCTATAAAATTAACACCAAAGAAGCAGAAAAATTTTATACCAAAGAAGAAATTGAAAAACACGGCCTAATAATATTAGGTATACGTCGACATTATGATTTTAATAATTAAATTTAAAACATGAAAGGATTTTTAGATTTTATAAGAGAACAGGGAGTCGTTGGTTTGGCAGTTGGTTTTATTCTTGGCGGTGCTGTTTCAAAACTTGTATCTGCCATTGTTACTGATATTATCAATCCAATTCTCGGTGCTTTTCTCGGTTCACTTGGTGGCTTAAAAAACGCCTACTTTGCTATTGGTAGCGCTAAGATAATGTATGGCGATTTATTGAGCGTATTAATTGATTTTATCATTATTGCTTCAGTTGTATATTTTGGGGTTAAAAAGCTTGGGCTTGATAAACTAGATAAAAAATAACTTTTTAACCATATTAATCATTAAAATCAATAAGTATGAAAAATATTAAAAATAAAAAGATTGCCTTATTCGGCGATCAAACAATTCGACGTCATTGAGATGATAAAAAAGAATTGTGATATTTCTCAGTGATTGATGTTATCGGGGCTCTAACAAACTCAAGCAGGCCTAGAAAATACTGGGACGATCTAAAGAGAAGGCTAGAGCAGGAAGGAAGTCAACTGTCCGATAAAATCGGACAGTTGAAAATGATAGCGGATGATGATAAAATGAGGAATACAGATGTAGCAGATACTGAAACAATGCTTCGCCTTATTCAATCTATTCCATCTCCTAAAGCCGAGCCTTTCAAGCTTTGGTTAGCCAAAGTTGGGTACGAAAGATTAGAAGAAACAGTTGACCCAGAGCTAGCTATTAACAGGGCTTTAAAAACATATTTTAAAAAAGGTTACAGCCAAAGCTGAATTAACCAAAGGCTTAAAAGTATTGAAATTAGAAAAGATTTGACTGATGAATGGGAAGAGCGAGGCGTCAAAGAAGGTTTAGAATTTGCAATTTTAACCAATGAAATAACTGAGGCCTGAACAGGCATGACCACTAAAGAATACAAAAATTTGAAAGGACTTAAAAAAGAAAATCTTAGAGATAATATGACTAATCTAGAATTAGTTTTAAATATGTTAGCCGAAACAGCTACAACAGAAATTTCAAAAACAAAAAAACCAGAAACTTTTTCTGAAAATAAAAAAGTAGCCAAAGAAGGAGGAAACATTGCCGGTAATGCTAGAAAAAACATTGAAAGAAAAACGGGCAAAAAAGTCATTACAAACAAAAACGCAAAAAAACTTTTAAAAATTTAATATTATGTTTCCAAAATACGATATTGATAAAATTAAATATTCTGTAGACGATATAACTTTTAAAAAGGCAGTTGATTTATATAATAATAAAAAAGTAAAAAACTTTCAATTTTATGGCCAAGGTTTTTCGGCCATAGTTGAAGGAACTAAGAAATATAATGTTGGTGTTAGTTTAACGGATATTAACCGCGGTGCCTGTGATTGCTATTTAGG
>CAZCTX010000054.1:2387-3553 GCA_964502205.1 uncultured Candidatus Saccharibacteria bacterium
GGTTGCAATATGCTAACAGATATTTTTAATAAAATTCCAATAAGCGCGCAAACTGCAGAATTAACTATTAAAACTTTATTAAAAGTTGATAAAAAACTTAGTAATACGGGTATAGATGATTCCAATGGCATAGTAGGCGGATTTTTGGAAAATGCTGGCTATTTTTTAAAAGATTTTGCTAGAATAGATCCAGAATGTATAAAAAAATTTAAATTACTATGTAAACAAGAAATATCCTTTGATTGGAACAAACCTTTGCTTGAATCGCTAGAAAACATCAAAGAGGGTAGGGCGTAAATCTTGGTTTGAAACTCCAAATGTCTTGCCAGATTAAGCGCCCCTTTTTAATATCATAAAAGTGCAATATGTGCGTCACGCCCTATTGACTTTTTCAATATATTGTTATATAATATACTAAAATCAACTAATTCATTTTTTACGGAATATGACCAATAAACTGAATTGAGCTTTAACATCAGAAAAGCTCCAAAATAAGAAGATAAGCCTGTTCACGCCCAGTGGCTTTTTCAGTATTCTTAACGTTTCTGAAAATGCAGGCAAAAGTCTTTTGAGTACTTATACTCAAAAGGGTTTTTTCATAAAAATAAAAAACGGTTTTTATATTATTAAAAATTCCAAAATTAGTGATTTTGAAATAGCTAATAAAATATATAAACCCTCATATGTTTCATTTGAAACTGCATTGTCGTACCATAATATACTTCCAGAAATAGTTTATTCAGTAACATCCGCAACTAGTAAGGCTAGCAGGGACTATATAATACTTAATAAGTCTTTTACTTACCACCGGATCAAGAAAGAATTGTTTTTCGGTTATAACGCCATTAATATTAATGGCCAAACAATATGGATGGCTGATAAAGAAAAAGCTTTATTAGATTATATCTATTTTGTTATTTTAAAGAAAAAATCAGATAATGATAGATTAAATACCAAAGACATATCAATAGTAAAGATAAAAAAATATTTGAAAAGATATAATAACCCATTACTTGAAGAAAAAATTAAAAAATTGTTAATAATTAAATAATGATCAGCTCAGATGATATTCATTTACTAGCTACAAAATTTCAAACTCGAGATGTTAATATTGCCAGGGAATATATTCAAAATCTTTTTCTTTCTTTTTTCTATGAGCAAAAAGA
>CAZCTX010000055.1:0-3398 GCA_964502205.1 uncultured Candidatus Saccharibacteria bacterium
GGATAGAATTGTAATTAATTTTGGTTTTAACATTAGATAAATTTAAAATATATTTGTCTAAAAGCCATACCATCCCGAGGCTGACCATATTCCACCTCCAGAATTAATAACTGACCCTGCTTTCATCCTGTTAATCAAACCTTTGCATTGCTCGTCCATTGGCCGTATATCCTTGCCAATATATGGATAATTATTCTGGACAAAAAGACCAGACCCAGACACTAATCTGCCTCTGAACCACTTTAACATATTCTTAGGTGGATTAGCATAATTTTCAGGAACATCCTGAACAACCTTAATATTATGTGATTGTAAATCAGGGCTAGAATAATACTGATAAGATTCTTTTTCATTAGGCGCCCTCACGACATTAACATTTTTATAATTCAAAGCAGAATTATTTGTATCGTTCTTTTCTGGAATATTATTATATGGATCAACGGAAATATTTAACATCAAATTAGTATCTTTTCTCGTATAATCGGCTTCAACACATTTACCAGTTGAAGATTTATACTTGCATAATTTCTTTTCCATCTCGCTACCAAATTCTCAAGTTATACCATTTGACCCAACATATGGCTGCATATATGTAGCAACATTAATGCACTTCGTTTGGCCTGGATTAATAATCTCAATTTTTTTATCATTAAAAGCCATACGGTATCAAAAGCATTCCGAATTAATCTGTCTTGAATCACACGGCGATTCATAATTTGATATATCAACCTGCGTTCATTCTGAATAACCTTCCCCCGAAGCACCACCTTCTAATTTAAAATGTTGACCTACAATTAAATTGTCCAAAGCCAAATTCCATAATTTTGTATCCATTTTTTCGTTAAAAGGCATTGTATGGATTCAATCTATAATTCTTGTTTTTATAGGTTCGCCCGAGCTAAAACTACCTAAACCGGCAGCGCTTGCAACTTCATATCCAGCAGAAGGAGCCATAGTATTTAATTTATGGTTTAAAACAACAAGCTTCCTATCCATCTCGCCTACAGTTACATTTTTATTTCCAATAAAATTAAAATCCATTGTTATTGGCGATGAATTAAACACTTGGACTAAAATCTCTTCGAAACCAAGCCTCACCTCTCTTAAATAATAATCCGTTTCCGATTTATATCTTGAATAATTTTCACTTTTTTTAATTCTATCCGACATTGAGTCATATATATCTTTTAGTTTAACCAATTGCTCTGCCACTATGCAATAATTATTTCTTGCATTTAATTGTGATGGTGTTTTTCCACACCAAGATTTATTACAAATATTAATGACATGAGTTTTAAAAGCTGTTTCCGGCAAACCAAAACCAGCATCACAACAAGCACCACTAGCCGAATTAAAGCCTAACCTATTCAAGTTATAATCCATAACTTCTTGTTTTCTTGCTGTAAAAGCATTAGCAAAACCAGCCGGATCTAAAACAGCAGAAGGAGCTCCATCCTTTATCCACATATCCATTTCTTTGTTAGTTAATCTTTCAGCTTCCGCTAAAATCTCTTTTTCTTTTTTCTCTTCACAAATGCATTCTCCCGGATCGCTACCATACCATTCTTTCAACCCTGGATTGTATGTTGCATATTCATAATTGTCATAAGATAAGCCCAAACTAACTTTAGCCGCCGGCAAATCACCAACATTTTTAACACAAATTCTATTCACCGCAATCTTGTTATTAAATGATACTGTATTATAGACCCTTTCACTACATTTTTTACCAGAATTAGTTTCCTTGTTTTTTAAAGTATCATAAATATTTCCGCATTCATCCATACAAGCCATATCCGGATGATTATGAGCATAGGTTCCATCCCTTGTAATAACACCGGGAAATTCAGAAATCTTTTCAATGCTTTCAATATACAAATCTGGTTTTGCTTCACCGCTTAAACTTACATTGTATGGCATACAATACAAAGAATAGGCATAGCTAGCATTAGGATTTTTCGCCGATATTAAAACATCTCAAGCTCCAGCATGAGTACATTTCATATCAACATATCAATTGTTATCAGCTTTTTTTCGAAAATTTCCAATTTGAATTTTCTGGCCAGTTAATCTTCTAGTTAATGTAACTTCCGGCGAAGAACCATATCACTTTATTTCCAATGGAACTTCTTGATTGGCTCCAGCAAAAAATATATTATTCTGACTCAATCTGTTAGCTATCTTAACCTCAAAAGGAACAAACCCATCTTCCGAAACATATTTAGTTTTAATATTCCTAAAATACTGATCAATCAATGAAATAGAATTTATTTCTTTGCTATTAATTTTGTTAATCAATGTTTTAATATTTTGATCCACAACACTAACGGAAACATTTTCGCCAAAGCTATAAAAAGAGATTTTCATCTCAGATGGAAAAACAAAATAATGTTTATTAACTTGATATGGATTATATGCCTTGGTATAGCCAAAACAAAAAATTAAAAAACCAATAGATAATAAAATTAAAACATTATTTTTCAAAATCTTTTTTACCATAATATATTTTATCATTTATTAAAGTTAGTAGTCCATCCTGACTTATCTTCGGCTCTTAAGCATTTGTCATCAACCATTCCGCCACCAAATTTTAATATACACACATTCGGATGACTTAATATCGCCGGATTGTTTTTCAAATCAGCTTCCGTCATTGAACCAAAAGTTCTCGTTCCAACTGTTTTATCATTAATGTTATCGCAATTCACTCCTATCGTAACCTCCAAAGGACTGGCAGAATCTTTTAAATTCAAAACCAATGTATCTGATAAGAAATGAAACATCTTATTACTCGATCTTAATAAATTCTCATCTAAATAATTTGGCGAAATATATATCGGATATTGAACTAGTTTTGATTCAACATTTATATCTTTCACACAAATTCTTTTATCCGTAAAATTTAATTTTCAAACTCCAGGTAAAATTCTCTGCAATCTTCCAGAATAAAAATCTTGTGTAGCCTTAAATGGCATGCGCCCACCTAAATATGATTCTTGCTTTTGAACGTTAACATCATAGGCGTTGATTTTTTTTAATTCAAGACATGAAACACTGCCTCCACCCACTTCACGAATATTACCGTTGCATTTATCCCCTCGACTTAATGTTTTTTGAACCCAAACTCCTTCATCAAAGCTAGGATTTGCATTATCCAAATTTTTATTAATAAAATAAACACTTACATCAATACTAACCCCATCTTGTGAATTAACCTTTCTATCAATTATTGCCATTCAGTTATCTTCATAATATTTCACATCCACCGCTTTTCTCGGCAAAACAGTTGTAGTCGTTGTGCTCATTTTTGTTGCTGGCTTACTACTTGCAACCGGGCTACTTGCAATTGGCGAACTTCCCTCATCCAAACTTAACCCATTCCAATCAAGATCACTAAT
>CAZCTX010000056.1:0-3294 GCA_964502205.1 uncultured Candidatus Saccharibacteria bacterium
GGAGCATTTACCTTAGGTAGTCCTAATAGAAGTTGAACAAGTCCATTATCTAGAGATACTAATCTAGTAGGGCATTGGAGGTTTGATGAAGGAAGTGGTACTACGGCGTATGATAGTTCGGGAAACGGGCACCATGGGGTGCTCGTTAATGGGCCTACATGGATTGTTTTAGAAAATGGAACTAAGGCTTTAAGTCTTGACAGAGTAAACGATTATATTACCGTAAATTGAAATGGGAATTTCACAAATAAATTTTCTTTTGTTTTTTGGGCTAAGTTTACTTCATATAATTTTATGGAGCTATTTTTCAATAGTTGTGCCAGTTTTAAGTGAAGAATGGAAGGTGGCAAACCGTATTGAAACATATTTAACAGCGATGGTACTTATCTTAGTTCGGTAACTTATGACACGATCCCTGGTATTAATGAATGACATCAGTATGCTTTTACTTATGATGGAGGCATTAGATCTATTTACTGAAATGGTGTTTTTATTAAACAATCTGGTGTTATTACGAACGTTAAAAATAGCAACTATCTTCATATAGCCACTGAAGGCGAACGGATGGGAGGGTTAATTTCAGATGTTCGAGTATTTAATAGGCCTTTATTGGCTTCTGAAATTTCTAAAATATACAACCAAACGAAATCTAAATACCAATAATTAATTGACATATATTCCCAAAAAACGTCTAGTAAATACAAATTAATATGACGTTTTTTGATTTGCGCATTTTGATATTCTTTGGTAATCTATAGATATAATAAAAGAATTAAAATATACGTTATGGAAACAAACTTTACAACCAAAAACTATACTTTAACGCCAAGTGAAACCAAAGTCTTAAATAAAAAAATATTAAATATTAAAAATATTTTAAAAAAATCTAAAGGCAATCCATTTTTAAAAATTGAAATTGAAGAATTAGTCAAGGTGGATGATTTAGGAAATAAATATCGTTGCGAAGCAAATTTAACAGTTTATGATAAATCAATTTATGTAAATAAATTACATTCTAAACTTCGCAATGCTTTGGACGAATGTTTCTTAGATTTGAAATCTCAAATCATAAAAGGGACAAAAAAATTTAAAACAACAGTTATAAAAAATGCAATTAAGAATAAATATGCATTTCTTAACAAACTTCTTGGTCGCAAAAACAAAAAACAAGATATTTATGAAAATATTGATTAACATCTAAATTAAAAACTATGTCGTTACTAAACAAACTATTTGATCAAAATCAGAAATTTATTAACAAAAATTCTAGTATTGTTAAGAAAATTAATGAATTAGAAGTTTTAATAAAGGCTTATTCAGATGAAGAATTAAAAAACAAAACAAAAGAATTAAAACAATTAGTTGTTGAAGGCAAAAAAACAACAAAAGATATTTTGCCGGAAGCTTTTGCGATTGCTAGAGAGGCAAGCATCCGAACTTTAAATCAAAGACATTTTGATGTTCAGCTTTTTGGAGGCATTGCTTTATCCGAAAACAAGATAGCGGAAATGAAAACCGGAGAAGGAAAAACTTTAACTGCAGTTTTAGCTAATTATTTAAATGCTTTGAACGGTAAAGGAGTTCATGTTATTACTGTTAATGACTATTTAGCCAAACGTGACGCTGTCTGAATGGGGCAGGTATATTATGCTCTTGGTTTTTCAGTTGGCTGTATTTCTCAAGAAGGAGCTTTTCTTTATGACCCTTCATATACCAAAGAAGTTATTAATAAAGATTCAGGCCATATTGATAAAGAAAGAGATGAGACTGCTAGTTTTAAAGTTTTCAGCGAATTTTTAAGACCAGCCGAAAGAAAAGAAGCTTACCAATGTGATATTACTTATGGTACTAGTTCTGAATTTGGCTTTGATTATTTGCGTGATAATTTAGCTCAAAGTGCTAAAGATGTTGTCCAGCATGGTCATCACTATGCTACTATTGATGAAATCGATAGTATCTTAATTGACGAAGCTAGAACACCATTAATAATCTCTCAACCTGATATGGAGTCATCTTCTTTGTATAAGCAATTTGCTTTAATTGCTCCTCGCTTAATACCTGAAGAAGATTTTAAAATTGATTACAAAAACAAAGCAATATCTTTATTAGAACCAGGATTAGATAAATTAGAAAATATCATTGGTTTTAATATCTATGATCAAAAAGGCGTTCACTTTGTTCATCACTTAGAAGAAGCATTAAAAGCCCAATTTCTTTTTCAAAGAGATAAAGACTATATCGTAAAAGGTGGCCAAGTTTTAATTGTTGATGAATTTACTGGACGCGTCATGCCTGACCGTCGTTATTCCGGTGGTCTTCATCAAGCTTTGGAAGCTAAAGAAGGTATTTATGTTAATCCTGAAAGTAAAACAGTTGCCACTGTAACCATCCAGAACTATTTTCGTATGTACGAAAATATTTGTGGTATGACCGGTACAGCGGCTACATCAGCTGAAGAATTAGCTTCTGTATACAAATTAGAAGTTGTTTCAATTCCAACTAACAAGCCTAATGTTCGTAAAGATTTATCTGATAAAATTTATCGAACCGAAGCTGGTAAATACAAAGCAATAATCAATGAAGTCAAAGAAAGAAATTTAACTGGGCAGCCAATATTAATTGGTACTCGTAGTGTTGAAATTAATGAAAAAATTTCAAAACTTTTATCAATTGAAGGTATAAAACATAATGTATTAAATGCTAAACAGCATGAACGGGAAGGAGAAATTATTGCTCAAGCTGGTAAATTAGGAGCAGTTACTGTTGCTACTAATATGGCTGGTCGTGGTGTTGATATTATCTTAGGAGGCAATCCAAGTATTGAAGAAGAAAGAAACAAAATATTAGAATCAGGTGGGTTGTTTGTTTTAGGTACTGAGCGTCATGAAGCAAGACGTATTGATAATCAGTTACGTGGTCGTGCTGGACGTCAAGGCGATCAAGGTACAACCCAATTCTTTGTATCTTTAGAAGATGAATTAGTTAAAATTTTTGCGCCAAAAACAATTGGTACAATTATGGAGAAATTCGGTTTCAAAGAAGAGGAAGCAATTTCTCATCCAATGATAACTAAATCAATTGAAAGTGCCCAAAGTAAAATTGAAGGCATTAATTTTGACATTCGTAAACATGTTTTAGAATATGATGATGTTTTGAATCAACAAAGAAAATCAGTGTATAACAAAAGACAGGTTTTGATTCTTGAAAATGACGAACAAAAAATCAAAGAATTAGCGCTTAATTTAATTGAAGAAAAAATTAAGAATGATTTAAAAAACATTGATTTAAGAATGA
>CAZCTX010000057.1:0-3234 GCA_964502205.1 uncultured Candidatus Saccharibacteria bacterium
GAAAAAGGTAAAATAAAAAATATTTTAAAAATTATTTCTGGTTTTGCTTTTTCTACTAAAAATTATAATCGAGAAGGCAAATGAGGAATAGTAACTATTAAAAACGTGCAAGAGGGTAACTTTATATCTGAGTGCACTGATTTTATTTTAGATTTGCCAATAAAAATGTCCGCAGATATTATTTTAAATAAGGGAGATATTGTATTATCGTTAACCGGAAATATAGGGAGAGCTTGTGTTGTATATGGCGGAAAATATTTATTAAATCAGCGTGTGGCTAAAATTGTTTCTATTAATAAACAAAACATAGCTTTTTGTTATTTTCTGCTTAGGCAAAAAAATTTTCAAGATTTATTGATTAGTATTTCCAAGGGGGTGGCTCAACAAAATTTAAGCCCTGTTGAAATGGCTAATTTAAATATTATAATTCCGGGAGATAATATTTTAAAAAAATTCAGCTTAATTTCAAGTAATATAATAGAACAAATCATGAAAAATCTTGAAGAAAACCAAATTTTATCGCAAATTCGCGATTCCTTATTGCCTAGATTAATGAGTGGTAAATTAAGAGTTAAATAGATGACATGAAAAGAGGTGATTTTTTAAAAATTGAAATAGAGGGGGCTGTAGATAGAATAGAAACTATTTTAGATTCTGGGGTTTTTAAAATAAATTATAAAAAAATTAGTAGCCCCCGTATGGCCTTGAAGGAGTCTGAAAAATTAAAAAATCCTCTCAGATGCTCGGCAATGATAGAAATTTTGATTAACCTGAGAGATTTAATGTGAAAATGCGAGAATATTGAGGGCCAAAGAGTTAAATTTGATGAGAATATTGTAAAGGCAAAATATAAATTCAGTTTGGGAAAGAAAAATAAAAAAATTAAAATAGAAGATATTACTGATGTTATTGAATATATGCGTAATGCAGTTTGCCATATAAATTCTTTTGAAATGAGAATGTTAAATCAACGATTGTTTATTTCTTCTGGGTTTATGTATGACCGGAGTGGCGATTTTAAATTCGTTATGGGAGAACAAGAGCTTTGAATGGAAAAGGGAATAATTAGGGCTTTGAATGAAATAAAAATTATTTTATCTAAATATTTAGTTGAATATAACGAAAGAAAAAGAATGAAAAATTATTGTAGTATTACAGAAAAACAAATTAGGAAAATGTTAAAAAAATATAATAAATAATATTTATGAACCAATACAACGAAGATAACTTAATAGAAAAAACTGCGATAAAGATTTTTGAATTTTTGGGATATAATTCAATTAATGCATTTAATGAAAATTATGATGATGATTTTTGCATAGACGAGAATTATATTTGCTTGGGAAGAGAAGAAAAAAATCAAGTGGTTTTAATTCATAAATTAAAAGAAGCATTGCATAAAATCAATCCAGAGCTAGAAGAAAATGTTTTGGATTTAGCGATAAAAGAATTAACAAAAGACAGATCGGCAATGTCTTTGGTATTGGCGAACAAAGAGATTCATAACTTAATAAGAGATGGGGTTAATGTTAGCTATAATGATGAAAGTGGAATAAATAAAAATGAAAAAGTAAAAATTATAGATTATAAAAATTTATCAAATAATGATTTTTTCTTGGTTTCTCAATTTTGAGTTACCGGAGATATGTATAAAAGAAGGGCAGATTTAGTAGGGTTTATTAATGGTTTGCCATTATTTTTTATTGAATTAAAAGCAATTCACAAAGATTTAAAAGATGCTTTTGAAAACAATATAAGAGATTATAAAAAAACAATACCCCAGATGTTTTGATATAATGCATGCATAATTATTAGCAATGGTATCGATAGCAAAATTGGCACTATTTCTAGCGAATATGAACATTTTAATGAATGGAAAAAAATAAATAACGAAGGAGAGCAAGGAATTGTTAGCTTAGATACAATAATAAGAGGAATTTGCGAAAAAGAGAGATTTTTAGATATTTTTGAAAATTTTATTTTATTTGATGGGGATAAAAAAATTATTGCTAAAAACCATCAATATTTAGGGGTTAATAAATCTATCAAAAAACTAGAAGACATACGATTGGGTAATTCTGAAAAAGGTAAAATAGGAGTCTTCTGGCATACTCAAGGTAGTGGAAAAAGTTATTCTATGATTTTATTTTCGCAAAAGGTTATGAGAAGATTGGTGGGTAATTATACATTTGTTGTGGTTACCGACAGAAAAGAATTGGATAAGCAAATTTATGATAATTTTGTTAATACAGGGTTAGCGTATGAACCAGAAGAACAAACACATGCTAAAAGTATAATACACTTAAGAAATCTTTTAACCGAGGATCATAGATTTGTTTTTACGTTAATACAAAAATTTCAATTAACTGATGGTGAAACCGAGTTTTCTAAATTGTCTGATAGATCGGATATTATTGTAATGACCGATGAAGCTCACAGAGATCAATATGATACATTAGCTTTTAATATACGAAAAGCGTTGCCAAATGCTAATTTTATAGGTTTTACTGGGACTCCTTTGATAGATAATGAAGAACAAAAAACAAAAGAAACTTTTGGTGATTATGTTAGCATATATAATTTTCAACAGTCAGTTGAAGATGGAGCTACAGTTCCTTTGTATTACGAAAATAGAATTCCTGAGCTTCAAATTAATGAAAATGAATTTTCAGAAAAAATGGAAGAATTATTGAAAAATATAAGCATAGATGAAGATCAGGAGAAAAAATTAAATCGCGAATTTGAAAGGGAATACCATTTAATTACTAGAGATGATAGATTAAATAAAGTAGCTGAAGATTGTATACGCCATTTTAATGAACGAGGGAATGATGGTAAGGCTCTTTTTGTTGCCATTGACAGGTTAACCGCGGTTAAAATGTATGATAAAATGAAGCAACAAAAAAATTGCCCTGATGTTGCGGTCGTTATTAGTTCTTCACAAAATGAAGATGATTATTTTAGTCAACACGGATTAGATATACTTTATCATAGGCAAAGAATGAGCAGAGAAGATTTGGAACAAAAATTTAAAAACCCAGAAGACCCTCTGAAAATAGTAATTGTTTGCAATATGTGATTGACTGGATTTGACGTTCCTTGTTTGTCAACTTTATATTTAGATAAGCCGATGAAAAATCACACATTAATGCAAACTATAGCAAGAGCTAATAGAGTTTATAAAGGAAAAACTAATGGTTTAATAGTTGATTATATTGGAATATTTAGAAATTT
>CAZCTX010000058.1:0-3098 GCA_964502205.1 uncultured Candidatus Saccharibacteria bacterium
ATACACTAAAGTCATAAAACAAGTTTGGTTATATTGAGATTTTAATTTGCATTCTGTTGGTACTACTTTAAATTTGTTATTCTTGGTGTCGCATGCTTTTGCATTAGGATATTTATTAGAATTATCCAAAAAGCATTGCTCATAGCCATCTACTTTTATTGAATTAGGATTACAAACATATCTATTACCACCATCCGAAGGCTTGCTCGTAGTTGATGTACCATCCTCTTCTGGATTTGTAGTTGTTGTTGATGATGTTGTTGAAACCAAAGCAATACATACGTCGTTTTCCAACGCTTTTCTTACTATTTGAATTTCTTTATCAATACAAGTAAATTTTATGTCTTTTCTATCAATATTCTTATCTAAACTACATTGATCTTTGCCACAAGAAGCAACTTCCTTGCAAAAAACAGAATCAACTAATTTTCCATTAGTACAACTAATTGTTTCTTTTACACATTCTGTATGAGGAAACTTTTCTCCCAATTTGCAGCATTCTTTTATATATTGTTTACCATCAACTTTTATTAAATAATTACACTGATCAACTCCGCAGCTATATCTTAAAACGCATTGATAAGTGTTAGAATCACAAGCATAATGTGGCTTATGCTGCCCATCGGGACAAAAATTACATTCCGGATCATCAATAGGACACCTAATGCAATCTTTATCGCTTGTGCATGTCTGTAGTCCATTAGAAACCAAAAAAGCCTCCAATGTGGCATTGTAATTTTCTGACTCTTGTTCTATCGGTCTTATCTTATTACTCGATGAATTAGATAAAATAAAAGGCTCCCAGATAAAAAAATGATCCGCCACACCAATCTTTGACATTAATGCACCTGAATCCTTAAATAATGGCTTATCAATAATTTGATAAATAGGCTCTAAATACCACAACTTACATCCATTACTATCTGATACTCCTTTAGTCGATAAACTTTTACTACACGTTCCAAAATATCTATTTTTTGAATAATCACAAAATTGTATTGTAAAAATATTACATGTATTAGGGTGTCTGTCCATGCAACAATTTCTATACATTTGCTCAAAAGAAAGCATATAATATTTATTTCCATTACTATCAGTAAAAGCTCCTTTGTCATCCCCCTTACAGCTTCCACAATATTTAGCAGGAACAGGCGTGGAACCTTTAAAATCATCTTTGTTCTTTAACACATCACAAACTTTATCACATCCATTTTCATGATTAATAGCATTCATCACAGTACAGTTTTTTGGTGAAGCTCCAAAAACTATTAAAATATTCAGACTCAATAACCCAACACAAACCAAGCATAATAAAATTAATAATTTCTTCATATTTTAAATATTAATGTGTTTTAAATATATTAATAGAGTATCAAGAAATTAAAAAAGAATCAAGCAAAAACTCTCACATAAGTGAGAGTTTTTGGATTATATTCCTCAATATTTAATTGTTATTTCTTTATCTCCAGCATTGGATTTAAAATATATCTTGGTTGTTCTTAATTTAAGGGTTGTATTTATATCTTCATTTGATTGAAGATTAATTGATTTAGAATTCAATACTTTTAAATTAATCTTTTGCTCTTGAGATACTGGGATATTACCTGATATTGGGTCTATTTCTATTTCATTGTTTTTATCAAAAGAATAATTTACATCTATTTTGCCAACATTCTTAATAATAAAATATGTTTCGAATTTGCCCTTAGGGATTTCTAAAACTAATTTCTCGTTTAAATTTTCAGAAATAATTTTAGCATTAGGCTGTTCAATAACATTTTTTAATGTTTTTGCTGGGTCACCATAAATTGTGCCATGAATAGTCATATTAGGAGAAATCGGATTGGCAAATTCTCCAAAAGTTCTTATTGACCTTTGTGCTATATTTCACAAAGATTCCGACATAGACTCTCCTTCCAAAATACCTTCCGTAAAAAATCTTATAGTCGAAATATAAGAAGGAACTAATCCGCTTCCATCGTCTCCATTAAAACCAGGACCTGGGCCGAAATCGTATCAATAATATTTATCATCCTCCCTCTCCCCATAATAGCGTAAGGTTCTCCTTAAAATATCGTCACTAATATATTGGAAAAACGAAGAGAACTTGAAAAAAGATTCGATATTTGTTTCAGTATTTTTGTGGAAAAAAGCTGCAATCCTATCAACGCCATCGTCAGCCATAAAATGATCATAAGATTCCAATAATATTTCATCTTTATCGGCTGATTTATTTCCATTATCATGAGTATAAATAGCCGTTGTTAAATATTTCTCTTTAAATTCTGGTCAATCTCTTGTTTTAGGATCAATGTATGTATATTCCGCTGTATTAGCAGCAACCACAAATGTAGTATCGCTATACTCTTTCATTAAATTTTCTCTATTTAAACTAAAATCTGGTTTATTAACAGCTGGCTCTATCCCTCGTGTTTCATAAAAAGTTTTAACATCAATGTTCATACCCTGTATCAATCCTTTTAGCATCTCCCCCAATCTTGACGGATCGCTTTTTGGCAAACTTGCATACAAACAACCTTCGTCATGAATTACATGTAAATAACGCATTATAGGGAGAGCAAGAATTATTTTATTTTCTTTTAGTTTAGTGTATTCTTTTTCTAGCATAGCGCGATTAGCTCTTGATGTATAAATATCTGGCCTCATAACATCTCTTCAAAAATCATCTTTATCTAAATTAAAAAGACGACTATAATAAAAATCAGAAACTCCAACTCTATAACCACTTTTAGTGAACATGCCTGATAAAAAATTCAGAGGAATAACCGCAAATTTAAAATTTGAATCTTCAATTTTTAATTTTTTAAAGTAATCTCGCAATTGCTCTGGTTTTTTACCAATATTAGAAACTTTTTCTATTTTTACACGATATCCTTCAGATTCTTTCCTTTTTGTATAATTAGGTAAACCTAATTCATATTCATTATCCTCCAAAACCACAACTATTAAAGGTGCATTTACATTTTCTTCGTCCCCCACTGTAACTACTTGAGGTTTAATTTCATCTTCTTGTTTCGTTAAACTAGCAATACTTAAAAGTGAAGCTTGAAGACTTGCTAGTAATGTTGTTGGCTTAG
>CAZCTX010000059.1:0-3091 GCA_964502205.1 uncultured Candidatus Saccharibacteria bacterium
GTAGCATTAACTTTCAAAAGGAACTATTTCTTTCCCGCTGTTCTAAAGTCCGAGACAACCATCCAAATGAACCAATTGAAAAAATAAAAGAAATGGCCAATACTTTTACTGCCGGTGTACCTATTATCGCTGCCCATACCGCCGGAGCAGCAATAGATATTACTTTATTGGATTCAAAGTATAATCCTATTGATTTTGGTTGCGAGTATAGAAATGGCACATCTAAATCTTATACGAATTTTAAAAAATTAAGTAAAGAGCAAATATATAATCGCAAAATAATGGTATCTACTATGGAGAAATATGGTTTGATCAATTACCCTTACGAATATTGGCATTTTAGTTATGGAGATATTTGCTGAGCCTATATATTGAAAAAGAAGTTTTCTCTATACAAGCCATTAGAATTTGATCCAATAAACAAAAAGTCGAAGTATTTACCAATTAAAAAATGCTATAATTATTTTTAAAAAATATATATGAAAAAGTATTGAATATCAAAAATTAAACCAAAAACAAAAAACAAAAACAATAAATATTATGAATTTTCTGATGTATTATATAACTATAATAATATCAAAGAATTTCCTTTTAAAAAATGTCTTCGGCTTAGCTAGATATATTCCATTATTGCCAGTAATTGATTACAAGAAGGTATTATCTCAGTATTCTTTTAATACCCCGGTAATTAAAACTAATAATTTTGGAAAGAAATTAGGTTATAATAATGTTTGGGTAAAATATGAGGATTTAAACCCCAATGGGTGCTTTAAAGACAGAGAAAGCTTAGTAATTATTCTAAAAGCAATTGAAAAAAAGATTAATTCAATCCATATTGTATCTTCTGGCAATGCTGCCTTATCTATCGCTTCCTTTGCTAATAAATTTAATATTAAATGCACTTGTTTTATTCCTTCTAAAACAACTCAAGAAAAACAAGACTTAATTAAGTTTTTTGGCGCCAAGCTTATTAAAATACCTGGGTTTTATGAAGATGTATATAGAAGGGTTGTTAATTCAACACATAATTCATGGAATGTCACTGCTGGCCAGAATGTTTTTAGAGGCGAAGGTGACAAAACAATTGCCTTTGAATTATGGGAGCAAATAGGCGTACCAGACTATATTCTAGTACCTTGCGGTAATGGTACTAATCTAGCTGGAATATTTAAGGGTTTTTGGGAATTAAAACAGCTAAAGAAAATCAATAAATTACCCAAAATGATTGGGGTTCAGATAAAAAAAGCAGATCCTCTTAAAAAAGCAATTGCTTCTGGCAATGACTACTCAATAATAAAGGAAATAGAGGATTCGATCGCTGAAGGTATCGTCGCAGAAGAATCATATGATTCTCCAAAAGCAATAAAAGCAATAAAGGATTCTAATGGATATATAATATCTGTTACGGATGAAGAGATAAAAAAAGCCTTAAAATTAATAATTAAGCTTGAGTCAATTATTCCTGAAATTACATCTGCCTCAGCTTATGCTGCTCTAGCAAAATTAAAGGTCAGCAAATGCTCAAAGATAATTATCATTAACACTGGATCAGGCATGAAAACGATAGGGGAGATAAATGCAATTGTATCTGGGGATTAATGATCTAAAAAATAATTAACTTATTTCCGATACATACTCTCGAGAGTATGTTAAAGAAATGGCTTGGATATTATCTCTTGAATTATTACCAAAAACATATTTATTTCTAATATAGTGCAATTGATATGTAACAAAATAGCTATTTTATACGTCTTATTCTATATATAGAATAAGACGTATCTAATTAATATTTAAATAATGAGAAATATTATTGTTGGCAACCCTGTGGACAAATCATTTCAATCGCAATTAGCTGCTTTATTGAATGTTTTTTCTAATTTACAACCCAGCGAACAAGTATGCTTTGATTTATCTAATATAAATTGAATATGCCCTGTCTTGTTATTGCCGATTTGCGCATATATTTATGAAACCAATAGCAAATACGTGCTACCAATAAATAATAGTGTTAAATCATATATTAATACTATTAATTTTCCAAGTGGTGTTCAGACTATATCAGAAGATCAAAAATACCATACATATATTCCCATAGTTTTCTTGCAAAAAGTCGATAGTATTGATGGGAAAGAAAAATTAGAATCATGATTCCAAGAATTAGTTTATCATAGCATGAAGATTAAGGGGAATAAGAACGCTATTTTTGCTCCTATAACAGAATTAATCACGAATATATTTGAGCATAGTGGGAAAAGCCATGGTTGGGTTTTAGCTCAAATCTATCCGTTTCAGAATTATGTAGATGTTTGCATTGTTGATACTGGTAGAGGTATTAAGCAATGCTATGAAGAGGAACTAAATATGAAGCTAAACAGTCATTTAGAGGCGTTTGAAATGCTTGCCAATCGAGAATCGTCAAAATCAAATAAAGAAAGGGGGTATGGTATATACATGTCCAAGAAATTAATTTGTAAAGCTTTAGACGGTAATTTCGTACTTTTATCTGGTAATGCTGGTTGAAATATTGATTCAGATAGTAGCAATATGACTGAAATAGCTAATTTTTATTGACAGGGAGTCATTGCTAGTTATAGAATTAATTTTCCAAACAAGCAAGTTGACTTTTATGATTTTTTAGAGTAATATATAATTAATAACATACAATATGAAACATACTAAATTGGATATGCAAAAAATAATAGCTCCAATCATAACTTCCAGAGATGCTATCAATAAATTAGAAGCTATGATTAAAAAGACTTTATTCAATGAGATTGAATTAGATTTTTCTAATATCCAGTTTATTTCAAGATCAGCTACTCATGAATTATTACTTATGAAAGAAAGATTTTCTAATAGAATATTTCTTAAAAAGAATATTATATTTTCTAATATGGATATTGACGTATCAGAGATGGTTCGCATAGTAGCTGCCAACAGAGTGGCTCCTAAAAAACATACCGATGATCAAAAAAGCAAGATTGTAAGTGTTGAACAATTCCTATCTCAAAAGAGCTAATCTTTGAATTCTGGTCGCCCTATTGACAAATAAAAAATATGTGCTAATATATAGATAGTTAAGTAGTAGTAC
>CAZCTX010000060.1:0-1791 GCA_964502205.1 uncultured Candidatus Saccharibacteria bacterium
AACGCCAACAGTATATGATTCACGGTTAAAATTAAAAAAATCACCAATTACAGCTACAATTGTTTTTGATCTAAAAACTTTAATATACGTAGCCTCTATCAAACCTGAATCTTTTTCTGTCATCTCCTCAATTAGTTTTCCCGTAACACTAACCGTCTCTCCAATTGTAATATTTTCTAACAAAACTTTCTCTCGCGATGAAGACTCTATTTTCGTACTTTCTAATATATTAACCCTATACTCATTAGTCTTTTCTTTTTCAGCTTTCAATAGCCTCATAAAAACACCTCATAACTTCCCTGCGAAGCTACCCTCTATTTTAATAACAATTCAAGCATCTTCAATGCTTAACATTTTGACTTTACCAGTAACAGTAACAATATCGTTACTTTTAGGCATTTCATACTTCTGCTGAGCAAAAGCCAACTGAAACGAAAAAGCAAAAATTATTAATATCAATAAAAATTTTTTCATAAGATATATATTTAATAAATTTGTTTAAATACAATTATAGTATATAAAATTATTTAATTAATGTCAATGAAAATTATTAAATATTTAATAACCTTAAAACAATTTGTGTAATCGCTCCAAAAAAACAAAAACAACCGATAGCAACTAATAACCAATTAGGCAAATTCAAATTATATGGCGAAGTTTTCACATTTTTATTCCTAATCTTATGATAGATTAATAACACAATAACTGCAATCATACCTCCAATAACTCCACCGACCAAAGACATCAAATCATCTAGTTTCTTAATATCTAACAATAAAAAACCTAAAGGCAAAAACATACTCACCAAAACACTAACAACTTTATTACAATTAACATCACATCTCAGCATGTCCTTGTAATAATTAACGAATACAATATATGAAGTTACTACCGCCAACAATCCGATCAAAGAACCCAAAACCAAAACCCCTCTTCCCATAAAAGGAATTAATCCACTAAACGTATCAATTGAAGTTGAAAAACCAGATAGCAAACTAACGGAATTCATAAAAGCAAAAAATAATAAGAATATAAACACATAAGTTAAGATAACTGACTTAACATAAACCACCTTTGAGGCTTTCTTATGTTTTAAAAAATTAAACATCATCGGCATAGCTACCAGCCCATCAATTGCAAAAAATATAACCCCATAGGCAACATATCAATAATTTGAAACCGTTTGCTTTATCAAAATCAAATTTTCAACTTCCAATCTTTGAAAACATAAATAAGATAACAAAACCATCAAACCCATCAAACAAAAAGTCAAACCAAAATTTAATTTACTTGCGTCTACCATTTTCAAAAACAAAAACACATTTAAAGCCAATCAAATAAAAATAAACGTATATGGTTTCATATAGCCAAAACTATCTCCCATCAGAACATGTACAAATTTATTAGCTAATATTATATAGATTAACAAAGAAAAAGCCATAGAAAAAATACTAACAAAATTTAAAAACTTCTTAACCATTTTACCTAAATAATGCCCAGCATATCCCGGCAACCTCATTTCCTCCTTAGTTTTTAAAATTATTTCGCCAAATATTAAATGGAGTAAGCATAATAGCCCACACAAAAACAATAGCCAAAAATTAGTTGCAATTATACCCGATTTAATATTTATATATGGCAAAACAAAAATACCGCCACCAATAATGGTTCCTGCTAATATTGCCATTGATTCAAAAATTAATGGCAAATCTCTTTTTTTAATCATTTTAATTTTTTACTCCTATTTTAAATAAATCTTATCGCCAACCTTCGCTTTTTCAGATAATTTTA
>CAZCTX010000060.1:1891-3076 GCA_964502205.1 uncultured Candidatus Saccharibacteria bacterium
GTATCAGAAATAGAAATCTTAATAAAAGGCTTATCCTTAACTTGTTCTATCTTTACCCCGACTTCACCATTTAAAACATTATACTTAATTGCATTATCAACTAAATTACTAATAATAATTTTTATCTTCTCTTTATCCATTACAAATTTAGGTACTGAAAATTCTGGTGGATAAAAAACAAATTTAATATTCTTGCTCTGAGCTTTTATCAAAGATGCTGACAGAACTTCATTAATAATAACAATAATGTCTCCCAATTCGAAATGATATCCGAATTTGCCTTCTTCAATACTCGCTGCCTTTAATAAATCATCAATTGTTTTAGACATATCAACTAGCGCATCTAGACTTTGTTTTAAAATTTTCTCCTGGTTAGGATTAATCTCTCCAACTTCTTTTTTATAAATCACTTCCATTCCTCAAGTAATTCCCGTCAGTGGTGTTCTCAATTGATGCGCTGCCACAGTAATAAAATCAGACTTGCTTTTCATTAATTGATCTTCCCTTGTCCTATCTTTAATAATTTTTACAAAACCAAAAGAATGATCATACTTATTCTCAACCCTGCTAGTAATTAATTCCAATATCAACTCCCGCGGCTTAAAAATCTTGATTAAAACTTTTGAAGGATTGGTATTTGGTGATAATCTATACATTTCCGAAGCAAGCGATGGAAAAGCAATTTTAGCTAATACTGAATATCTTTCAACGTTATTCAATTCTGGTGTAATGTTTTTACCAATTAGTTCTTCTTTTTTAATTCCACACAATCTCTCAAAAGATTCATTAACTAAAGTAACTTTAAAATTATCATCATAAGCAATAACTGAATCATTCATAGAGGCCAACATTCCCTCTACTTGGCTTTTTTCTAATTCAATCCTTGAAATTCTAAAAACGGCATCGATCAAAAACAAACCAATGAAGGGAAGAATTAATATTGCCAATACAACGATATAGTCAACAAAAAACATCTTACCCAATAAAGACCTAATTAATAAAGATAAAATTAGAATTATTTTAACACTTAAAACCGCTCATAACGACCATGATCGTTTAGCTATTCTAAATTTATTTATAAATTGTTTTAATTTTTTAAACATACCATATATATTAATTTTTTAAATCGCCTCAATTTTTAGATCTTTTTTTATCAACTTTCAACAAAATATCAAAATCATTTTC
>CAZCTX010000061.1:0-1578 GCA_964502205.1 uncultured Candidatus Saccharibacteria bacterium
AAAAATCAACAAAACTAGCAAGAAAACTCACATCCACAGAACTTCTGCCTATAAACATCATATTTCTTACATAGCTCAACCCCACTAGCATAAAAATCTTTTTTATCAACATTAATATCAAAAAATTCAACACAAGAATTTTTAGTTAAATCAACTAAAGTTTCCCTAACAAAATCACTATCTTTATATAAATTAGTTAAAAAACAAGAACTTATCATATCATAATCACCATCCTTTGCAAAAACAAAAGAATATTTTAGCCTCATATATAGACATCATCTGCATCTTAATCCATTTTCAACATATTTATCTAAATCTAAATCTAAATTTTTTTTCAAAAACAAAACTCACCCATCATGGTCATATTCCTCAAATACATATTTACATTTATATATATTAGCTACTTTTATAACCTCCAATAGTCTTTTTTTATACTCCTCTCTATTTAAAATATTAGGATTAAAATAGTACAAAGTAATATCCAAATCCTTATCTTTCAAATATTCCAAAATCGGCAAAACACAAGGTGCACAACAAGTATGTAATAACAATCTTTTATTTTTCATTTTTAATAAATTCTTTCATTTTATTAACAACTTCATTCATAAAATATATATTATGAATACTAGCTAACCTCATAAACAAAGGTTCTTTTTGCAAAAACAAATATCTTAAATACGCCCTTGAATACTGTTTACAAACCGGACAATTACAACCGCTATCAATCGGCTTTTTATCATTCTTAAACTTGCTATTAGCAATTCGAATAATATTATTCTTCTCGCTTGATTTAATTTTAAAATTTTTAAAATCAATTTTCCCAACAAACAATTCTCCATGTCGAGCAATCCTAGCTGGAGACACACAATCAAACATATCAACTCCTCTAACCATAGCATCAATAATATCTTGAGGCTTTGCCCCTAATCCCATGGTATATCTTGGTTTGTCTTCCGGACAATAACCAATTAATTTATCTAATAATTTTCTGCTCTCCTTCATATTGTATCCAATAGTTTCTCCACCGAAAGCAATTCCATCGGTATTTTGATTAATAACAAACTTCAAAGACTCAAGCCTTAAATCAAGAAAATCACCCCCTTGTACAATTCCAAAAAACAACTTCCCACCTTTGTTCAATTTCTTATGAACCCTAAAAGAATCTTCTAATCATTTATGAGTTAATTCCATTGATTTTAAAACTTCTTTTTTATCTCCACTGTCTTTTGAACATTCGTCAAAAGCCATAACAATATCAACTCCTAAATTATGTTGTATTTTAATTGATTTCTCAGCATTAATAAAACACTTTGATCCACCATATGGAGATTTAAATTCAACCCCATCATTTTTTATCTTAACTAAGTTCCCGCTCCTTTCATTCAAGCTTCAAACTTGAAAACCACCTGAATCGCTTAAAACAGGACCATCTCAATTCATAAATTTATGTATTCCCCCTTGCTTTTTAACAAAGTCATCTCCTGGGTTCAAAAACAAGTGATAAGTATTAACTAAAGCAACTTTAGATCCAACCATCTTCATATCCAAACTATCTAAACTTTTCAAAAACCCCTTCGT
>CAZCTX010000061.1:1678-2982 GCA_964502205.1 uncultured Candidatus Saccharibacteria bacterium
TAGATCCAACCATCTTCATATCCAAACTATCTAAACTTTTCAAAAACCCCTTCGTTGCTGGCGACATAAAAAACGGAGTCTCAACATTTCCATGCTCAGTTTTCAACACCCCAATCCGAGCATTAGTTTTTTTAGATTTTTTTACAATTTTAAAATTATTCATATATTTTTTTATTTATAATATAAGCATGCTTTCCCCAAAGCTATAGAACATATATTTTTTCTTAACCGCCAGTTCATAAATCCGTATAACCTCATCTCTTGATAAATTAAAATCCTTCAGTTTATGCATCACAAATGCCGCTACCATCATCAAAGGTGTTGACCTTGGAAAATGGAAATTAGTAATAAACTTATCAATTGCCTTAAATTCATATCCCGGGTATATAAAAATATTAGTCTTAGAAACATTACTTTTAAATTTCTTACCATCATAAATTGATTCCAGTGTCCTTACAACCGTAGTTCCAACCGCAACAATATTCTTCCCCTCTTTTTTATACTTCGTCAATCTTTCTGCAACTGTTTTATCAACCGATAAATATTCTGTATCCATCAAATGGTCTTCAACATTATCAACTTTTATTGTTCGGAAAGTTCCTAACCCAACATTTAAAGTAATATATTCAATCTTAACTCCTCTAGATTTTAATTTCTTAAACAATCTTTCTGTAAAATGAAATCCCGCAGTTGGTGCCGCACATGAACCAACATTCTTAGCATAAACAGTTTGATAATGTTTTTGATCTTTCTGGCTTTTAATATATGGCGGTATTGGCATGTTTCCAACCATATATATTGCCTTTCACAAACTCCTCCCAGATTTATCAAACAATATTTCAATCTTATCAACATCTTTTTTAATAACTCCACTTAACAAAATCTTACCTTTAAATTTAAAAACAATTTTGCTCTTGTCAATAACCTTCTTATTAACCAATATATTTCACCTATTCTTAACATTAACCGAGAAATCATTATTAATTGGGTTTAATAAAAATACTTCCAACTTACCCCCAGTTTCTTTTTCGCCAATTAAACGTGAAGGGAAAACTTTAGTATCATTTAAAATCAAAACATCATTATCACCTAAATATTTTTCAATATCAGAAAAAACATGATGCTTCGCCATTTTAGAATCACGGTCATATACTAATAATTTACATTTATCTCTTGGTAAAATTAGTTTCTGACTAATTAATTTTTTGGGCAATACGTAATCAAATAAATCAACATTCATACAAAAATATTAACTTTTTATACAGTTTATCATAAACATATATTAAAATCAATTAATCAAAAAA
>CAZCTX010000062.1:0-2959 GCA_964502205.1 uncultured Candidatus Saccharibacteria bacterium
TAGAGAATAATGATAATGTATCGACTCAACGATTTTCAGTTTTGTAATAGAATCCGAATGTACTTATATAGCAAGCAATATCATACATATCAGAGCTAATAGTTGTTGTTGTTTCTTTTGGCGTTGTGACAGATGGTTTTTCTGGTGGATTTATTGGTGTAATATTTTTAGTAGTAATTGTTGTTGAAACATTATTTGGTATAGTTGTGGTAGTTTCAACTCCTCTCCAAAAACAGTTAGGATTATAAGTGATTTTTTTTGTTTCAACCGTTTCGATTGGGAAAATTCATAATATTTTTTTTGTTACTATTTCTTGTATAACTTCCTCTTTATTATCACTCTCGTCGCATATTATGTCGTCTTTTTCTGGAATGTTTTGCGAAATAGTACATTGATACATATTGTTATAATTTTTTGATTTGAAATCACATATGTAATAATTTTGAATTGTTGGCTGTGGATATGGCGTGATAGAATTTATAGTAGTGGTAGTTATATTAGGTATTTCCGGGTTTGGTAATAATCCTCCAAAACCTCCATTATTGCCCCCTCCACCACCGATAGCAGAAGAACAACAATCTTCAATTGCCTTGTTTATATTTTTTTCTGAAATTTTAGCTTTTGCTCTTTCTCCTTCAGATAAATTTTTGTCATCTTTTGCTTTTTTTGCTGCATCCCTATCTCTTTTTAATTCTTCGCAAGGATCTTTAAGTAATGCAGCGTTCGCGATGTTAACAAAGGTAAAAACTCTATAAAATTTTATAGAAGAACTATTTTTTGGCATGTAATTATCGATTGGATTTATTGGTGGGCTAATTGTTGGATTCGGCATAGCATTATCCATGCCTTTTAAATTATCAATATTAGGAGAAACTTTGGGTTTTGTATCTGGTGCTGTTAAATCGACATTTGGTGTTCCTATAAATTTTAGAGTCAAACTATCGTAAGCATCGGCATATTTACCCGCGTTTTTTCTTGCCTTTGTACAATCAACTTTTGTGCTTCAAAAATTATTCGCTTCTTCCATGCTTCAATCGTTGTTGGAGGTAAAAAAATTTGTTACACTTGTTCCGATATTATTTAGAAAACCAACGAAAGAGTCAAATACAGTTCCTATTGTGTTTCCAACTGAAATTTGGGCATAAGCCAAGTTGACGCTTAATAAAAAAATTATTAAAAATAAAATTATTTTTTTCATATTTTTATATTTATGTTTTAATGTTATTAATATTATAAACCTAATTATTTAAAAAGTCAAGCAAAAACCAAGCGAATTAATTCGCTTGGTTTTATGCTAATTTCAAAATTCAATTGTGAATTGTATATTTTGATGCTTAGGGCTGTTTGTTGTTAATGAAATTGTAATAAATGATTTTTGGGGTAGCCTGTTAACATTTTCATTTTCTGCAAAAGTATTATTTTTTTCTTTTTTTATTATTGTTATTTCTTTTGTTTCCTCTGGTTTGATTAAAATTTCTCCGATTGTTTCAACATCAGAATTTTCTAAAAATTTTATAATAAGTAATTTGTCCCCGGTATTTTTTATAGGAATTTTAATTGTTTTGCCGGTAATTTGGTAATAATCTGATTTAAGTTGTATTTCTGGCTGTGATAACATATCTTTGTATGTATATCATGGCAAACCAAAGAAATTTAATCGAGTTGCGTTAACACCTTGCGATGCAGCGTCTTCGGGATCTTTTAAATTTTTAAAATAGTTTGTATAGCCCAATAATGTGCTTTCAGCAAAGGTTTTTCCACTTACTATATCATATAATATACCCAGTCAAGATGTACTTGCCGAAGATTGTTCTGGATCATCATTTAAAAAGTAAGGAATAAAAGCATTGTTTTCAAAATTGAATGGTTGGGTGATTATTAGTGGGGCGAAGACGTCGTGAATTTTATAAGACAAAGGTATGAAAAAGAATGAAAAATTTTTTCTCGAATTTAATTCATTGAATTTTTTTATTTCTATTCTATCAACCTCTGCTTGTTGTGCACTCCCGTCCTTGTTTTCGTCTTTTCATAGCGCTGACATAAACGTGTCTTTATAAAGCCACACTTTTTGAGCGTCATTATCCATTGGTTCTACAGTATTATATATCAAGAAAAAGTTTTTTTGATCCTCATGTTTGTTAAAATTGTCAGCGCTTAATGTTGCGTCTGGTTTTTTGCTAGGCTTTGATTTTAATAAAAACTTTGAAAGTGTTTTGCTTGATTTATCGTCGTATAATGTGAAAAAACTCATTAATGGGTTTATTTTTTGGAGCTTTTGTTTAATAAAATCGCCAGTATATGAAAGGTCTATTTGATAGCAACCAATACCGCATACATATTGTTCGCGATTGAAATTGACATAAGGCAATCCAAATAAAGCGTTTATATTTTCGCTTCGTTTTTTTGAATTAGCATAAAAATCTATTTGATTTCTTTTTATGCGAGATATAATTATTTCAGGATATCTTTCTAATGTATTTCCAAAATAATCCGCGGTATCTTTGGAGTAAGTGAAAAAAGAATCGTTATGGGCATAGTAGTAATCAGTATAGATAGAACTATCATTGATAGCGCCATAAGGGATGTATTCATCTAAAACAAAAAAATCATATTTATCTTTTAAGTTTCATAAAAATTTTTTGATATTTTTTGGATTGTTATTTATTTTGCTTTCTTTTAAAGAAACAATGTCAATTCCAAAATCAAAATTTTGTTCACGATTAATTAGTTCTGTATATATTGATTTTTCATTTTCATTATTTACAACGATTAATGCCATACTTTTTTTATTGTTATTGGTCTGTGAGGTATTTGTATTTGAAACTTCTTCTGCGTATTCTGTCGTTTCGTTATTTTTTTGCAATTTTAAATCAACTATATTATTTAATAAATCGTTTTGGTTTATTGTAAACAAAGGCTTAGTTGTAATTGGTATTGCCTTTGTAAGGTCAATTGATTT
>CAZCTX010000063.1:0-2919 GCA_964502205.1 uncultured Candidatus Saccharibacteria bacterium
AAATCTAAATATCAATAAAAATTAAAAAAATCATATGTGAATAATATATTTATTTAAAACAATATTTAAGAATATAGCTTTGTTTTTTAAGCATTGATATGTTGATGGTTTTTGATTTGTATATAGGTATTACATATATATTATTAAAATGTTAGATCGAGAATGAGCTTTAATTGCAACCGTGAGATATTTATTTAAACCTTTGTATCAAGATTATTCATTTGCTGGGTATTTTATCGGTGTTGGATTTAGAATTGCCCGAAGTTTTGTTGGGGCTTTGCTATACTTATTTGTAACTTTGATATTTGTGTTTATATATATTGCCTGATGCGGTATATTGCCGGCTTTAGTTTTAAAAACTTTAAATAGATAAATATGTTATCATTATTCAATCCAAGTAGTAAGGAAATAAAATCAGATTTCGAAAGAATCAATTTTGGTTGATGAGAGAATAAACTAATTGATTTAGTTTTAACAATACTATGAGTGTTGGCTTTGTGTTTTTCTGTTGTTTTGCTGACTAATCCTAAATTATGTTTTGTGGCATATATATCTTTGTTTGTATTGGTTGATATATATATGAGCAGAAACAAGGCAGATAAGAGAGTTACTTTATCAGATTTGAATAAGAAAGTTATTGATGTTGATGTTTTTGTACGTAAGGATGTTGAAAAATTAGTTTTGAAAACATATTATGAGGCAATAGAATACAAGCGTGATTTTAGATTGTTGTTATTTAAATACTTAATTAATGAAAGTATTGTATTTCGTAGTTTGGTTAAAATGGATGTGAAGCCGAAGGAGGTTATTGCTACAATTAATAAAGAATTGGGAATAAGAGTTGATAATGATGAAAAAGAATTGAAGGAATATATAAAAGAATTAATAGCCAGAGCTTTTTCAGAAACTTTGGAAATTAGAAATAATCAGATAACTAAATCAGCTTTGTTTTTAGCTTTGATTGATGATCAAAAGGGAGGGATGATGAATGTGGTAACTACTAAATATGATATTAATCATGATGATATTTCTAATGCTTTAATTTTATTGGGTATGCCAGTACCAAGTGTTGACCATTTGACTGCTGGGGTTGGAGATTTCTTCAGATTGAGAATGAAATATGGATACAAATTTAAAGTTGATAGAGCTTTTATGTCTAGGCCAACAAGATACTTAGATAAAGTATCAATTGATTTAACGGCATTAGCGCAAAAAATGAAGATTGGTTTTTTGATTGGACATGATAGAGAATTTGACCAAATGATGAATATATTATTAAGGCCAGGATTGAATAATATTATGCTTATTGGCGAGCCAGGAAGTGGCAAAGAAACTATGGTTATGTATTTGGCAATGAAAATTGTTTATGACGAAGTTCCTAAATCTTTATTTGACAAGAGGTTGATCATGTTAAATATTGGGGAAATAACTCAGGGAGCTGAAAATGTTGGAGAATTGCAGAGTCGTTTGTCAAAGATTGTTAAAGAGGTAATTGAAGCCGGGAATATTATATTATATATTCCTAATATATATAATCTAAAACAAACTAATATTGAAAATACGGGGATTAATGCAGCTGATTTTTTGAAACAAATATTTCAATCTAGTTTAGTGCCAATTATTGGTAGTACAACTGCTTTGGAATTTCATACAATTATTGAAAAAGATGCTGAGTTTTGTAATATCTTTGAAAAAGTTAAGATGGAAGAAATTACTGAAAATGAAGCAGTTAAGATATTGAGTTATGAGGCTTTGGCTTTGGAAAGACAAAGCGGTGTTGTAATAACATATAAATCAATTAAGAGAGCCGTTAATTTGGCGAAGAAATATATTACTGATAAATTACTGCCGAGTTCGGCAAGTGATTTATTAAAAGAAGCCATATCATATGTTAAGGCTAATAGGCGTAATGTTATCTGCGAAGATGATATTATATTACTAGTTGAGAATAAAACTAATATTCCAGTATCTAAGGTCACTAAGAATGAATCAGCTAACTTACTGGATTTGGAAAATATTATTCATCGTAAATTAATTGATCAGGAAGAGGCAGTTAAGGCAGTAGCTAATGCTATTCGTGAATATCGAGCTTGGCTATCTAAAAGTAAGGGGCCAATTGCTACTTTCTTGTTTGTTGGGCCAACTGGGGTTGGAAAAACAGAATTATCTAAAATATTAGCTAATACATATTTTGGAAGTGAAGAAAAAATGATTAGGTTTGATATGTCGGAATTTCAAGATGAACAGTCAATTAGTCGGTTCATTGGTAGCAGTGATGGTAAGATTACTGGGCTATTAACTGAGGCAGTGAAGAATAATCCTTTTTCTTTAATACTATTAGATGAATTTGAAAAAGCAAATTCTAAGATTTTGAATTTGTTTTTAGCAGTATTTGATGAGGGAAGATTAACTGATGTTACGGGAAGATTAATTAATTTTAATAATACAATTATTATTTGTACTTCTAATGCTTTATCAGAATATATAAAAGAAGAATTAGATAAGGGGACTAGTTATGCTACTTTATCAGATAATGTTAAAAATAAATTAACTAATGTATACAGGCCGGAATTGTTGAATCGTTTTTCTAAGGTATTGATATTTAAGCCTTTGCTAAAAGAACATATTTTTGAAATTGCTAAATTACATTTTCAAAAATTGAAGAACTTGTTATTAAAAGAACAGGGGATATATTTAGATATTAGTGAGGATGCTTTGGTTAGATTAGCAGAAGTTGGTTTTGATCCTGTTTTTGGAGCAAGACCTTTAGAAGGTGCTATTCGAGATAATATCAAATCTAAATTATCAGAAGTAATTTTGAAAAGTGAATTAGGAAAAAATATGAAAGTTTTGGTAGATATGGAGAATAATGATTTTATATTAAAAATTTCTAAATAACATTATGAAGAAGTCTTTTAC
>CAZCTX010000064.1:0-1603 GCA_964502205.1 uncultured Candidatus Saccharibacteria bacterium
TTGTAGCAATCATTAAAGATATAGCTATTTTTAATGCCATATATGAGGTTTAAACGCCCTGGTAAGAGCTGATAATCCTCTAAAGCATGCAAACTATCAATTAAATTGATATCAACGGCTAAACCAACAGCAATAGCGCATAAAAAACTATAAGCAAACCCTTTACCTAAAATACCTTGGATTTCAAAAGGTGCAAAATGGTTTTTGTATTCAAACCGCATATACATTTTAGAATCTAATAAATCATCAGCTGATTCAATTTTATAGCTACTAGCGCGAACATCAGCATCGCTATCAAAGCCATAGGATATGATATCTCCTTGAGTGAATTTTCGAAAACCATAAATCTTTTCATTATCATAATTAAGAATTCCAGTTCCTGTTTTTTTCATCATTTTTATAATATTTGCTTTTTCATCATAAACAGATTCAATATCATTAAAAAATTCAACATGAACTGGAATACTGCCAATATTGGTAACAACAGCAATATCAGGTCTGGCAATATTACACAAATTCTTAATATCATTAGGGCGATCGGCGCCATATTCTAAGATAAGAGCTTGGGGATAATTCTTTTGTCTTTTAATTAATATTTTTAATCCAAAAAGCAAATGCTTTAATCAAACCATAATACTTGAACTACCACTTTGCTCAACCCCAATAATTGTAAGAGCAACACCAATTTCATTATTGTAATTTAATTCATTTTTGCGAATAGTAAATTTTTTAGATAAAACTAAGGCAACAGCTTCTTTAGTTGAAGATTTGCCAACATTACCAGTAATAGCGACAACAATTGGTTTGTATTTCAAAATTATCAATCTAGCGATAAAAGTTGAAATAGTTTTTAATATTTTAGATTTCCAGTTCATATTATTTGTTTATTTCTTAATTTCATCTGGAGTAATATTGTAATAATCAATTATGAATTTTGCCATATCATGAAAACCATAAGTAACACTAGTACTAGCGGCAGCACCAATGGCTGGCCGACTTAACATTACAAGCATAACAACTTTTGGTTTGTATGCTGGGAAGAACCCGGCAAAAGATTGAATAGTATCATCGGTATACTTACCATCAACAGCAATATCAGCGGTACCTGTTTTTCCAGCCATTGAATACCCTTTTACTTTTGCATTTGATCCATAGCCATGTTCAACAACACTAACCATCATATCAGTAATTGTTTTAGCTGTTTCTTTTTTAATTATTCTGTCGGATGTAATTTCTTGTTTGTTAACTGCAGCATAAACACCGCCAGAACTCTTTGTTGTTTCAACAACATAGGGGTTAACCAAATAGCCACCATTAGCAATAGTTGCATAACTACGCAAAATTGCCATTGGAGTTGTTAGAATTCCATGACCATAACTGGCAACAGCATAGTCAACGTCTTTGGAATCTTTCTTTTCTAGATTTCGAAGATCGCCTTTTTGTTCATTAGGTAAATCAATGCCAGTAATGTCATTAAATTTAAATCTATTTAAATAATCGTAAAAAATCTTATGACCGGTTTGCTGTTCAGCAAATATTGCGCCAGTATTAATAGATTTTTCTAACACCTTGGTCATGGTAGCGGTATTGTATACTTCGTTTC
>CAZCTX010000064.1:1703-2868 GCA_964502205.1 uncultured Candidatus Saccharibacteria bacterium
GAATCTTTTTTATTGAATTTTGATAAAAGTATTTCTTCGGAAATACCAAGAATAGGAGATAATAATTTTGCTGTAATTTCAACTTCTTCATCTCTTTGTAATGTCTTTGGGTCAACAGCAATTGTTTTGTATGACTTGTTAATTGCAACCGGAATTAAAGAATTATTCTTATCAGTAAAATATATATTCCCTCTTTGAGCTGTTGTTTTATAGCTAATACTAGATTCTTTGGACATGCTAGCATTAGATACAGATTCGTTGTATAAAACCTGTAATTTAAAAAGAAATATAAAAATAGAAACAAAAACTATTGCAAATAGAATTTGCAATAATCTTAATCGATTGCGATCAATCGTACTTCCAGTTGAAAGATTTTTGTATTTCTTCATAATATTAGCTAAAAATATTAATTATGAGTATTTAAGGATAAAACCTTAACCTGCCCGATATCATAATGAGAGAAATTGTTGTTTTTTACAAAACCATTTTCTTGAGCTCACTTAACGATATAGTCAGGAGAAATATTTTTAACTAAATTAGTTTTTAATTCGGCGTTTTCGATTTCTAAATCTTTTAATCTATTTTTTGCTTCAGTAATTCGATAATCTAAATCGCCATTAACGGATTGAAAATAAATAAAAGTACTAGCAATTATTGAAAACAAAACAATTGAAATAATTCAGGCAATTGATGCAAATGCCTTTTTGTTTTTCTCAATACTTTCAGTCAAATAGCTCTTACTAAAACGTTTCACTTTTTTAATATTAAAATTAGTATTAATTTTAGGTAAAAATTGTGCTGTACTTGGTTTTTGGTAATAAAAGCTATTTACTGTCATGGTGATATATTTAATTAATTATTAAATTATTTTTTCAATGATACGTAACTTAGCAGACCGACTTCTTTTGTTTTGTTTAACTTCAGTTCATTTAGGAATTATTGTTTTTTTATTAATTACTCTAAATTCTTTGCTTGCGACTAATTCTTTAAAGTAATTTTTTACAATTCTATCTTCTAAAGAGTGAAAAGAAATAATTGCGACTCTACCATTTTTAGAAATTAGATTGCAGGCATCATTAATTGCAGTTTTTAAATTTTCAATTTCCTGATTAACATAGATGCGCAAGGCCATAAAAGTTTTAGTTGAAGGATGGATTTTACGATG
>CAZCTX010000065.1:0-2850 GCA_964502205.1 uncultured Candidatus Saccharibacteria bacterium
ACTTATTAAGAATTTGTTTATTGCCTTTGTTACTACTTCAATATTTGGTTTTGTTTTTAAAAAAATTGTAGAAAATGTGTTTATATATAGTAGTAGCCTAATACCTGTTGCTATTGGTTTTATTTTTACAGCAATTATATTATTTTTGACAATAAAAAGTAGAAATACAAGAAAAATTAATACATTAACTATTTTTGAAGCAATTAAAATTGGCTTTGCGCAAGCAATAGCTATTGCTCCGGGAATTTCTAGATCTGGACTTACATATTTTACTACTTTAAAATCCGGAATAGAAGCAAAAGATGCTTTTAAATTTTCTTTTTTGCTATCAATTCCTACTATATTAGCAGCTACAGCAGTAGAAGTGTTAGGCGAATACGGCAAATTAACAGTTGGAATGAATTGAAGCGCAATTAGCTTGGGCTTGATTATTTCGTTTATTTTTGGTAGTTTAGGATTGTTAGTATTTAAGAAAATGTCCGAAAAATCAAAAATGTGAGTTTTCGGCATTTACTTAGTTATTTTAGCTATTGTTTTGTTAACTAATACCGCGAGAGTAGCACAATGGTAGTGTGTCTGCCTTCCAAGCAGAATACGCGGGTTCGATTCCCGTCTCTCGCTCAAACATAAATATATTTTATGGAGCAAAATATTTCAGACTATGCGATAGAAGTAAAAGAATTAACTAAAAGATTTTCTCACCTTACAGCTGTTGATAAGGTTTCTTTTAATGTTAAAAAAGGTGAAATTTTTGGCTTCTTAGGACCAAACGGAGCAGGCAAGACAACAATGGTAAATATGTTATGTACATTGTTAAATCCAACTAGCGGAGATGCTACTATAAATAATTATAGTATTAATGAAGATCCTTTGAATGTGAGAAAGTCAATTGGTATTGTGTTCCAAGAATCAACGCTTGATAACCATTTAACAGTAAGAGAGAATTTGTATTTGCATGCTAAATTATATGGATTAACTAACGCTGAATTTAATAAGAAATTCTATCAAATTATTAAATTAGTCGATTTGGAGGACAAGCTTAATAAATCTGTTGGCCAATTGTCTGGAGGGACAAAAAGAAGAATTGAAATAGCAAGAGTTTTAATTCATGAACCAAAGATTCTTTTTTTGGATGAACCAACGGTTGGGCTAGATGCGCAAACAAGAAATAAAATATGGGATTATTTATTGAAAGTTCGAAAAGAAAATAATATAACAATATTTTTGACAACCCAATATATTAATGAGGCGGAAATATGCGATCGAATTAGTGTTATTGACCATGGGGAAATAATTGCATTAGATACGCCGAGCAATTTGAAAAGCATTGCCAACAAAGATACAATTGAAATCCAAACAAACGACAATGTTAAAAGTTTGGAAGAAGTGAAAAATAACTTTCCTAATATATTTGCTAAGATAATTGGTAAGAATATTATTATAAAATCAGAAAAGGGCGAAACTTTTTTGCCGAAAGTACTAGATGCTATAACAGAAGAAATTGTGTCGATAAATTTAACAAAACCAACGCTGGAAGATATTTTCTTAGAATTGACCGGAAGACAAATAAGATAAAAATATGAAAAACGAAAGTCTGAAAAAAGAATTAACTGGGGTATACATTATCTGATACAGAGAAATGCTTTTGTATTTTCGTAATAGAATTAAGTTATTTACATCTCTTTTTGTACCAATAATGCTTACTTTGTTTCTTGGAAGTGGTTTAGCTTCTTTTTTCCCAACAGCTAATCAAGTTGAAAACTTTTCTAATTTTTTCTATAGTGGCGTTTTGGTTTTAAGCATTGTGGTTAATGTTTTTGATGCAACAATATCTTTGGTGTGAGATAAAGAATTTGGTTTTATGAGGGAAATTTTAGTTGCACCATTGTCTAAGCCTAAAATTGTAATTGGAAAGATATTAGGGGCAGTAACCAGAGGATTAATGCAAGGCGTTGCCTTGCTACTAATCGCCCCGATATTGGGTATCAGCTTATATTTATATCAAATATTTTTATTATTACTTCTAATAATATTAATTTCTATTGTTATTGCTGGTCTAGGAATTATTGTTGCTTCGTTCATTAAGCGAATAGAAACTTTTTCTTTGTTTTCTCAGATTTTTGTATCACCGCTTTTGTTTCTCTCCGGAGCATTTTTCACGTTAGAGAAGACCCCGGAATGAATGCAAGCTATTAGCTATTTTAATCCATTGTTTTATGCAGTAAATGGTGTAAGAATTTTGGTCTTTAATAATGACTTCATGCCAGAAAGAATGTCAAATATGTTGGTATATAACTTTAATTTTGGTTTTGCAGTTTTAATAATATTTGCATTGTTGTCTTTAACAGCGTCAATTATGGTATTTAGCCGAGTGAGCATAACTGAGGTTATTAAAAAAATCCTTGAGGAGACAGAGGACATGATTTAAACTACTTGCTTTATCAATGAAAATATGCTAAGATAAGAAATAATTAAATAAACATTAAGGAAAACACATCATGTTAACAATTAGATTAAAAAGTGAAGGGAAGAAACATCAAAAAACAATGAGAATTGTTGTTATTGATTCAAGAAAGTCATCAGTTAGCAATAACTATATTGAAAAAATTGGTTGATGAATACCAGCAGAGCACAAGCATTCAATCAATAAAGAAAAGGCATTACACTGAATAGCAATGGGTGCAAAGCCAAGCGTAACTGTTCATAATTTATTCATAGAAGATAAAATTATTGAAGGCAATAAAATACCAAAACACAATCATTCTGAAAAATCCCTAGAGGCTAAGAATAAAAAGGAAGAATTGGTTGAAACAAAGGAATCAACCAAGCAAGAAGAATCTAAGCCTGAAC
>CAZCTX010000066.1:0-2702 GCA_964502205.1 uncultured Candidatus Saccharibacteria bacterium
TTTTACGTGAGCATTTCTCCGTTTATTGGTATACTTTTATATTAGCGTTTACAATATGATGGTACTTGATTTCGAAAGAATATTCTTTTGGAAGTACGTCAATTGTTTCTTTAGCTTTTTGAATTTCGCCCAGTGCCATATCGATCTATACATCCTCAAGAATATCGGGGATTTGCCCAAAAAGCCCATAAATATGTGCTAAACGCTCTGAAAGGAGCTGATGAACCCGGTCTTCTACCGAATCTTTATTAACAAATAACTGAATGCCAGGCACCGTTAAGTTACAATCCCTATCTCCATTTCAAGTTCGATAATATAATTGGAATCATTGCTTAATTCTTTATTTGCAGCATCATTACCAATCCTCTTTTACCAATTACTGATACTTTTTTTCGTTTCAGGGTTCAGCATCTTTGGTAGTTTTATTTTTTCCCTTCCAGTTTCCAATTACCAATTCCCTAATTGTATCCCTTTTTATAAATTCAAAAAATAATATCAACTATTGGAGATTTAGGCTAATTTTTATAAAAATTTAGGCTTTTATAACAAACGAATTATATATCTGATCTAACCGATTAGATAATCTTGGCCAATCAAAATTATTGCATTCATGTTTTTTCTCATCAATCACCTCTTTAAACTTGGATCTTTGTAATGGTTTAGAGCATAATTTTAGTAAATCTAATTTATATAAGTTGTGAATAAAGTTATGTGATGTTATTTTGCTTTTTTTTATTAATGAAATCTGTTTTAAAGAAAAATCTATATCTTCGGAAAATTTAAAAAAATAAAGGCGAAAGTAATTCTGATAAGGAGCGTTGAAAAATTTCAACTTATCAAAAATCCATTGAAATTCACTACCAGAGTACTGCAACAAAGTAATATAAACTGCTCTCATAACTTGAGTATTACCTTCATTTTCAATTAATTTTACTATTTCGCTAAGCTCACTTTTATTCAAATAAAATGTTGATAGACAAAATAAGGCAGCCATACGACAGAACCAATTTAATTTTTTATCAAGTACTTCATCTAAAGCTTTCTTTTTTAGAAGATCTATTTCATCTCTTGAGTAAGCTGCTAAGCGGTACATATAAGCTTTATGATAAGGAAATATAAATTTTTTATCTTCAAGTTTATTAATAATATCGGTTCCATATTTATGAGTTGATACAAAAAATAAAAGATATTCATAATTTTTTTTAAGAAGCTTATGAGATGGGTTTGTTAAAAATAGTTGAAGTGCTTTATCTATGGCTCTATCGTCTTTTGCATTTTTTAGAACTGTCAAAACGCGTAAATAGGGTCGTTCCCATTTTTCTTCTAATTTATTAAAATCTAATACTGTATCATAAAATTCAATTGCTGAGTTTATTTTATCGTTTATTGGGTTCTCATCGCTCATTTTTTCTAACCACATTTCAACATCAAGGTCTAAAATATTATTTGCAGAAACAATTTTAGTTTTAGAAGATTGTACATTTAAATGCAGCTTTCTAAGTGTTTCTTCTAACTTTAATAAAGCTTGTCTTGCTTCGTCTTCATCACTTGTAAATAATTTTATATCATCTACGTATCTGTAATATTTATTATTATTACCCCCGACTATTTTAAGCATTGCATCATCTAAATCCAAAAGATATAAATTAGATAAAAATGAAGAAACATCATTCCCTTGTAATAAACCAATATTTCTTGATAAATTTCCATCTGGAGACCAAAGCCAATATTCAAGTAAACAGAATAACCTATCGATTAATTCACGTTCGGTTGTTTTTAATTTTTCTAGTAATATATTTCTGAGTAGATCTAAAGAAATGTTTTCAAAAAAAGCCGTAATATCAGTAACTGCAACATATGCATAATTTTTTGATGCTTCCTTTGATAAATTGTGAAAAGCTTTCCAATTTCTAAACCAGTTATAAGGAAAATCAATATCATTTTCAACATCTTCATTGTTTAATAAATTTTCTCTATTTGTTTCTATGCAAGTTTTTGTAAGCTCTTCTCTATTTTTAAATAAATGTTCATTTGATTCTTCAGCTTTAGGATTTAATCTATATGCATATGTACTATCTGATAATAGAGGATCAAGAAGAGGAGCAAGTTGTTGAGTAATTGCATATAAAACGATTAAATCTATTGGAGATACTGTTGTTCCAGGACGTACTGAATGTAAATTCTTTGGTACGTTAATTTTAACTGTTGGAATTGGGTAATATTGTTTTGCTTCAATCTGATTATGTAGAAATGATATTAGATGATCTATGTTATTTCTTATATCGTCATAATCAATTACATCAAATACAAAATCATCACGAATATCTTTTTTGACATATCTCCATGCCTTTTTTAAATTTTTTTCTGAATACCATTCATTCGACACTCTTTATAATACCCCTCCATGTTTATTCGTAGTGATTTAAAATTAAATTTTCAAATCAATTAAAAAACTACTAATTAAAACCAAATTACATATCTTCATTAAATCATCCTCTGGATTTAGTTTTGATTTTTAAATTTCGTTATTACTAATAATCTTTTTTTACCTATTGTCGAATCTTCATTTTTCATTTTGGTATTTAAAAGTTATCATATTTTCAACCTGTATATTTCCGTTTCCTATTATATGATTCTTTGTTTCTAAAGCCTTTAAATAAATTCAAAATTCAAGAATCAAGACCTAACCCCCTGAATTCTTA
>CAZCTX010000067.1:0-2690 GCA_964502205.1 uncultured Candidatus Saccharibacteria bacterium
TACAGGGTTTGTGGTTTTCTGACCAACAATCAGCACAACCCAGCTCTAATTCTTGGATACAGGTTAAATTAGAAATATTTGATAGTGACAACCCCTTAATAAAACATCTTATAGTGCTAAAATCTATTCCCGCTTCTTCGCTCTCATTGGGTTTACATTGTGCCGTTGGAGAATTATCTACAAGACGATATGGAAAATCTTTTATAATTATTTTCCCGTTTTTATTATATTCTGTTTGAAAATATTCATTTGAGCATAAGGCTAATTTTGTTGTAGTGGTTGTCTTTATCACTGCCATATCCTCTTTGGTATTATTAATTTTTTGTTTATCAAACATAATATAAATAACTAAAATAGTAACAAAGGCGAATAATAAAATTATTAAAATATTTTTAGTTTTCATATTGATTAATTAGATTGTTTATTATCTATATTATAGCATATTTCCTATTATTTTTGCAAATAAAAACCCCTGACAAAAGTCAGGAGGATATAGCTTGCCATTCTGTAGCTTTAGCGAAAGATGGCTCCCAATCCTGAACGCCTTTAGAACTTTTGATTGGAATAAACTAGAAAGAATTCTATTAATATTAAAGTCCCCTTGTATATTATAACGGATTTGAGGAGAAGCTAAATTTTAATTAAAAATTTGTTACATTTATTCATTAATTAAAAAACTAAGATATATATCTTAGTTTTTTAATAGATATTATCTACTAATGGCTCTTTGACAACTATTTTTATCTTGAAATGGCTGACATCCTGGAGTTAAAGAAACTACACATTTACAATTGCTATTATTGTATCCCGTACATGATAGTTTTCAACCATTTCAATATTGGCCAGTTTTACATGTGCCTAATGGTTGTTTTGTATTGGAATTGGAAATACTTCCATTTGGTTTTGTTGTGCCTACCTTTTCTACTCCCGTACTTAACGAAGGCACAGAAAACAGTGAACTTCTTAATTTTGAACGATTAGCATTTTGACAAGATACTAATGAACCGTAAGGTTTGATCACTCCTAAAAACTAGCGACATTTACAACCATAGCCATTACATTCAAGACCATAGCCATGTAAATATCCATTATTACTGCGAGATTTTTGTGGCATTGTCACTGTAGCAAGCATATTATCGTTTTGATTTATATTAATACTCGAAAGACTAATCAACATCAAACTGGCTAAAATAAGCAAGGTCGATTTTTTGGTTTTGAACATAGTATTTCAATTATTCTTTTTATTAATAAATAAAGTATACCTAATATAATATAAAAATGCAATAGTTAAGCAATTATTCTAAAAATTGTTCAAAAATTGATAAAATCAAGATAAATTTACCTATGAATTTTTATTTCTTTTTAACAATTGAAAAGGGTTACATTTTGTGACCTTTTTTATTCAACCATAATTATCTGAGTAACTTCTTAACTATGGAAAATATTCATTCCAATATTCCTAGAAATAAAAGAGAATACAAAAATCAAAAAATAGTGGTTAATACAGTCAACCATTTTGTTTTTTTAACTTTGAAAACAAACCATAGAGAAGCTAAAAACAAAGACCCCATTCATAGGATTGAGCTCAAGATATTAAACAATAATATATTAAATGTTGTACATATATAGATAGGGTCTCCAGAGGGATAAAACGCAGTACGGCAATTCGCTGTATATCCTAGAAAAATCCCAATTAAAATAAAAACACCAACAGTAATAGTAATAGAAAATAAAACTAAGCAAATATTATTGAAAATGATTTTTTTCATATTTATTTGTTAAAATCTTTATTATATCCATTATATCATATTTTATAATAATTTTGCAAATTATATATAACGAGTAAAGCCAGGATGGCTTTACCACCTGGCTTCTATTTGTGCTTATTTGTCTTTTTTGATGATTTTGTTTTTGGAGTTTTCTTGTCGTTCCAATTATCCTTAGTTCTCTTCTTTTGATTGATCGTGGAATTATTAGCCATTTTTTAACCTCCTTCCAAAATTATTTATTACAAACCATCATAATGTGTACTAGCTCCCAACCCTGAACGCCTTTAGAACTTTGGATTGGGAGAGGATTGGAAAAGAAATAAGTTTAATAATTACAAAATAAAAAAGAGAGGGCGGCAATTTGCCATCCCTCTTTTTTGTCTTTGAGTTTACCGCTACCATAAATATAAGTTTACGACTTCGAACTTATTGTCTTCCAATAAAATCACAACAACCCCCCATTGATATGCCTTGGATGATTCAATAATTAACCGCTGTTCGTTATAAACAATATTGGAGCTTTGATATATTTCCTTTGGTAGAAATATTTGTTTTGGAACAGCATGCAATTCTATTGTCTGGTTATAAGGGCTAAACGAGGCGACTGGCGTTTCAAAACAAGACATATCAACATCATTCTTTAACACCCCGCCACTCTTAATTTCCACCACAACAAATTCTTTGTTACTAGGAATTTTAATTCGGCTTTCGCTTGTTTCGTTAAGAATTTTAATAGAACCAGTTTCGTTTGTTATATTTGCCTTAAAAAACATACCGCTAAAAAAACTTATAAAAAAACACAACATCAAAACCAAATTCTTTTTCATACCTTAGGCCTCCATAAAGAACAAATTTTTAATTAGAAATATTATACCACAAATTATATAATTTTGCAACAAAAACCCCTGACCTAAGTCAGGG
>CAZCTX010000068.1:0-2414 GCA_964502205.1 uncultured Candidatus Saccharibacteria bacterium
TATTTATCCTGAGGGCTCTTAATAATCTCTTCTATTAGCTCTTGGCCTAAGATTTTAACTATTTCTCTTGCTTTTTCCCGAGCTATACTTTCTCTAATATTCCTATATCAACCTTTTGGAAATTTTGCTCATATTAATTGCAAAAAAGATTGATAAGGCATATCTAAATATTCAGATATTGTCTTCAACGTTTCTCCGTTTTTTACCCATTCTTCTATTGCTATTAGATCGTCAATTTCATAAGAAATATTTTTGCTGACATATTCTTTATAAAAATCTTTATGATTATTTCCCAAATATGATTTTAGGCCTTGGGAGTTTAAAAAATCCGCAACGGATAAACAATTAGTTGCCTTTATTGCTTCTTTAATTTTGTCTAGATATTTTTCATAAAGTGCGACTCGACGAACTTTGTTAGAACAATTAGAGAATTCGGATCTAATTGTTGGATTTAAAAATTCTAAAATCTTTTTTTCTGTTTCGATTTTTGTGTCTTTGCTAGGGTATTTTGTTACAATATTTGTTTCCTTAATAGAAAAATATTTTAGCATTGACTCTTCTAAGCTATCTTCCTCTAAATCATTTTCAATAATGTATTGATATATATTAAGCGCCAATTCAACAATATCACTACTAACCTTATCGCCGTATCGGCTCTTAACTAAAGATTTTTCTTTTATAAACTTTTCTATTACTTTGTCTAGTTGTGTTTGATTTTTAGAATAATAACGTGTCAAAGAAAGGGTTAATCTTTTCTCAATTTTATCTAATTTTTCAATTCTTTCTTTAATGTTATTATTGTCATTAAATATATTTTCTTTTTGAAACATATTAATTGTTTGAATATATATTAAAAGTATATATAATAAAAAACAAAAAATCAAGAGATAAGCTAAAACCGCACTTATGTGCGGTTTTACTAATTTTTAGATTTTTTCTTTTCAATTTTATCGCGTTCAAAAGCTTGATATTCTTCTCAAACATCCGGCAACTTATCCTTGCAATGGTATGTAAAGAGATTCCGATCAATACCTAGAAAAGCAGTAGCAAAATATTGGACCCCTACCTTCATCAATATTGTCAATACTTTTTCTGAATTTTCTGGCCTGAATATTATTCTTTCTTTGTGTTTAAAATTAGCCTTCATTTCAGACAAAATCTCAACTCCAAGTGTTTCGGCAATAAATTTAATATTGCGTTCTCTGATTTCTCTCTGTATTGCTTCAATTTCTTCAGGAGAAATGTTATCATGGATATATGAAATGGTGCTTTTGTATGGCATGTTATTTTCGGCACAAATTTCTGGAATTGTTTTCCCGTCTTTTAAGCCTTTCTTAATTATTTTCAAAGACTCTTCAGAAAAAATATATTTTTTCTTAGGCTGAGCGTAATTTAAATTATTCGCTACTAATCATTTTCTGAGTGGTTCATATTCTATAACTTTTAAAACTGAATGTTGAGAGGTAGCTTTAATCGCTTCAAGAATTTTATCTAAATGAATATCTCGAAGTTTTTGTTTAGCTTCTCAGTTGGCTTGTTTAAAAGCATCAATAACCTCTTTCGTTAAAATCTTTTCTATTATTCTGTATTTATTTACTTCTTTTGTATTTTCGTTTTCATCAAAATCATCTTCTATTTTTCTGTCCTTGGTGCTTTTAAGCCAAGAAATGAAAAGATTTTTTGCATCTGCTTCTGTTTTAATATGTTTGTTTTGCCTATGCCCTCATTTTGCAACTGCTAATGCAATATTAATAATTTGCCCGTCCGCTCCTTGAGATCCAAGATCGAAATGGAATTGATTTGTATATTTAGTGATTATATCGTCATCTTCTGTCCCATCTCCTCTCTTGGCATCTAGATCAAGAAGATAGCCGTGCAATCATTTTTCGAAAACTGACACCCCTGTTATTACTTCTATTGGGTTACCACCTTTTTCTTTCATGTTTTAAGTTTAAATATATATTAAAAGTATATATGATAAAAAACAAAAAATCAAGAGAGTAAAAAACAAAATTAAAAAAGCCCCCCTTTTAAGACAAGGGGGGTCCCAGCTTTAACTGGGGGAGTTCGGAAGGTCGTCTTATCCGAACCCGGGATTGGAAACTCTTGGGTGGTTGGTGGAAATGAGAGCAAGAGATACAAGCATAAGTTTTCCTCCTTTCCTCAAAAATAAGAACGAGTTGATACATGAATAAAATACCATAGAAATGATGAGAAATCAAGAGATACCCAAAAACCACACTTGCGTGTGGTTTTTGAGCTAAGGCGGGAACGAAACTTCTAGAATGTAATTTAAGTTATACTATTCTATCTGGTTCAAAAGCAATTTCTTTTGAAATTATTTCTAATTTCATACTATGAGATCCTTTAATTAATATTAAGTCAGATGGATAAATTAAGTCTTGAATTTTTAA
>CAZCTX010000069.1:0-2339 GCA_964502205.1 uncultured Candidatus Saccharibacteria bacterium
AATAAAGTTTTGAGTTTTGATGGAACCAATGATTATATTATTACGACTGCTTTCGGTGTAGCTAATATTAATGGCACCTTGAGTACGTCTTTTTGAATAAATTGTGCAGTTCAAGCACAGTATTTAACAATACTCGGAGATAATTATCAAGATGGTGTAGTGGGGTATATTTGGGTGTTTAGGCATAGTAATGGCAATTTATATTATAGTTGAAACGATGGGGCGCTGGTAAGATACTCAATTACAGATATTTTTTCTGGTTATGATAACCAATGAATTTTAGTTACGGCTGTAACCGATTATATAAACAAAAATATAAAATTCTATAGAAACGGATCTCAACTTGGGTCAACTTTAGCTCTTTCGGGCACCCCCGCGTATCCTTTTACTAGTAGAGCAAAATATATAGGCTCTTACAATACTGGAAATAATCTTTTTATTGGCTTTCTTGATGACATTCGCGTATATAACAGGGGATTGTCCGCTCAAGAAATTTCTCAAATTTACAACCAAACAAAAGGGAAGTATCAATAATTTAAAAACCACCATTACGGTGGTTTTTTTGTGCCCCCAGCAGGACTCGAACCTGCGACCATCAGCTTAAAAGGCTGTTGCTCTACCAACTGAGCTATGGGGGCAAAATAAAAAGAACTTTTGTTCTTAATATTTTTTATTCTACTATAATTCAGACAAAAAGTCAATAGTTTTGATTTGCTTTTTTACGGGAAAATATATATAATAGATATATATTAAAATATAATTCTAAATTATGAGAAATTTAAAAAACAAAATAGGAAAAGTAGAGATAGATCCAAAAGAGCTTTTAAAAACTACAGGATTAGTGGAATCACCCGAGGGGGATATAATTTTTGAATCAATGGCCTCTTGATATGACAATACCTCTTTTAATCGAAATTTCTAAAAAAACTAGCAAAAATGTTAAATTTAGGCATTTTGGAGATTGGGTAATTGTTACTTCTCAATCAACTTTAGAAACAGTCAAAAAAGATTGTGATAAAATATTTTATTCTATAAATTGATAGGATTTGAAGAAAAGAAGTTTTTATGATAAGATAAAGACAAATTAAAAAAATATGATGAAAAAAATATTAATACTATTATTAGTTGCTTTTATTTTCGTTTCTTTTTTCAATTCTGATCAATTTAAGAATTTGTTTAAAGCTAAAGAAATTATTGTAACAACAACTACTAGTACAACCAAAGAAATTGATTTGAAAAATTTAACCTGAACATTAAATAAAAAAGCTCCTTTTCAAGCTCGTGATTCGCACGGAACAGTCGTATTCGATAATGCTTTATGAGTTATGGGTGGACTTGATGGCAATCCAGTTACTCAAGGAAAGATGGTCCAATACTGAAAGGCACCTCATTTTGCTGATGTTTGAAAATCAAGAGATGGATTTAATTGAGAGTTAATTACTGACAAAGCTCCTTGAGGAAAAAGAAGATCTTTGCCTTTGGTTTCTTTTAAAGGAAAGATATGGCTAATTGGTGGATATCAGCAGGGGATCGGCACTAAGGGCGATATTTGGTCAACAACCAATGGCAAGGATTGGAAATTAGTTACTGAACTGGCTTCATTTGGCGCCAGGGAAGGCCATACTGTCACTGTGTTCCAAGATAAATTATGATTAATTGGTGGAGTTAATTTTGATAAAAGACAAACATACAATGATGTTTGATATTCTGAAGATGGCTTAATTTGAAAGCCAGCAAATGCAAAAGCTCCTTTTTCTGTGAGATACGATCATGATGTCGCTGTATTCCAAGATAAATTATGATTAATGGGTGGCCTTGATTTTGGCGAAAATATTAGTCACGATATTTGAACATCAATTGATGGATTTAATTGGGAACTACTTACTGATAAACCAAATTTTAACGAAAGACATGGACATATTGCTGAAGTTTTTAAAAACAATTTAATTATTGTCAGTGGCTGAAGCGATGTTGAAAAAACTAATGATATGTGATTTACTAAAGATGGCATTTCTTGAGAACAAAATATTATCGGCGAAGAGTTTACTGGCAGGGAAGATCATGGAGTAGTTGTTTTTAAAGACAAGCTATGAATTATTGGTGGTATGGACCAGGACTATAAATGAGACAATCATATTTGACATTCAAATTAATAATTATTAAAATATTACTATGATTTCAACTTCAGATTTTGAAAAAGGTTTGATTATACACTATGATAATCAACCTTGAATTATATTAGAATACCAATTCTTAAAACCAGGTAAAGGCGGAGCCTTTATGCAAACTAAAATTAGAAACTTAAAAACAAATGCAACCAAAGAAGTTTCTTTTAAATC
>CAZCTX010000070.1:0-2223 GCA_964502205.1 uncultured Candidatus Saccharibacteria bacterium
GATTATTCTGGGAATGGGTATCATGCTACGTTGAATGGAGGAGTTTCTAGAGTAACTACAACTGGAAGTAATAAAGCAATGTACTATGATGGTACAGGGTACTTGCGTATCGCAAGTTTTGCTATATCGGACACGGGTATAATAACTGCAGGAGCATGAGTCAAAAGCGTTTTTAATGTTAACCCTCAAGGAATTTTGGGGGAAAGTTTAGGAAGTGCGACCATTGGCTTTCTTTGATTTAATAGATATCCAAATACCAATCATCTAGTTCACCAATACGCTAATGGAAATGCCGTTTCTTATGCCATAGCAAATAATTTTTTTCAAAACAATGACAATGAATGACTGCATGCTTTCGTGGTGTGCGATTACATTAACAAAACGGTGAAGATTTATAAAAATGGAGTCGTTTTTGGTTCGACAATTAGTTTATCAGGAGTACCAGTATTTCCGTCTTCATTCAGATCAAAATATATAGGGTCCTATGATACAACAAATTATAGGCTTACTGACGGTTCTCTTGATGACGTCTACATATATAACCGGGCCTTATCAGCCAACGAAATAGCCCAAATATATAATCAAACAAAATCCAAATATGGATTATAAAAACAAAATATGAGATTTTTAGGAATTGACTATGGCAACAAAAGAATAGGAATATCAATTAGTGATAAATCAAATGTCATAGCTAATCCGTATTCAACAATAATAAATAAAAGTTTTTCTGATGTAATAAATCAAATAATTTCAATTATTGAAAAAGAAGAGGTTACGGATATTGTCATTGGTCTGCCTTTAAGTTTTAGTTTTGGTGATACTGAGCAAACTGAATTAACTCAAAAATTTATTGATTATTTAAATTTGAAATTACCAGAAATTAAAGTCCATATCGAAAACGAAATATTATCAACTAAAGAAGCCGAGAACAGGTTAGATGATTTAGAAAATAAAAATTCTGTTATTGATCAAACTGCTAGTTCGTTAATTCTTCAAGGTTATTTAGATAAAAATTTAAAAAACTAATATGGATAATAACATTGTCTTAAAAAATGTTGAACTCAGTAAGCTTACATCTTGCAAAACCGGTGGTATTGCAAAATATTTTATACAAATAGACAATGTTGATGATTTAGTTAATACTCTTAATAACGCTAAAAAAGAAGGCTTGAACGTTTTTGTCTTAGGTGGCGGAAGCAATGTTTTAATAAATGACGAGGGATTTGAGGGATTAGTAATTAAGATATTAAATAAAAAATTAAAAATCAATAAAGTTGAAAATGATTGTTTCGAAATTGCTGTCGGTGCTGGCTGAAATTTAAACAATTTAATTACTGAATTACAATCTCAATCCATTTCTTGTATTGAAGATTTATTTGGTATTCCGGGTACAGTCGGAGGATCAATTCGAGGGAATTGCGGAGTTGGTTTTTTTGAAATCAAAGACGTAATTAGCAAAGTTTTTAATATTGATTGATTAAGTTTTAATGACTATAATTTTGAAATTAAAACATACAATAACAATGAATGTGGTTTTGGTTATCGTGAAAGTATTTTTAAACGCAAAGCCAATATTATTTGAGAAGCAAATTTAATTGGAAAATTTTTAGATTCAAATATTATTAAAGAAAAAATAAAAAATACGATGGATAAGAGATTAAAAAATCAACCATACGAATTTCCTAATTCTGGTTCTACTTTTAAAAATGTTAATGTTAATGAATTTGATCATAGCATTTGAAATGAAAATAATTTATTAATAGTTGAATGCCAAGGCCAAAAACAAGTGCCAGCTGGCTGGCTGATAGAGCAGTGCGGGCTGAAAGGTTTTAGTATTAATGGGGCAAAAGTCTCGGAAAAACACGCTAATTTCATTGTAAATTTCGATAAGGCTAAAAGTTATGATACTTTTAATTTAATAACTTTTATTAAGCAAAAAGTTTTTGAAAAATTTGGAGTTCACCTAGAATTAGAAATTCAATTAATTGGTTTTTAAATTTTTGTTTTTGTTTTTAATTTTTAAAAAACAATTAAAAAATATTTTTTCAAAAATTTGCATTTACCCCTTGATTTTTTTTAAAAAATAGTTTACAATATACTAGAAAAATATATCACAAAAATATTTTTCAAAAATATTTTGTGAGGTCGAAAAAATTAATATACAAAAATAAAAAAACATCATGGCTGCAAAAAAGAAGACAGTCAAAAAGACTGTAAAGAAAG
>CAZCTX010000071.1:0-2126 GCA_964502205.1 uncultured Candidatus Saccharibacteria bacterium
GCAAAATAGTCGAAAACACTTGCATTTTTAATAAAAATCATATACAATATATTTAATAAACTAAAACATATAATAAACAATATATGTTTTTAATATGGTCGTTTGACTTTTAATAAAGTAAACAAAAAGTTATGAACAAAGAAAATTTGGTTGAATTAGTTCAAGAACAACTAAAATCAACAAAAAAGGATGCAGAAGGCGTAGTCGCTTTAATTTTTGATAGCATTTCAAAATCATTAAAGAAAGGCGAAGATGTTGCTGTTAGTGGTTTTGGATCATTTGTAGTTAAAGCTAAAGCAGCTAGAATGGGTGTTAATCCAAAAACAGGAGAAAAGATTCATATTGCAGCTAAGAAAGTTGCAAAATTCAGACCAGCCAAGGCTTTGAAAGATATGATTGCCTAAAAATATAATTAAAAAACGACCAGTAATGGTCGTTTTTTTTGTTTTTATAATCCCAATGTAATTCTTCGGCTTTCTGTGTCTAGAGATTTAATTGAGAATTGGTATGTTTTCCCAATTTCTAATGGTTCTTTTGGAGTTTCTTCTTCTTTTAATTCGCTGAATTTAAGGAAGCCGTAAACACCAGGTTCTAATTCTACTAATACACCAAGAGTTCCTGTTTTAAGAACAATGCCGTCATATTTCTTACCGGTTTTGTATATATCGGTAATATCTTTTCATGGATCTGGTTTCAATGCTTTGATTGATAAAGCAATACGGCCATTGGTAATACTTTCGATTTTTGCTTTGACAACATCCGCTTCTTTGTAAACTACTTTCAAATCAGGAATTAATTTATAATCTACTTCAGAAATATGAATTAATCCATCAATTGGTGGTTCACCAAATTTTACGAATAAACCAAAGTCAACAACTTTTGTAATTTCGGCGTCAACAACATCACCGATTTGGTATTGAGCAGCAAGTTTTTGTTTGTGCTCTTCGTTGAGGACTTCTCTTTCGGAGAAAATTAATTTTAGAGAATCTTTGTCTAAATCAAGAATTTTAACTGGAATTTCAGTGTTTACAAAACTTCTTAATCTAGCTAGGATTTCTTCTTTGTCACCGCCGTCAACAAGAGGGTAGTGCTCAGGTGTAAGTTGAGATACAGGTAAGAAACCTTTAATACCCATATAGTCAGCTATTAATCCACCGCGATTAACTTCTCTGATCTTAATGAATACAGTGTCGCTATTCTTTTTTGCAAGCGACAAAGCATTTCATACTTGATTAGCGCTGATTTCTTTTAATGAAGCTTCAACTAAACCATCTTCATTATCAAGATCTACTATAGTAACGCTAATTTTGTCGCCTACATTAAGGTTTTTAATGTAGTTCTTGGCTGAAATAAATTCAATACCTCGAACAACGGCTAAGCCAAGAGGGCTAACATCAACATATAATGTTTTTCCTTCTTTGCTCAAAACAGTTCCGTCAACAGAAGATCCAATTGCTGGAACGTTTATTTTCTGATATTTTAAACGTGGAATAACCATGTTTTTTGATTACCCGCTTTATTGAGTTTTAAAATTTGTGTGCCGAGAGAGTGAATCGGACACTCGACACTACGCTCTTCAGGCGTATGCTCTACCACTGAGCTACCTCGGCACAAATTAATTATTAAATTGTTAAAGCGGCATTTTTATTAAATACCAAATATTCATTTGGTACTGGTATTATATCAAATATTTTGTGTTTTGTAAACAGGTTGTGTTCCCAGGAGGAGTCGAACCTCCATCTAAAGCTTAGGACGCCCTTGTTCTATCCATTGAACTATGGGAACAATATATATGAAGATTGAAACGAGCTAGTCGTTTCAATAATGTGGAGCTGATGGGACTCGAACCCACGACCTCTTGCATGCCATGCAAGCGCTCTACCAGCTAAGCTACAGCCCCTTTTCTAATTGTATTATACATTATTTGTTGTGATAATTCAAGTGCTTGTATTGCGATAAAAGATATAATATGGTAAATTAATGGATAAGGAAGGGTGGCTGAGTGGTTGAAAGCGCAGTTCTCGAAAAACTGTAAGGCGAATAACCTTCGTGAGTTCAAATCTCACCCCTTCCGCTAGGTATTGTTAAACTTATTCTATTTGAATTGATAATTTGACAATTCTAAT
>CAZCTX010000072.1:0-1944 GCA_964502205.1 uncultured Candidatus Saccharibacteria bacterium
GACCATAAGCATCAACAACAATTTTTCTCCCAGTTAATCCCGTATCAGCATCAAACCCTCCTTGCGATCAATCTCCTGCCGGATTAATGAGTAATTCAAAATCATTAGTCCTAGAAACGTGTATACTAGTTTTAAATAATTTTCAAAATCACATTTTAATCTTTGCTTCTAAAACATCTTTAGAAACATTACATCAACTAACTAAAATTGTTTTAAAATTATTGTCTTCGATAGCAATTTGAACCTTACCATCATAAGGATATTTATTATATATCCAACGACATAAATCTCTAGCCAATTCATATTCTAAAGGCATTAAGTTTTTAGTTTCACTACAAGCATAACCAATCATAATTCCCTGGTCCCCAGCGCCACCAACATCCACCCCTCTTGCTATTTCAGTTGATTGACTTGAAACATTAATTAATATTTCAAAATCTTTAGATTCTAATTCTTTTGATACAATATCTTTAATATCAACTTTTGCATTGGATGTTATTTCCCCCATTACTACAATCTTACCATGTCCACCCAATGTCTCTATTGCCACTCTTGAATTTGGATCTTGTTTTAAACATTCATCTAAAATACTAGCGGATATTTGGTCACAAATTTTATCCGGATGCATTGGCGAAACAAATTCCGCTGTTCTTGTATTAATATTTTTTTCCATATTTTAAAATTTAAAATTTTATTTAAAAACGCCACTTTCATAGGGAAAGTGGCGTTATACATATGTATAATTGTCGACCTTATCTTTCCCAAATGGGACTAGATTTGGCACCTTGCTCTTTTGATTGAGTAGGTTGTCGGCAGTTCATTGGGCTAGTTCCCTCCCTGCACTCTTAATAAGTTTTCAAATACATTTTAATATAGTCTTTGATAAATGTCAATATTTCAAATTGACATAATGTATAAATATGATAAAGTATCAATAGCACGTACTGTCTTGTTTGTTAGAGATATAGTGAATCCTTCCGCGGAAGGTATTGTTAAATCTCCGTTTTATCAGCTTGTTGGTGAGGTAAAAACTCACCAAGGCGATGACGAAATGGCAAATGAAAAATTTTTGCCAACAAACAAGAAAAACTCAATTGAAAAATTGAGATTCAAATAGCAGGGCTAGATATCATATCGGACATTGCTTTTATAGCAACTGTCCAGGCAAACCATTTTGGTTTGGATATACTGGCCCTTTTTTTAAAATAATTTATTTGACTTTTCTCGTAAATTAACGCATTATTTAAGCTTCGCGCAATATTTTTTAATATCTTTTTCAATAGATGGATAATCTTTAAATATGTTGCCTTTATCCGGATGAACTTTATAATAACCCAGATATTCAAACTCACAACCAGTTATGCCAGCATATTCTCCGAAAAATTCTTTTATTCTTTTGATAGGTTTTTTGTTTTCGAACAAAGGACTTTCTCCTTTGGTAATGGGAAGGCATCCTGTTAAAATCAAAAACATTTTTTTATCTTTAAGTTTATCAAAGTTAAAATAATGATTTGTTCTATCAATAAAATTTTTCATTACCCCTGTTATGTTTCCTCCGTAAATAGGAGTTACGAAAACAATGTTTTTTGATTTTTCAACGGTATTTATAAACTGTTGGTAATCATCTTTAACAACACAATTAATTTTTCTACTTTTATCGCACAACAAGCATGCATTACAAAAACCGACCTTTTTTTCCGCCAAAGAAAACAGCGTTACTTTATCTCCTAATTCCGCCTGAAACAATTTTAATATATTAGAACAGGTTCCGTTCTTTCTAACACTTCCCCCGACTACAATTGTTTTTTTCATATTATTATATTTTTAATATTTACCTATTAATTTTCCCTACACCCATATTATACCATATTTTTAAGAAACGCAATAATATTGATTTTTATTGTTCTAATTTATTTTTAAATTACTATGCCCTCCATCTATAAA
>CAZCTX010000073.1:0-1909 GCA_964502205.1 uncultured Candidatus Saccharibacteria bacterium
TGCAAGGATTGCTATTACTATCATTAATTCTACTAGGGTGAAGGATTTTTTAGAATGCATTGTTTAATTCTTTAATTTTTTTTAAATACGATCGAATGAATTTTATTTCCGATTTCTGTTGGATTTTCTTTTTGCCAGATATTTCTTCCAACAATTAATCCACTCGCTCCGTTATCAATTGTTTTTTTAGTTCATTCTAGGAAGGCATTATTTTCCATTATATCTCCTCCCCTAATCGCGATTGGCAAGTTAGGGACCAATGTATTTAATTTTTGAATATCTGATATATTTTCAATTGTAGGGATTTTGACTAAATCAGCACCTAATTCATAGGCTTGTCTTAAGGCAAAAGATAAAGCTGATATATTTTGAACGTGATTTCAAGAATCATCAACAATATATGTTCATAATATAGCAGCCATATTTAATTCATGAGCTTCTTCGGCTAATTCTGAGAAAATTTCTAATTGTTCTGATTCATATTTTGAACCAAAATGAACTGTATACCCTATTGCTTTAGCATTAAGTTTTTTAGCATATTTTACTGAACAAGTTAGTATCGGTTGCTGTGTTGTTTCTGATTTTGAATCTAATTTAATAATTAAAGGAGTTTTGTAATTTGATTTTGAATAAATTTCAGCAATGCCTTTATTAAGAATAATTCCTGTTGCCTTAATGTTTTTAGCTAATTCGAATATGTATGTTGGGTTTTGCGATTGAAATTTGAAAACATCAGGGTTTTTATTTAAACCTTGATCGTAAGCTAAAATGAAACATTTATTTTTTTTAAGAAACGGTTGAATTAATGAATTTAGCATATTTTTTCTTTTTTAATTTTTAATTTATTAAAATGTTTTTTCCAGCTACGATTGTTGAATATGGTTGGGGTAAGTAAATTAGTATTACCGCCAATTTTTTCAATACAATTTCCAGCATTAGCTAAAGCAAATTTTAAACTATATTCTATATCTTTTGTTTTTTGGAACATGAGGGAAAAGGCACTAGCTAATGCATCTCCGGCTCCAGTGGTATCAATGAGTTTAATGTGTTTATACGCATCACAGCGGTAAATGTAGTTATTATCTGAAGCAACAACGCCTTTGGCGCCATTAGACATTATGCAAATTCCTTTAATATATTTATCAATAAATTTAAATACTTCCTTCTCTTTTGTATAAGGAATATTGCTTAAGATGCTAGCTTCTTCGAGATTTAAGAAAAAACAATCAATATGATTTAAAATTTGAAGATTGTTTTTTAAGAAAATTAAATCTTGTGAATTTGGATTTGAACATCAAATTGTTTTTGGATTTTCTTTTTTGTAATTAATAAGAGTATTTCAGTTTTCTTTTTTACCATAAAGTGATCCTGAAAATATTATCTTTGCTTTTGTGTTTTTAATATCTTTTTGGTTTATTCTTAAATTTGAAGAACAACCTTTTGGATTTTTAATAATTGTCCGTTCAGCGTTATTAGATAAAATTATGCAAGAGAATCCGGTTATTTTTTTATCATCTGTTTTAACCGTTGCCTTTTTGATATTCTTTGTTTTTTTAATAGCATCTAAAATTACCTTACGGTTAATGTCTTTGCCAGCAATAGTAATTACATGCGATTTGTACCCAAAATTTGAAAAAGTAGTGGCAACGTTTAAACAACTTCCCCCTGTTCTGGTTTCAAATATTGTGCCGTCGATTTTTTGACCTAAAGGAAAAGCAATTCCTTTTTTATTAACAAAAGAATTTTCAGATATAATTTTGGATTCTAAACTGTTGACAAAAAAATCTAAAGTTGCAGAACCAATGATAATAGCGTCTAGTTTCATGAATTAAGTTTATTGTTTTTGGAATAGATATAATGGTAATGTGCCTCCCATACCACCAGCAGTGGCTGTAACCGTATAAGGAAC
>CAZCTX010000074.1:0-1900 GCA_964502205.1 uncultured Candidatus Saccharibacteria bacterium
AAAATTGTTCCCAGTAAAAATAGTACCCATAAATTGCACTGATTATATTCCCAATAATTATAAATATATAGAGAGGCTGATAGTCGTAAAATACATCCACGAGTCGTTTTTTCATGATGAAGTATTATAACATAGAAACCCCTTCGGAATAACAAAACCATGCTGATTTAAAAAATTACTTCAAAATGTATTTTCAATAAAAAAATTTCGGTCATTCAATTTTTTTTATTTGAATTTGAATTCGACAGCTATCACCCTCCATGAGAGTACTTTCTATACTAACATTTTGTATATCAACTTTACCATGAGAAACTATATTAATCATAGCAATCATTGGATTCAAGCACCAACCGTAACAAGGATTTGCTCCTCCCATTTTTTTTGATAAAGCTGCCAGCATGCATGACGTTGCCTTTGCAGTATAACCATTTTCCTTTTTTTCGACATTCCAGTTGGCACAGCCAAAAACTTCAACCATTTTTTTAAATACCTCTTCCTCACTTTTAATCCCTAATTGTTGACACATAAGGGAAGCTGTTTGTTCTTGATTTTGTTTCTTCTTCTCAACAACAGAATCCAACACATTTAATTTCTGGTATATATTAATATTCTCGGCAATTGAAGCTGCATAAATTTTTTGCATTATTGATAGTTTTTTTTCCATTTCCACTTTTTATCATATCCTTTCTGATTTATTTAACGTTCGTTATATTCTCAGATTAATTTTTTAAATATTTCCAATAATTAAAGACAATTCCTCACGAATTTCATTTTTCGAAAGAGAGCGGTTTTTAACTACGATTTGTTCGATTAAATTTTCCAAAAGATGTACCAAAGTCCGAACAATAGTCATTTTTTTTCCTTCTTCTTGGATATCTTTTAAATATGAACTCATAATTTGGTAATGACGAGGTATAATTGATTCCTCCCATTTATCCATCATTTCCATCAGCTCTTCATCACCATCAAAAGAAAGATACACTTTAATCCCCAAACGATAAACTTTTTTTTCATAATCACTCAGAAAATTCATTTTAAAAACAAATTCAGTATAAAAATCGAGTATATTTTTTTCATTGATCATTTCTGCTATTCTCTTTAATAGATCGAAATAATCTTTTTTTATAATTTCATGAAATAAGTCTTTTTTACTTTGATAATAGTAATAAACCATTGGCAAAGAGCAATTTACATCGCGTGCAATATTGCGGATGGTCGCTCCATGATAGCCATCACGATTAAAATGATTTACTGCCACTTCTTTTATTTTCTCTTTGAGACTATTTTCCACCATTTGTTTCATTTCTTTTTTATTTAACGTACGTTAGTATTATATAACTTTTTGAAAATATTGCAAGAGATGATTTATATTTTTATTATTGAAGAAACTCTACTCCCTTCATTTTCTTTCCTTACAAGAGACTTCTCTTTTTTATTTTCCTCTCCTCCGGCGTGAAAGGATTAATTTGAAGGTGAAAATAATATTTTCTTCTCCCCTTAATTCTATCCCTAAGACCCACGGTTATGATAAATCAAGCCCCTACAAATAAATTTAAAATGTAAAGGTAGACCCGCATATCTGCTTTAATTATATTGAGAAAGCACCACATGATTCCCTTCTTTTAGGGGTGACGCATTGGATAGGGATCAAAGAATTTCGACTTTGTCGCACTCTTAATCATGATTTTTTAGAAAAATATTTAAATCATTATTTAGAGTAAAGAAAAAATTATGGAGATCTATCCTTTCTTTTTTTAATACATTCTTTAAAAAAATAATAGCGTAAAGAATTTTTCTCTACGCTATTATTTACTCACTTTTTAATTGGTGGAGGCGGCGGGAGTCGAACCCGCGTCCGAAATTCATGAATCCAATAAGCCTACGAGTGTATCCTCAATTT
>CAZCTX010000075.1:0-1819 GCA_964502205.1 uncultured Candidatus Saccharibacteria bacterium
AGCAACAATATATTAGCATAGAGAATTAAAATAGTCAATACCCTGGGCTAAAAAATCAAAAAAATGGAATGAGTGTGGTACTGACTTGGGCTTTTTATCTTTAATTAATCATAATTTTACTCAAAAAAATTATGAAGCATAGATTGCCTTTTAACTAAATCTTCTAGCTTACTTCAATCTTGTTTTTGGTCTCCCTCTTCAAACATTATTTCAATATCTTCAATAAATAACCCTTCATATAGCCCTGCCAAATAGTATCTAATGCCTTGATTATCATTTGGGTTTAGTCTCAAAATTAATTTATAAATCTCTTCAGCTTCTTCGATATTTTGATCAATATTATACAAGGAAGCCATATTTTCCAGAGCTCTTAAATATTGGCGATTTTCAATAATTCCCCAGGAAACTTCTTTGCCCAAAAATGGTAATTTATACATGGTTAGCTGAAATGCTTTTTTAATATTTTCTCTTTGTGTTTTAACATCGCCGATGCAACCATATAGGCTAGCTAGGCCAATATAAGCAGCTACATAGTTTTCATCTAATAAAATCGATTGATAAAGTCACAACAAAGCTATGTCTACAAAATTAAATTCTAAAAATTCCATCCCTTTATAATAGCAATATTCTTTATCGTGGTTGAAAAGCTTAATATCGTCTTCAATTGCACCGTCAGAATATCTTTCTAACTCCCTTTGCTGTTTGAGACATTTATCAATAAATTGTTTGCCAAAAGAAGTTAATTTTCACCCCATAAGAGTATATGAATTAGCTCATTTTAATTCAACAATATCAAAAATATCTAAGACTTTTTCAAAATAATCTTGAATAAAACGGTTAATAAATATGTAGTCTTCTTTTTCTTTACTAATCAAGCTTCATATTTTTTTTAAATCAATATATTTTTTAAATTCCTTTGAAAATACATCTAAAGAAATATATAAATTTTTTTGATCGTTATCACTTACCTCTCTGAGGATCCACAAGATTAAAAATAAATAGCCGTTTAAAAAATTAGTGGTTACCTCCTCTTCATCATAATATTCTGAGCTATAGTTTACATTTAATATAATCGTATTAAACATTTTTATATATTGTTCAGCCGGACTAAGGTTGCAATAATTTGAATAATTATTTTTTGAAGTTATGATTTTATTGAATTTAGGATGAACCAATTTTTCTATTTTTGCCAATTGACGAAGCCTGGAGAAATAATGAGACTCAATCTCCCCTCGAAATTTATATTCTTTATCGCCAATTACCATTCCTAAAATTTCTTTTTTAGCGAATAATTCATTAATAATTTTAATTTCTTTAGGGGAAACGTTCTTCTTTGCTGTTAGTTTAATGCCCTTTTTATCAGCATGTTCAAGGAGCACATTTAAATCATGTAAAAAAGAATTATTTTTTACATCTTCATCGGTCAATAATTGTTCCAAGCAATAATTTGGTTTCATATTAAAATTTGACTTTTTAATAAATATATTATATCGTATAAATGCGCAGATGACTACTCAACCTAAAAACGTAGACTCGAGTAGCCTTTGGCTCGTCTACTGCCCTGGTTAGAATTTTGTCGTATGTTTCGGCATAACGACTTCGTCTAAGTGGCAACTCATTTTGTAGCTCTGCGCTTTTAAAATATTTTATTAAGTTGTGAACTTGTGTTCAAAAAAAACACAAATATAAAATTTCCGAATTTATTCACCCTTCTCTTTCAGATAGTCTCAGAGACTTCTACTGTTTTTTCAAAAACCTAATATGTTATTAATATCCTCTAGTCCGCCTAAAGAGCAAGCTTTTTTAAATTTTTCCCAAT
>CAZCTX010000076.1:0-1788 GCA_964502205.1 uncultured Candidatus Saccharibacteria bacterium
TCAATTTTAACTATATATCCTTGATTGTTAAAATCTTTGCATGCTTTTATGAATCTTCTTACAAAAGCTTTTCTTAGAAATGGCCCAACCTTCTCGTCAGCTGTATACTTTATCTTGGCTTGATTCATTAAATTAGTAATATCAATTATGGAATCATAATTCTCCTTAACCATTATTTTTAATATTTTCTTATCAAATTTTTCAGATGTCATGTTTTAAGTTTAAATAATTAAAAAAACAGCTTATTTCTAAGCTGTTTAGCAAATACTATTATTAGGGATCTAAATTATTAGACTATAATTACAGTTTTAGCGTAAAAAGCATTAGAAAAATAAGCTCGTTTATAGCTTCGGAATAAATGCTTTGAATTTTGGCTAAAACCTGTATTCATAATAATAATTAAATCTTTTCTTACTTATGTAGATGTTTTATTCTTGGTTTTGTTACAGTTTAAAAAACCAGTAATATAATCTAATAACTATGTTTTTAGATTCTTTGTATGATTTTCTGTTATCTTTTTAAAGAAATCTTGAATTTGCTTAAAATCAATGTTTTTATTATTCTTGAATTTTATTTTTTCTTTTTCAACATCTTTAAAATAAACTAAACTCTTTAAAACCAAATTAATTTCTAATTCTGGCATTTTCTTTCCTAGGCGCTTGAACACCTCTTCTAAAGATATTTCTTTTAAGATATAGTAAAGATCTATATAGTCCTTATTGGAAGCCCGGCTAACAATAGCAGACAATTTCATACAAGCTATGTCGTTGATAGAAGCGATTTTAAAATACGGCTCATCAATTAATTTATCAATCAGCTGGCAATTATATGAGAAAAAGCTTAATTTGATGTCTTCATCTATTAATACCGTTAGTGTATTTTTAACATCCTGGACCTTTTTAATGCTGTGGCCATTAAAAATATCTTTGATTTTTGAAAACAGTTCTTTAGTGTCAATTTCTTTAAAGCTAAAAAAATCAAAATCAATTGAATCGCGATGGCCTAATTGCAAAGCAAGACCAGTTCCTCCGGCTAAATAAAAGTCTTTTTTAAATGCTTTTAAAAAAGGCAAAATATCTATTCTTTTTTTATTTAATATATTGTAAAACATTTTAAAATCTTGTTTTAATTAATTTTTTAGGGTCAATTTTTAAAATAAGGGTTCAATAATTTAATGATTTATCATCTAGTTCTCCTTTGGCGCCGTGCTCAATAACAACTTTTTTAATAACACTTTTAGGATAATAATTAAATAACCAATCAGTGGCTTTTTTGCTACCAATATTCAAAACATTCAAAATGATTCTATTTTTATCTTCTTCTAAATCCATTTTTTTTATATCGCTAAACCAAAGATAAGGCTGAATTATTTTTGGAATCATATGTTGTATTTATGTTTTAATATTAATATTATATCACAAAATAAATAAAAGACAATAATTCGAATTAAGTAAGACACAATCTAAGTGAAATATTAATTAATGATCTGGCCTGTCTTAAAATAATGGCTATGATTGTTTTATGTAATTTATAAAAATTTTTCTAAACCTAATATGATAGCATCGCATATATATTCTTCTAGCAAAGAATAATCTTTAAAATTTTGAGCTCTGGCCAAAACAGTATAATAGTCATGTTTGTTTTTCTTAACAATGGCTGGTGGTAAATTATTTTGTAATAATTGCGCTATTAGTAGTAAGCGCCCTATTCTGCCATTGCCATCAGAAAATGGGTGAATTTGCTCAAATTCTGCATGAATTATTGAGCTTTCTAAAATTATATCTGATT
>CAZCTX010000077.1:0-1727 GCA_964502205.1 uncultured Candidatus Saccharibacteria bacterium
AGCTCACTCCTAAAATTTTAGTTGAAATCACCAAAGGCAAGATTATTAGCATTAAGTGACCTAATTAGGATCAACATTAATTAAGAAAATGAAATAAAAAATGATACAAATTACTAAATTCATATGGAAGAAAAGGTATTCTTTCATTTCTCATTTTCTTGATTTCTCTTATCAACCGAATCCTTAATGAGTTTCGATTTGTATTCGTTTTCGTTTTCCAGGATGTCCATTATAATTTGATCCAACTTTTGTCCGGCTATCTGCTTTACTTCTCGAAGCCTCCCAACTTCCTTAAATCCAACTTTTTGATAATATTTGATAGCTGGCTTGTTGTAAGAAAATACCTTCAAATTAATATTATGCAGATTCAATATATTAAATCCAAAATCCAACAATAATTCTATGGCTTCCGCTTTATAACTTTTCCTCCGGTAGCTTTTTTTAATACTTCGGACTCCTTCCTACTCCTAAATAATAGCTTAATCAATGCTATCAAGTCCTTCAAATGCTAATAATATGAGTCCGATTGATAATAATATAATGATATTTTTATCTTGAACTTGCTTTAGAACACTTAAAACCAATGCTGCAATACCCATAGCTAAGGCAATTGCTTTAAAAACAACCTTTTTAAAACTCTTATCCATTATTTTCCTCCTTTTTCATTTGTTCAATTTTAAAGTTTCTAGTTCTTTTAAACGAATTGTTCTTCCCGTTTCTCATTAGCCATATTTTATTTCAAAATAAGAGTTCAACACACCATATAACAAAAATCACCGACCATGACCAATTTGCAAAACCAAATTAAACTGAAGTTAGATCTTATGTTTTACAAAAAAATTGAGTAGATAAAAATGACCCCACAAATATCTACATTTTTTGCTTTCTCCGTTTTTAATATAATAATAATTCTACTTGGTGGGCGAAGGAAAAAGAATAATAACTTTATAAGTTGAATAACATTTTAATCTGTTGGTTTGAAGACAAAACTAAACTGTACTTAATTTTTCGGCGGTCTTCTCTTCATCTGGTAATAAAAAAATATCTTTGCCCCGATTACACTCCAAAATAAAGGCTTTCATGCTTTCACTGATATAAGTAGAAAAATCACCTATAATGGCAAGTTTTATGCGATAATTTACAAACTTTTGTAGTATATCCCCGGCTATTTTGGTGCTTAAGTGAAAAAAATCCTCACCAATTGCTGACTTATATAAAATAATTCGATTACATCCCGTTTCATACTGGACTGTAACCATAAAATCCAATGCTGACTGAACATCGCTTATGAGTATCTCTTTGCTATTAACTACTGCAATTTCAATTCCATTCTTTTTGATTGTCCTTATCTGCATATAACCACCCTTTAATCAATCCAACTTCATATTCTTTTTGCTAATTTACTGATAATAAAGGCTTAAGGAAGAAAAGACAAGATATTCGGGATATTTCCATCTTGAACCCATAGATAAGTGATAAAAATAGGAAGTTTCTGGTTTGTTCGCATCTCTCACTTGAAGCTGCCAATTGTTCTATACCGAGAAACTTCCCTGGTTGATTCCTACTTTTTTAAGTAGCTTTTCCGTTTTTCTTCAGGAAATTTTTCTATGGCATACCGCAACATGGTTCGAGGCATGTTTTTGAAGTGTTTTTTTAAAAAACTTTCCTCTAATTCTAAATTTCTCTTTCCAATTTCTCTCAACATCCAGCCCACTGCTTTATGGATA
>CAZCTX010000078.1:0-1722 GCA_964502205.1 uncultured Candidatus Saccharibacteria bacterium
TACATTTCCCCTGTTTTAGCCTAAATTTGGCAAAAAATTGACAAAGAAGGTTCAAGCATTAAGTCCAGGAGATGATAAATTGTAGCTAGCAAAACCAGCACGAGAAGTTCCAGATACGGTTGTAAAATCTCCGCCAACGTATAAGTTATTGTCATTAATTAAAAATGTATAGACTCGTTCATTGATATTAGGGTTAAGATCTTGAAGTACTGGAGAATTGTCTACAATATCAACTTTTGCAAAACGATTTCTAGTTGTAGCCAATATTGAAGTAAAGTCACCAGCAAGATAAATAGAATCGCCAGTAATTAAAATTTTTCTTACCGTATTATTCAGAGAAAGATTTAATGGATCAATTGAAAGATCAGATATTTTTACTTTAGTAAATCGACTGGAACAGGCATTGCCGTTTAATGTCGTGAAATTACCGCCAGCGATATATAGATAATCATTTTCAAAATGTCAATCTGAAACCGAACTATTCAATGTTATGGATCAACTATTGTCTTTTGTGCCGTTAGTGTTGTTAGCACGATAGATATAGTAAAGATTGCTAACATATCAGTAAATATTATTATCGTAAGCGGCTAATTTTGTTACTGGATTCTGTTGACTGCCTGGATATCAGGCATCTAATGCCCCTGTTGTTGGCGATAATGCGCCAACATATATGCGATTGTCAGCAATACCATCAATAGATGTAAAGCTACCACTGATAAAAAGTTTATTATTATTCAAAAGCAAACTACTAACAGTGTTGTTAACATTAGCAGTAAAATTTGTATCAACTGATCCATCGTTATTTATATGGGCTACTCTTTTTGTTGCGTGATCACCAATTTTTGTAAAAGAACCGGCTATATATCAACCATCACTGCCGTCACTAATAATAGCATTGATTGTTCCATTGGGTTTTGGTTGTCTAATTAAAGAATAATCAGATAAATTAAACATACCCATCTGCCCAATATTAGGTCCTATTTTCGTAAAGTTACCAGAAATGTATGCTTGATTACCATCAATTACAATGTTCTGAACAATATCATTGGCAACTATTCCTAGGTTACTTGGATTAATTGAAGTAGCTAATACTTTTTGATTAAGAATATTAAAAGTTAAAAAAATTGCAAGAAGAATAATTATATTTTTTATTTTCATAATATGTATTTTAAAAATTATCATATATATCATATATGATAATTTAAAAAAAATCAATTAGTGTTTTTGGTTTTATCTCTAAGTCTTTATTAATGATTTCTCTCCAAAAATATATACCAATGGGCTTTGCTTTTTTCTAGTAGTTTTAGCCCAAATTGATTCATATCCCTTATCTACCTTCTGGATTAACATAGATATATCTATTTTATTTTTAATAGCGGATTCAACATATCCAGAAATTGCATCTAATAAATCAAATAAGACAATTTCTGGGTTTTTGTTTACTTCTACAATATTAAATTCTAAAGCAACCCCATACCAGCTATTGCCCTTTTTAAAAATCATAAATCTAACTTTGCCGTTTTTAAGTGTTTTTTTAATTTCTTCTGACATAGTTTCATTTTTAAGATTATTTAATATATCTTAGCTATACCGTTTTAAAAAATCAATCATTTGCATGCGTAATGTAAAATGACACCTAAATTTTATCAATTTCTCTTAATAAATTGTTTTTAAAATCTTTAATAATAATATGCTGGTGCACTGGCAAAAATACCTTTAGTT
>CAZCTX010000079.1:0-1606 GCA_964502205.1 uncultured Candidatus Saccharibacteria bacterium
TTTTATTGTTATTATAATATTAATAGCATTAGTATTTCTTACCTATAAAGAATTCGGCAAAGTTAATAAAGTTGCTGGACAATTATTACTTCCATATCTTGCCTGAATTTCCTTTGCTTCAACTTTAAATCTTGCAATTTTATTGTTAAATTAATTATACGTAAACAAAAAATATGCCCAAATTACAATCTATAAATCCATCTAATTACGAGGTCATAGGTGAGGTTGAAATATCGACCGAACAAGATATTATTCAAAAATTTAATTTAGCTAAAAAGGCGCAATCAGAATGACAAAATATAAGCTTAGAAAAAAGATTGGAATATTTAGCTAAAACAACTGAAATATTAAAAGCAAAAAAAGATGAGTTCATATTATTGGAATCTAGAGAAATGGGAATGCCAATAAATGACGCTTCCGCTGATTTCGATGCTGGCATAGATTATATAAAATGATATTTAGATAATGCAATAAAATATCTTAGCCCAGAGATAACTTTTGAAAATGAAACAGAAATCCATAAAGTATTTCATGAACCGATTGGTGTTGTAGCTGTCATCACTCCTTGAAATTTTCCACTTAATAATTTTATATGGGGTTCTTTCCAAAATCTAATAGCTGGCAATACTATTGTGTTAAAGCATTCCGAAGAATGTCCTTTATGTGGCAAATTTATTGAAAATATTTTTTCTACTAATTTACCCGAGGGAGTTTTCAACGAAGTTTATGGCGATAGCGAAGTGGGAAAAATATTAATAGCACAAGATATTGATATGATTATGTTCACCGGTAGTACAAAAACTGGAAAATTTTTATATAAAACCGCTGGGGAAAAATTTATTAAAGCAGTTATGGAATTAGGGGGATCAGCTCCAGGCATAATCTTTGAAGACGCAAACATTGATTCTGCAGTTGAAAATATTTGTTTTAATCGACTATTTAACTCTGGTCAATGTTGCGATGGGCTTAAAAGATTAATTGTTCATAAAAATATTTTCAATGAAATCGTAGAAAAACTATCTATAGCCTTTGGTAATAAAAAAATGGGGACAGCAGAAAACCCTAATACTGAATTAGGACCATTAGTAAGTAAAAAACAACTTGATTTATTAATTTCCCAAGTTGAGGATGCTAAAATTAAAGGAGCCAATATTGCTATTGGAGGAAACACTTTAGAAAATAAATTCAATGGCGCTTTTTTTGAACCAACAATTTTAACCAACATAACAAAAGATATGAAGGTTTGAACTGAAGAAGTATTTGGTCCAGTGTTACCAATAATTACATTTGAAACTGACGAAGAAGCTGTAGCATTAGCCAATGACACTACTTATGGATTAGGCTCATATCTTTATACTTCAAACTCAGATAGAATCAATAAAATTAGTAACGAACTTCAAACCGGAATGATAAGTGTCAACGGTGTCAACTATATTTTACCTTGTAATCCATTTGGCGGTTATAAAAACTCTGGCTTTGGAAGAGAACATGGCAAATATGGCTTTGATGAAGTAACCCAAATAAAATTAATAGCTAAAAATAAATAAATTTTAAACATACATTATGACAACCAAAGAATTATTGGTAATTTTTAACGCTGGTTCAA
>CAZCTX010000080.1:0-1593 GCA_964502205.1 uncultured Candidatus Saccharibacteria bacterium
TATGCTTAATTATTAAGTTATTCTAATGTATATATATTATACCATATTTTATGGAATTTGTAAAGTGTTGCCTTTTTAGGGAAAACCTCTAGTCTTTTTGTTCGGCCAGAGCCGAAACAAGACTAGAGGTTAAAATTATGCCTCGCTAATACCTAATTTTTGACATATTGCCATTTTATCAAAGCCCAAAATATATTCTCCGTTAATTTCTATGACCGGAACTCCTGTAGAACCAGTCCTATTCATTAAATCAATAGCTAGCTCTTGAGATTGTGAAACATCAATAGCTTCAAAATCAACATTATGATCAGACAAAAACTTCTTCGCAACATCACATCAAGGACATGAAGGCGTTGAATATACTTTTACTATAAATTCTTTTTGCATATTTTGATTTTCCATAATATTTTCTTAATATTTATTAAATTAATTCTTTTTCAACCATTCTTGTATTTTTTGATTAAAGGTTACCAAATCAATTGCACCAACAGCTTGTTCTTTACCTTCAATTAACAATGTTAATGGCTTTCCATTTAAAAACGTTGAAGGCACCCCTAACTTATCCATAGCATCTAAATAGTAATTGGCTCTCATTGTTATTAATTGACGGTATTTGTGGTCTTTAACACATTCTTGAAATCTAGTATTGTATACCCCAATGTTTTTCGCTAAAGCATTGATATTTTCTTCTGAAAAAGCTTCTTCAATATCTTCGAATTTATCTTTTAATTTGAATACTCCATCATGAAATTCTCAAAACTTGCCTTGCTCATCAGCACAATACGCTGCTTCAGTTGGCAACATTGATGGTGAATCTTCTTTTAAAACTAAAAAGTCATATTGCAATCAAACCTTATTAACATCTCCTTGCTTCAAAAAACCAGAAATAGTATCAAAATAGAATTTAGAAGATCAAGGACAAGCATAATCAGACAAAACTGTTACATAGCGTCCACTTTTATCGTTCCCCTTTCCTTCTAAAATAATATTAGTATAAAAATCTTCTTCTATAAAATTTTTACCATTTTCTTCAGTCTGCGCTTGCTTTTCTTTTGTTTCATTTTTAACATTATTAGAAGATACCCCTCTAAATATTAAAACTAAAATAATAATGATTAAAACCAAAACAATAATAAAGAAATCTTTTAAATTCTTTTTAATTTTGTCAAACATACATCATGTTTAATATTTAATTATATATATTTTATATGATTTTTTAATAGATTGCAAGCCCTTTTGCTTTAAACAGTTTTTCCACAACCGCCTATTGACAAAACGACCTTCACGTGATATAATTATTACCTGTCACGCTGTGACGTACATTTAGAACTTATTAATCTGTAGGTGCAAGGGCGATTTATTGCTTTTGGCCCTCAGAACTTTAATCCGATGGATAGCTCGGTTTCGACTGAACTAATCCTCAGTAAAGTTCTTAATCTCCGCGTCATGCGGAGGACGATACCTACAGATTAATGGGTTCTATTAAAAACCGGGATGATTACCTTGATCATCCCGGTTTTTGATTATTAAAAATATTAATATTTTCCTTTTGTTTGATTATAAATTTGAGAAATTTCAGAAACAGATAATGCC
>CAZCTX010000081.1:0-1500 GCA_964502205.1 uncultured Candidatus Saccharibacteria bacterium
AATTTAATTGAAGAAAAAATTAAGAATGATTTAAAAAACATTGATTTAAGAATGAGTTCAGTGTTAGAATATCTTAAGAATCTTAATATTCCTATGGAAGAAGCAATTGTTAAGCAAAACATTCAAAATCAAGATAAATTATTCTATGCTATCTTTGAAAACATTCGTCAATCATATTTTCAAAAAGAAAATGATATTGAAAATTTCAATCAAATAACCAGGGCAGTTGTTTTAAATATCTTAGATAGCTTATGGATGGTTCATTTGGAAAAAATGGAACAATTACGCGATAGCGTATCTTTAAAAGCTTATTCAAATATTGAACCTCTTGTTGCCTATAAAAAAGATTCATATGTTTTCTATAAAGACTTATGAAATGATTTATCTAATTATGTGTTAGATTTTGTTTTGCGTTTTCAAAAAGAAAACGTTAGAACCGAGACAACTAATAAAGTTGTAATTGCGGGAAGCAAAGATAAGATTGGTCGTAATGATCCATGTCCTTGTGGATCCGGCAAGAAGTATAAACATTGTTGTGGAAAGTAATTAATATTTTAAAATTTTTCTATGGATGCAAAATATGAAGAAATTGAAGCTAAATTTCTTGATATAGATGTTAATAAAATTCAAGAAAAACTTAAAGAATTTGGTGCTGTAAAAATTGGTGAATTTTTGCAGAAGTGAGCAACTTTTGATTATCCCGATTGAAGACTTGATAAAGATTTATCTTGAATACGAGTACGAGATGAAGGAAATGGAGAAATATCTTTATCTTTTAAAAAAAGATTAGGAGCAGTTGATCGAAATGCATCATCAAATGATGAAGGTATGCAAGAAATTCAATTAAAGATAGATAGCTTTGAAAAAGCAACTGATTTTTTTAAAGCTATTGGCTTTGTTGTAAAGCATACGGCTGAGAAAAAAAGAATTAGATGAGTAAAAGAAGATACTGAATTCGATATTGATATTTATCCAGGATTAGAACCAATGATTGAAATTGAAACAACTTCCCAAGAAAAAATCAAAACATCAGCTGAAGCTTTAGGATTAAACTACGAAGATAGAAAAATATTTTCTTCTAGCCAAGCTTACGCCTTAAAAGGAATTGATGTTGGTAGTTTGGTGAAGATAAGTTTTGAAGAGGGTTTAATTAAAAGAGATAATTAATTTTTTAGGATTTCCCAAAAGATTGTCTTGTTTTTTCTTTTTTAATGTATTATAATTAACTAAAGGATAATAATATAAAATAATGAAGCCACTGAAAAAGAAATCAAAAGAAAGCACCGGCTATTTATATTTTGCAAGCATTTGTATTGATTTTTTTTATGATTATGATATACTATTACTAACTAAAACCACTCGTCCTGGGGCAATCTAGCAACACGGCGAGTTTTAATTTTTATTAACATATGTTTAACATAACATCCGAACAATTTAATGGCCCTCTTGATTTACTTCTTCGATTAATCGAAGAACGCAATCTTGAAATAACTGATTTCT